>LNEX01000194.1 GCA_001464165.1 bacterium Ga0077546
AGGGCAGCACCTTTTGGTTCGAATTTTATACTGCAAACAGCAAAGTTGCACAACTTTAGTAGGTAGCCAGGTAAGAATAAAAGAGCACGCGTATGAGCAAATAAAAAACAAAGTCGCTCCCCGAAATCTCTAGATGTTGGCGCACTCGAGACAAAAATGGTGAGCAAAATGAATGAATTAGAGACATACTCAGTAGATTTCCCACCGAGCTTGTACGACGGTGGTAGTTTGGAGCTGTTAGACAAAGCATTAGCTTTGCCTCTAGACGATGATGAGAATGAAGAAGATAAAGACGACAAAGAAACGAAGCAAGCTGAAAAGGAAGCCCAGCCTGCGAGCGTAGAGCCAGCACTTTATGCCTACCTACAGAACATTGGCAAGACAAGTCTGATCAAGGCCAATGAAGAGATCGAGCTTGGCCGCGCGATTGCCAGCGGCGATGATGCTGCTTTGTCCAAACTTGTGGTCAGTAATTTGCGGCTCGTTGTCAGCATAGCTAAGCGCTTTCGCAATCAAGGCCTAGATATGGAGGATATGATTCAAGAAGGAAACTTGGGCCTAATTCATGCAGCTAAGAAGTTCGACCCCACAATGGGAAACCGATTTTCGACCTATGCAACCTGGTGGATACGCCAAGCGGTGATGCGCGCTATCGCAAATAAGGGTAGGAGTATCAGGATACCGGTGCACGTAAGAAGCCAGATATCCCGTATCAAGCGCTACGCTAAAGAATTCCGACAAGGCCATGGGCGATTTCCCACCGAGACTGAGTTGGCGTCGGCCTTAGAGCTTCCACCAGAAGAAATATCCCGACTTGTGGCCAGTTCAAGCACCATTGCGTCACTTGATGAGACTCTGCCGGGTTCAGACAAAGATACGATTGGCAGTTTTATTGAGGACCAATTTTCGGCCCTACCAGAGCGAATGGCCGAACAAACAATGCTGCGTCGAGGCATTGACCGCCTTACACGTTACCTCAGCCCGCTAGAGAAAACTGCTATCAGCTACTTGTATGGCCTTGAAGGGGACGGCCTATATGACTCTAAAATGGTCGCAGCCAAGCTCAACATTGACGTAGCCGAACTACGTCGCATCCAGAAGCGGTCTCTGAAAAAGCTGCGCCGACACTTGCATAACAAATCGCTTAGTGACTTTATTTCGTAGATTTTATATTGAAAAGGACAGGGGGAATCACGTTCACCCCCTGTTCACTCTTGCCATCTATGCTAAAAATGTCAACATCTAGAGAAAGAAAAAGGGAGCCGGTCACCGGCCTCTAACTCTGTAAAGATATGTTTACTGTATATACCGCAGTGTCTTTACAGCATCGATAATAGGTTATCCCCAAGGAGTGCTCGTTTTTTTATGACTCTCGCCAGTTTGGCCATTGTAGTCCTCGGCACAATAGTTTTCACTTTGATCAATGATTATCTGCCCGTTGGCGGCGATTACATCGAAGATAATCCGTAAACAATCTATTTGTATTAAGAACTTCTGACAGCAAGACTTACACTATTTGCGTTGCCACCACTGGCGATGCAATGATAAATCTATAGCTTCTGACAAATTTGCGCTTGACAGACTAGCGCGTAAAACACTATGCTGGTCTCGTAAGGTTTAGAATTGCAAGACAAATGTCTTTGCGAGTTATAAACCATAGCCCAAGACTCTGTAGCTTGATACTCGAAGAAGAAGAAGAAGAGAGGTGCCCCATGGGACCATTCTATAAAATCAAACCAGCCGCCAGCACTATCGGTGCGGCCTGCCGGATTGGCAACTTCGCAGTTGAGAGCTTCGCAGAAGACAACCTGGCGGTTGGCGATTTATTAGTCGAGAATGGTCTCCGGCGAAGTTTTAGTCTCTGGCATCACGCGCATCATCAGGGCCGAAAGCCGGATAGCGCAGTCAATTAGCTACCCCCTAAGTGGCCCTTTGAGCGGCCCCTTGAGCGGCAAGAGATCAACATAAAAGGGCCAGAACAAGAGGCGTTTCTCACTAGTCTGACAATCTAGTTGCAGATGCCAAAACCCTCTGAAATCAACCTTCTAAGGCAGTGCATACCAGCAAAACATTGGGCAAGCCACTTAAAGTATTAGGCTATTGCTCTTCTGTTGATATCAGTGCGCACAAAAGCCCCATCACTGCACTGTATTTGGTGCAGCATTCTCTGTGACCATAATGGTCAAGCCAATCTTAGATTGCAGAGAAGCACATACTTATAATCTAGATAATCAAAGAGACAACAAAAAGAAGAGAACAAAATGAACAGCGAAAAAATTCACTACGATCCTAACGATTTGCCATACGAAGTAATCAGGGTACACGAGAAAAAGCCAATCAAGGCTTGGGTTAGAGGCGTTGCACTAGAACCTGCCGCCCTGCAGCAACTGATTAATTTGGCATCAATGCCATTTATTCACAAGCACATCGCAGTTATGCCAGATGCACACATGGGTAAAGGCACCACCGTCGGTACTGTCATTCCAACTTTCAAAGCAATCATTCCTGCTGCAGTTGGTGTTGACTTAGGCTGCGGCATGATTGCCCTAGCAACTACACTAACGGCTGGCGACCTACCGGACAATCTGCGCCCACTAAGAGCAGCCATTGAGAATGCTGTGCCAGTTGGTAAAGGCTATTGGCGTGATGACTTGGCCAACAGTCATCCAGCTACCAAGCCAATCAATAGCGCTTGGTCAAGCTTGAGTAACCGATGGGATATTATTGCAGGCAAGCACCCAAAGGTAGATGACGGCAACTACAGTCGCAACCGCCTACAGCTAGGTACTCTTGGCTCAGGCAACCACTTCATCGAAATTTTGCTCGATGGAGAAGATAACGTCTGGCTGATGCTGCACTCAGGTAGCAGAGGTGTGGGCAACCGCATCGGTACATACTTCATTGAACTAGCACGCAAAGAGATGACGAGAAATCAGATCAATTTGCCTGACAGAGACTTAGCCTATTTGTCTGAAGGTGCTGACTACTTTGACGACTATCTCTATGCTGTTCAGTGGGCACAAGACTACGCCTACTTAAACAGACAGGTGATGATGGGACAAGTAATTGAGGCTCTCAACAGCACAGGCCAACTACCTAACTATGTTACACAAGAAAGCCACTTCGGTGAAACTGTCTGGGTGACAAGAAAAGGTGCAGTCAGAGCGCAAGAAGGAGACTGGGGTATTATCCCAGGCTCAATGGGAGTGGGTTCATACATCGTTCGAGGAAAAGGCAACCGCGAGAGCTTCAACAGCTGCTCTCACGGGGCTGGTCGCACAATGTCTCGTAGCCAAGCGAAAAAAGTGATATCACTTGATCGTCACGCTGCCGATACTGCTCATGTTGAATGTCGCAAAGATGAGGGCATTCTGGATGAATCACCTGGCGCCTACAAGCCACTCGATGCGGTTATGGCAGCTCAAGCTGATCTTGTTGAGATCGTCCACAAACTCAGGCCCCTAGTCTGCGTCAAAGGATAACTCAGCATGTCAGCCAATTAGTAACTAAGCAAGTTACTAACTAAGCAACTAGACACTCACGTAATATTCACATTGAGTCACTTATTCTTATAGAATAGGTGACTCAGTGAGCTTAGTGGTTACTAGCATAAGCAGCGACAAAATTATTGACCAGCGCTACCAGATTGTTACCACAATCGGCCAGGGTGGCATGGGCAAAGTTTACCTAGTGGTCGATCTTGAAAAGAACAAACAGCTTGCTCTCAAGACTCTTGAACGGGATCTCGCTGACCAAGCCGCCTGGGGCCGCTTCGAACGTGAAGCAAGGAACGCCAGCCGGCTAAATCATCCTAATATTGCACGGGTCTATGACTTCGGCAAGCTCGATAACGCTGTGCCGTATATTGTTATGGAGCTTGTATCTGGCCAGACCTTACACGAAAGAATCAGATTAAAAGGACCTTTGAGTGAAGAAGAGGCCCTGACGATTTTCTTAGCCATGGCTGCAGCACTGCAGCATGCGCATCAAATGAACATTCTGCACCGTGATATTAAACCGGCAAATATAATTGTAGTTACAAACCAAGTTGGCAAAATTGTCGATGCAAAACTAATCGACTTCGGTTTAGCTAAATGTTTTTCCGACGATGAATTTGCCCAGTCACTCACTGCTACTGGTGAACTAATTGGTAGTCCTTTTTATATGAGCCCAGAACATTGGAACAGTGAAGCTCTTGGGCCAGGTTCAGATATCTACTCTCTCGGCATCACACTTTTCGAATCTCTCACGGGCAAAGTACCGTTCTCGGGCGAAAATGCCTTTGCCACGGCAGTCTCGCACAATACTGCCGAAATACCGCACTTAGCAAGCTTCGCCACCACCTTAATTGACGACAGTGACTGGCAAACTATACTTAGCAAAATGCTGGCAAAATCAATTAACGAGCGTTACACCAGTACAGCACAGTTTGCCCATGACCTGCATTGCATTGCCAATGGTGAATCTGTCAACCAAGAGCTTGGACACTTCGCTCCAGAAGAACCAATAGGTAGTTCTCTACTGAACCAAATGTGGCTACTCGTTGCCTGTTCGGCTCTGTTTCTACTGCTCACTGGTGTATTCTCTAGCATCTTTTTTGTGCCCCACAAGCCAGTAAAGAGACCTCAATCGAACCTAGGGCAGTTCGACCGCCTGCCGAATTCTAGCGATAGAGAAGTATTAATCGCTCCCGAGTTTAGTGTTGAAAGAAATCACAAGCAACATATCTTCCACTTTCCAGCAGACACGCGACTTGGCTCTATTGCAATTGGCAAAGGTGGTACAGATATACCTGCAATCGGCAATATCAAAGTTGGTCGCACTGAGAACGTAGTTTTCCACCCCGATCAGCGGTTCTTGGCGCACTCTGAACTGTTCAAAAAGTTTGGCAAGGATGATCTCACTGGGCTCTACATTCAAAGCTTTGCAGGTCTGCTTAAAGATAGCGAACTAAAGAATATCAAGCACCTAACAAGACTGAAACATTTGGTCTTGCGTGACTGCACTCTGACATCAAAGTCAGTAGACACCTTCAATTGTCTTACTAACCTAGACAACCTTGCCCTAATTGATACCGGAATCACAGGCGATGGACTAGCCAAGCTCAAGCGCTTGAGAGAGCTTAATTCATTGACTGCAAACCATGTAACCAATGCGAGTGCCTTCCTGCAAAAACTTGAAGGAAAATCTCGGCTGCGCGAGCTATCCCTGAAGTCTGCAGGTTTAGAAGATGAAGATCTCAAACAAATTTCACAGATTGCAAATCTGAGAGAGCTCGCGATTAGCAGCAACCCAGAGATTACCAACCGCGGCTTAGCTTATTTGAGTAAATGCAAAAAGCTGTTGAAACTTCAACTAAAACACATTCGCCCACAGCCAGGTTTGGCGGCAACCTTAGGCCAAATAAAAGGACTGACTAGCCTAACTCTCGACCCCCAGAGCATGTCTCAAGCTGACATGGCAGCACTGCAACGGGCCCTGCCAGAATGCGCCATCGATGTTGCAGATTCTGAGGGCGAGTAAAAAAGAATAGTTGCTGAGCATAATGCTGTTAGTTGAGACCAGCTTAATGCTGTCACGTAATTTTCACAGCGCATCGAACAATAATGAATCTCCCCTTCTCGCATGCCCCCTGGGAGACATAGACCATGAGCCTCGAAACAACATCAGATGCAAGACCAGCAAAGCATAAGGCCGGTGAACGCGCCGCAGGAGAAGGAAGCGACAACAATAGAAGTGCTGTTCACGAACAAATCAATGGTTTGCCAGCCAAAGAGCAATTGCCAACTAAACAAGACTCTAGCTCTGAGAATGCCGCCATAGCAAAAATGGGCTTTCCGTCGCCTTTACTGCAAGACTCAGGTTTTGGCCAGCTCAAAGGCTCTCTTTTCATGAACAACAGCGATCGCAAATTACTAGAAGGGCCAAAGAAAGAATTAGAAGCGCACCTCGGAGATACGCTCAGCGATCGGGTAGTTAAAACTGTTGCCAGCAATGAAGGTAAGTTCAATACAATAAACCTTAACGACGCTGGTCATGGTATTTCAGTTGGTGTAAGACAATGGAATCAAAAGGCTGGCGAGCTGCCCGACTTACTAAAGAGCTTTCACGACAAGAACCCAGAAAAGTTCGACAAAATATTTGGCAAATATGCCGATAATCTATTGAGCGAGAAATACGTCAGACGTACCAACATGGCCGGCAACAAAGACCTGATGGGTCGAATGAAAGAAGCTCTTAACGATCCCGAATTTCAAGAAGTACAAGTTGACAAGTTCAAAAAATTCGCTGAAAAGACTGGAGAAATGGCCAAGAAGTATGGCCTAAAATCTGAGCTAGGAGCAGCACTGGTAGCAGATATTGCCAATCAGATGGGAGAAGGAGGTGCGCGCCGCATCATGCGCCGCGCGGGACTCACACCCGGTGGTGAAGTAGAAGACGAAGCAGCTGTATTGAAAAAAATGGAAAAACTTACTCGTCGTCCAAATTCAAAAGCACGCTTTGAAATGCTTGCCAGCAGCTTCAGCCCTGACAAAATTGACAGCAATAAGAAGCCAGGCACCAATCCAATCAGACGACAAGAGAACAATGGCTCAACTTATATAGCTGATATTGATACTACAGCTAACAACGTTGCCTAGCTAGATACCTGAAAGAAATCAGCGATCAGCGCTTATTGGTCTGATTGTTGGTCAAGAACCATTGCTGACAGCTTAGACCTTGTTCGCCAGTTTTGGGATGCAGTCTAAGGTAACGACCATCGCTTTGCATGATGCGCGACTTGTTGGTATCGAACAAATAAGTCTTGAGCACAGCATCGCGCACGAAGCGCGCCAATCTTTCATCTTCAATGGGGAAGAGCACTTCAACGCGACGATTTAAATTACGAGGCATCAAGTCAGCGCTGCCGCAGAAAATCTCGTCTTTGCCGCCATTGCGGAAATAGTAGATACGACTATGCTCAAGGAAGCGACCAACAACACTAATCACTTGAATGTTCTCGCTCACGCCGGGAATACCGGGACGCAAGCAACAAATACCGCGAACAATGAGATCAACTTTTACACCAGCCTGAGAGGCACGATACAGAAGTTCGATAATGCGCTCATCAACAAGCGCATTCATCTTCAAAATAATGCGACCCTTCGCACCACTTCTAGCATGTTCGATTTCTCTTAAAATCAGCTCTTCAAATCGCTCTCGCAAGTTAATAGGAGCAACCAACAATTTGCGATAGTCACGTTTAGCAGAGTAGCCAGTTAGATAGTTAAAGAGGTCTGAAATATCCGTACCGATTTTGTCATCACAAGTGAGTAGGCCAATATCAGTGTAGAGGTGGGCAGTCATCGGATTATAGTTACCGGTGCCAAGGTGCACGTAGCGACGTATACTATCGCCTTCTTTTCGCACCACCAGAGCCACCTTAGAGTGAATCTTCAATCCCAGCAGTCCGTAGACGACATGGACACCCTCAGCTTCAAGAGCTTTGGCCCATTCAATATTGCTCTCTTCATCAAAGCGCGCCTTGAGTTCCACCAACACAGCAACTTGCTTACCACGTCCCTGCGCTTTCAGCAGTGCTTCTACCACTGGTGAATTCTTACCAACTCTATAGAGAGTCATTTTAATAGCCAGAACATTGGGGTCGTTAGCTGCAGCATTGAGGAAGTTTACTACCGGCTGGAACGAATCATATGGATGATGAAAAAGAATATTGCGCCTTGCGATTGCAGCAAACACATCTTCGTCTTTGTCCATCATATCTGGATCAAGAGCAGCTGGAATAGAGGGAATGAAGGGAGGGTATTTAAGATCATGACGATCTAAATTTGCAACATACTTGAGCGAACTCAAAGGCATGCGCCCTTCAATCAAATAGACATCGTATGGTTCTATCTGAAGATTGCTCATCAAAATTTCGAGAATATATGCAGGCATCGCATGGTGCACCTGTAAGCGAACCACGTCGCCAAAGCGCCTCTGTCTAACACCTTCTTCAGTGGTCTCTAGTAGATCGCCAGCTTCCCATTCTTGAATTTCCATCTCAGCATCACGAGTAACGTGAAAAGGATAAACTTCAATAATCGACATGCCCGGGAAGAGCTGCTCAATGTTAGCTTTGCACAAATCATCGAGCCAAACATATGTGTTAGGCTTGCACTGAATGACACTAGAGCGAGCACCCGGTGGCTCAGTTCTGCCAATAGGCACTAGCTGCGGCAAGCTATCTGGAATCTTCACTCTAGCAAAGCGCTCATCTGAAACCGGGTCACGAATTAGAACAGCTAGATTGAGACTGAGATTGGAAATATGCGGGAAAGGATGACCCGGGTCAAAGGCTAGGGGTGTAAGAACAGGAAAAATCTTCTTGCGGAAATACTCGCGGGCATCAGTTTTCTGCTCATCGGTTAGTTCATCAAACTGCAAAATTTGAATACCAGCCATCTTCAATTCAGGTAACAAACTACCCTTCAAACAATCATGGGCACTCGCAAGTAGACGAGTCACTTCAGAACTAACAGCATCTAACTGCTCAGAAGGGCTGAGACCATCAGGACCAGCACTCGGTGTACCTGATTCAATTTGACGTTTAAGACCAGCAACTCGCACCATGAAGAACTCTTCTAGGTTAGAGCCCAGAATAGACAAAAAGCGGAAGCGCTCCAGTAAGGGGTTTGTTCCGTCCATGGCTTCTTCAAGCACGCGCCACTGAAAGGCAAGCAGACTTAATTCTCGATTGAGATAATAGGCTGGATCGGTCAGCAAGGGCCTAACATCTTCAGGAGCATCCACTGGGGGCTGCTCTTGGGTAACAGTAACAAGCTGGTTGTCAGGCGGTAAGCCTTGAGCCGTCGCCTCAAACATTGGTAGAGCTGGTGGAGACATAGGAACTGGTACGGGGACCGATGGAATGTCTTTCGCGCCAGCAGCGACAATCGCCTCAAGTGCTTCAGAACGTTTGATTTCAGTCGTTTTACGACTATTTGCGGTGTCTGGTGATTGCATACATTAAATTGTAAGGCATTCCACCACTTGGCGACAAGGCTGTCAGGCGCCATTTAGCCAATAGTGACAGAGATCTCAGCGTATTTTGGCAAGATTCGCAGCATTTTGTTATCTGCTTAACCAATTCCCTGAAAAAACATATAGCAGCTAGTGCAAATCATATAAGTTGATAGCATTACTGCGCAATACAGCTCGCTCAACTTCTTCCATCTGAGCCTTAAGCAAATATCCTTTTTCAGTTAGCTCTTTCAAAGCTTCGCTAAGGCCACGTCTCAAGCAAACAGCCCCATACCAAAACGACTCAGGCTGACTATTACCACCAGTCCCAGCAAGAAGCTTAGAATAAGGAGCTGCGGAGAGAGCTTCATAGTAGAGCCTGGTCAAATCAGGAGCAAGTAGGCTATTGGCTAAGGACAGGTCAAAAAACACACCCGGATAAACAGAAGCAAGATAGGCCGCTTCACGAACAAATGGATAACTGTTCAAAAAGACCACTTTGAGATCGGCATAGCGCTGTGCTCGCAAAACCGGCTGAAACGCCAGCGGATTATTATTACCATTATTGACATCGACTAGCGTTGCCTGTTGATCACCACTAGCCCTAATTTGCACAGGAAGACCGCGTTTTATTGCAAGCTCTAAGACTTGAGCAAGCATATAGTTGTAAGCGGCGGTGCGACCCAGCTTGTTGCTCTCTAGGACCTCCTTGCGAGCCGGATGGTAAGCAGTACGAGCACTAGCCACAGTGGAAGCCTCCAAAGCGAGGCCACCATTTGCCAATGATGTTTTCAATGCCACCACTTTAAGATTGCTCTGAGCACTGTCTGCTATGGCACCATCAAATGTGCGCTCAAGATTACGCAAGGCCTGATCAAAAGTATCGTTCGCAACAAAGAGACGCTCTAAAACTGGCTCAATTGCAAGCACTCGATTGATTTTCAAATTGGTCAACTGTGCCAATTGAGAAGCTGAGAGAAGTTCTTCTGAACTGTTAGTAACTGAATCATCAATTAAAACTGTACCAATGCCAGCATCAGCAAACAAACCACCGAGATGATCACTTTGACTCTGCATAGCTCTTGTCTTCAAATAATCATCTAGGTCAGTGCAGCGAAAACGGGCAAGCAACTTTCTAATCATGCATTGATAAAAAAGAGATAGAGGAATATGCCGGCTAAGCATCTCCGGCGCTCGGTTTTCACAGTATGGCTCAGCAAAATCAACTAGCGAACAATTGCGATAATCAAGCAACAGACACTGTGCTTGATTGTCTACCATTTCAATCAACTCGGCTTCCTCTCACTAACTATCTTCCTTTCGACTTAATCAGTTTGTGCACATCTGATGCTTTCTGCTTCAAGTCCCTGGACAACTCTTTATTGCCAAAATGAACAGCTTCGTAAACAACGAAGAACTCTGACAGTGCCGTAGGCAAATCTCTGTCGACTTTCATTCCTTGCTTCAATCTATCGGCGACAACTTCACCTACACGTCGAACAAATTGTTCACTACTTTCAGATTCGATTCGCTCGATTTTGATCTTCTTTAGGTCTTTGATGATAGCTAAATAAACTTTCCACTCAGGTCCACGCCACGCGTTGAGAGCAGCTTGTCTCTTTAGATGGCGCATAAACAGTATCAGACCAAAGATAATACCAGCAAGCAAGAACAGTAAGGAGAAAATTATGGCAATCCAGCCGGCGACACGTCTCGGGCTGAGGCCCTCTTGATCTGAAAAATTCATACCAGCGTGTGTCTCTAACATTTTCTGAATTGCAGACAAGCTGTATCCTTCTTCACGGGCCTGAGCTGGCAAAATACCATCCGGCACAGAATCAAAAGGTACCCATCCGTACTCGGGAACGAATACCTCTGACCAGAAGTGCAAATCATTGGTGCGTACTTCTCGAGCACCGGAGACTTTGTTGGTAGTACCAATGCCATAACCACTTACAAGCCGAGCCGGTAAGCCAATGCTGCGACAGAGCACAACAAATGCTGAAGCAAAATCTTGGCTATTACCCAGCTTCCGCTCAAGTAAAAACTGCTTGACTCGATCTTCTGCCGGAGCGAACCCCTCAGGTTTAGAGGCTTCATAAGCAGCATGGGTACGCATCACATGGCAAAGCTTATCGGCCTGGCTAAACCAGTTACCAGTAGCACCGACAGCCTGGTTAGCAAAATCTACAACTTCAGGAGAGACACCTTCAGGTAGCTGCAAATAGTTTGCCAAGACTTTGCGTAATGACTTCTCTTGTTCAACACTAAGACCAGGCTCGTTACGCATTCGATTAGTATCGTAGAGCGGCAGCTGCGAGACCACCTTAAAAGTGGTGCCTTTGTTGATTGGATCGGAAGAAAGCACCATGCCGTAATCGTTTACAGTTATTTTCTTAGAGTCAAGCCCAACCGTCTGAGGTATCCAACAAACTGGAACAACGTTATCGAGATCACTAACCATTTCGTAAGCCTGGGTTATCTCAACCACCGGCATAATCTTGGGAACGATCAAGGCGTTGGCTTTCTTCATATCAAATATTGGTTTATCTGGTCGGAAGAATACAAAATTAATTGAATTGTCGGCGCCATAACCACTCAGTTGTCCGTCAAGTGAAAGCAACCGCTCTTCTTCAAGTTGTCTTTCAGCCTCAGCTTCTTCTAACTCAGCCTTTTTAGCCGGATCATTGACATTTGCTTGATCTAGACCTGAACTAGTAGTATCGCTAGCAGTATCAACCTCTAAGTCACCAGTAGTATTACTAGAATCACCAAAGTTACCTTGGGATGAACCTGACTTACTAGTAAGTGGCCTGATATTCATATTCTTAGTTTTCAAAGTATCTTTAGAACGGCTCCAATAGCGGCCGTCGAAATTATCAAAGACTGCTCTTCTTTCCCAAAACAGCCTCGTCGAACTGACTTTGAATAGAATTTCGCCAGTCTTCTGAAATGGATTGACATCCATATCGATCATTTTGGCTGAAATAATGCCGGGTGGAAGAGCATTCTTTTCTTTACCATCGTTGCCTAAAGCGTTGCTATTGCCACCGCCTTTGCCAGTTTTACTATCTTTGCCAGCTTTGCCAGTTTTACTATCTTTGCCAGCTTTTGCTTCTTTTTCTTTTTCAGCTTTCTCTTTTGCCTTGGCTTTGGTGTTGCTACCAGACTTGGCATCAGCTTCATTCGCGGTCTTATCAGCTTTGCCGCCTTTAGAAGCCTTACTCGGTGTTTTCTCGGGCAACTGGGGAGCAGCATGCTTCTCAGGTTTAATCACCGGCGCTATTGCCGACTTATCTTTGTCTTCGCCAGGCTTAGCAAGGCCCAAGTTACGCACTGGCAATGTGTAAGGGTTTCTTGCTGGCTGCTGCTTCTGCGAATGATCCGTAAAGTCAGGAAGCAATCTAAGTAGATTGGCAAAACTCAAATTGCGAATGCTCGAAGTAATAATATCGATAGTGTCATCAGAGCGCGGCACAAAAACAAAGGCGAGGATGCTAATAAACGGAAGCAGAGCTAGTGTTAGCTGCGCACTGCCTCTTGGTCTGCGTCGTTTATCAGTGAAAGAAGAAGGCACTACGGGAGCTGCCAACATTGGTTTATCAAGCCAATTTGTCAGTGTGCGCGACATGCAATCGTAATAAAGCATCATCGTGCCAAGACTTATATAGGTCAAAACAGTGAAACCGAAATAGATACTGCGTGCCACGGGAGATAAGCAACAAAGAATTAGGGCTCCAAGCATGGCCGAAAGATTAATATCAGAACGAGACTTTAGATCAAAAGTGTGGAGGGCAAAAGTACCAGCGATAAAATGCACAACCGGTCCCCAGAAATCAGCAGGACCGTTCATTGGGTTTAGGAATTCCGCCAGAGCATTAGCACCGACGCCAAGCACACCAACTATGACAACACCTTGCATCCACTTCTGATTCTCATAGCGGTATTGGTACGCCACCAAACTACCTACAGTACAAAGCGTGAAGACTAATACAATTACAGGCCACGAGGTCTTGACAAAAGCACAGCTAGCAGCAATGCATGTCAGAGTCATGCAATAGACAATCACCCTCAAGGCGATCGAATCTTCTGGATGTTGAACTGCACTCTTACTCATAGGCCGTCAAAATCTCCTTCCCATTCAATTCGCGCTAGAACTGTTCCGGATGTCGGCCCTAACTCAGTGCGTTCATCTCTCTCTGTTTTCTTAGCAGATGCACCACGGCTCTTCGCATTGACAGCCTTGTCTTGGTTTTGCGACTCCATTCCTGGTAATGGCTGATTGTCGTCTTGCCAATTGGGTGATACTTCAACGACTTCAACTGGAAGGCAGATCACATCTCCACGGCCAGGACTATGCTTTACAATCTTCTCAGAGGTTGGTAGCACCGTAACAAGAGGCCGGTCATTGATGTGGTCCCAAGTTTCAGCTTCGTTCTTAGGTTCATCGTCAAACGACTTGCGATTGGCGGCCACCTTAGTGATCGGCTCGACCCTGGCTAATATTTCCGCGGTCAATGCTAAACCAGGCGGTATGTGCGGCAAGTCTACTAACAGGTCTTGTAATTCGCCTGATTCAGTAGACGGATTAAGCAATAGCCTGGGCATATGGCCCAAATTGTGACCGAGGTGAACAAGCGAATTGACCAGTTTGACTGCCAATTCAAATTGTTCTTGACTGCGATAATTGGCTCTAAGATTAAGCAAGATATCAAAGACTGGTAAGATTTCAGAATCAAACTCTCGCACTAGCATTTTGCCCTGACGAGCAGTTGAGGCCCAGTGAATATGCCTCATGCTATCGCCGCTACGAAACTCCCGAACACTACGAAAACTGCTTGATTGATGGGTAATCACCGACGAAGAAGTAGCATGTCCCATGGGCGAGACTATGCCACTCAATAGGTAGAGAAAATTACCAGATATCGGCAGAACATCAGGATAAACTGTAATGCTGGGCTTAGTCTCAGACAATGTCATTTTTACAGTGCGCGACCACCAGGCAATGCCAAGCGGGAAGCAAGTAGAAAGCTCTACGCTCTCTAGGAAATAGACACCGCGCATCAAAGACGGTGTAGGAAAACTGTACCATTCGGCACTATCAAGTTTATCAATATAGACAGGGTCAGGAGCTACCATGATGTCGCTGGGCCGACCATCAGCAGCTCGTTTAGTCATATTGACTGTCATTCTTAGAGCACGAGTAGGCACCACCCACGATATCGGCCCCAATTTAAAATGGCGCGTAATATTAACACGAATAGTGGCCGTCTCTAACGCTGCTACTTCTTGAGGCAGCAAATAACAAGCGGAAAGACCAGCCAATTCAAAGAATGGCAAAATAAAGCCCAATACCAGAGCGACAAGAAATGCAGCTGAAAGCAAATAAATCCATTCACTAGCAACAAAAGCGGCAAAAATATATAGTGCCACCGAAATCACTAGCAGCCCGAACGGAAGGCGAAAGCGACGACCGCCCGAAGAACCAAAGGCTTGCTCATGAGAAACCGGCCGACCAGGTGCCATACCAGATTGTTGTAGGGGCAAAGACTCTTGGCCTGGAATTTGAGCCCCTGGCTTTTTCTTGCTATCACTTGTACTTGTCCGACTTTTCGCACTCTCTGCGCCAGAACCAGCACCTTTTTTAGGCTGGGACGGGGACGGTCTCAAGGATTTTTTCGATGAGTTCTGCATGGCTGACCCGATTGGTCTTTACTTTTGGTAAAACACGATGACCGAAAACCGATGGTGCAAGCAACTTAATATCGTCTGGGGTAACAAAATCTCGTCCGTCGATAAAGGCGTTTGCTTGCGCCGCCCGAACAAGCAATTGCGAGCCCCGGGGGCTTACACCTAGAAGAACCGAGGGATGCCTTCTAGTACTTTGGACAATTTGAACAACGTAATTGACTAAAGCATCATGCACAAAAATTTTCTTAACACCGGCTCTAGCATTGAGAACATCTTCTGTACTAAGAATCGAATCAACATGAAAACCACCGTCACGCATAGTTTTTTTGATGATTTCAGCTTCTTGATCAGCTTGCGGATAGCCTAAAGACATAGACATCATAAATCTGTCTAACTGTGCTTCTGGCAAAGGGAAAGTACCATGGTGCTCAATTGGGTTTTGAGTAGCGATGACAAAGAATAGTTGTGGTAGGGGCCTGGTAGTACCATCACTGGTGACCTGCCCTTCTTCCATCGCCTCCAAAAGAGCCGACTGTGTTCGCGGAGTTGCACGGTTGATTTCATCAACAAGCAGAATGTTAGTAAATATAGGGCCTGGTAAAAAGTGGAAGCTATTGTCTTTCTGGTCAAAGATATTGACACCCGACACGTCAGACGGCAGCAAATCAGGCGTACACTGAATCCGCTTAAAATTAGCAGTAACCGAGTTGGCAAGGCTTTTAGCCAAGAGGGTCTTGCCAACCCCAGGTACGTCTTCTAGTAATACATGGCCGCCAGCAAGCATCGCTACAACAGCCAATTTAGCTGGCCTAGCCTGTCCAACTAGTGCCTTGCCCATGTTCTGGACCAATGCCTTCGCCGCGCCACTATAGGCCGAGGTAGCTCCAGGGCTCGTGCTAGCAAAGGCTTGCGGTTTATTCACTTTCTTCAGACCCTTCTATGTCGTCAAACTTAAAACCAATATCAAAGTTTTTCATACCCAGGTATAAGTTACACCTAAACTGCCTGAAATTAGCCGCAGGCGGAAGTCAAGCTACATGATTGCGTTATTTCGCCACTTTATCAGCCTCCTGCACCTATGCAAGGCTCTTTATTCAAATATAATTGCAAAGGAAGCAGGCAACAATCATTTACGGTTTATATCACTGTAGGAAGCGACGGATGTCAAACAACACCAAGTTTATTTTGATCGGACTAGCAGTTTGTGTGGTTCTAGGCGTCTTGCTACAAAATACTATTTTTAATGCACTGAAAAGTGATCTCGGCGGTACCACTGAACTATTACCACCAGACCAAATGGCCAAAAAAGCTAAGACAGAAGCGATTAAAAATCAGAAGAAATTTGAAAAAAGTCGGCAAACCCCATAGCCTTGGGCTGCTCACAACGATTTTTAAAGTGAATTTTCATCACCATCACCTAATTCGGCTTTAGTTGCCGGCAAATTTTCTGGCGAAACTCCGGGTATAACAACGGGCATAGGGCTTTCCATAGACTCAGCCTCGCGTTCTTCCCCTATGAGCATATAGCGGTAGACAACATTAAGTGCACTGGCCACGGGAATAGCAAAGATAATGCCAAGCATGCCATCAATTTTGGCTCCAATCATGATGGCAATAAATATCACAACTGGATGAAGTCCAATCTTGTTCCCTATATACCTTGGTGCCACTAAGTTATCCTTGAGCCACTGAAAAATATTGCAAACCAATAGTAAAACCACAACCTGACCAAGGCGGTTAGTAGGGACATTATCTAAACCGTTCAATGCCACCACAATAACGGCTGGCAAGAAGCCAATCGGTGGGCCTATTACTGGCACAACTTCCCAAATACCGAGCAGCACACTTAACACTAGGGCAAAGGGCACACCGATAATAAGATAAACAACTAACATTACTAAGCCAAAGAATAAACCTAGTACTAGTTGTCCACGAAAGAAAGCTTGCAAACTAACATCTATTTCGGCAGCCATATTTTTGAGCGAACGATGATAGCCCCGAGGGAAAGCTGCGATGACCCAATCTGTCATACGATAACCATCGAGCATAAAATAGAAAGACACTACTAAGATACTCAAGGCGTAGAGCAACCAAGTCATAGTAGACATAGCCACTTCACCAACCCGAGAAAAAATCATCGAAGTATCTGGTTTAGGAATATTCTGCGCAACAGTTGTCACTAAATCGATTGCCCTCACCTGTATTTGTGCAGCATGAAGACGCTCGTCAAGTGGAGCGAGAGAACGGCCGAAGCTCTCAATAGTGCGTGGCAATTCATGAAACACTGACTCAATTAACTGATTGATCTGCACTAGCAGTGATGGCACAACGGTTAGCGATAAAATTACTAAAATAACAGCGACAATGGCATAGACAACAAAAATCGAAAAGGCCCTGTTCTTCAAGAGCTTCTCTAACCAGTCGACGACACTGATGAACAAATAAGAAATCAGTATAGAAATGCCAAGAATTCTTACGATGTCTAAGAAATAGAGAACAAACTGACAGGCTGCACTAAAGATTATTAACGCTAAAACCACTATCACAAGCTTCCTCTGCAGCGATTGCAAAGGATCATTGGGTCGTTCAAAATTTGAATCTGGCACTGAACATTCCTTTGTTTTAAGGAGTAGGCTTCAAAGCAGCCTTAATAAAATCAATTTTTGCTTTTAGCTCACCAGGGATAGTGGCAGCAGTATAGCCCCTGATCTCCACTACCCTTTTATACTGATTAAAAGCCTCATCTAAATTTTTCGATTTTAGATAGATGTCGCCTAACAGTTCACAGTATTCAGAGCGATCTGGTTTGAGCATCAAAGCCAACTTGATTTCTTGCTCAGCAGCCTCAGAGGCAGAATTATCTGAGTTATCTGAGTTAACTTTGCTAGCCAAAAGGATCTGTGCTAGCCGGAAATGCGAATCGGTATCAGCTGGGTCCATTTGAATGGCTTGACGAAAAGCCGCCTCGGCCTCAGCCAATTTTTTTTGCCTCTGCAAAATTATACCGAGATTAAAATGATAGTCAGCTCTCTGTGGCCTGAGCTTAAGAGCGATACGGGCCTCTGCTTCTGCCAGCTGGCACTGGTCAAGATCTTTCAAGGCGAGGGCAAGATTATTGTGATAACCGGCTGCAGACGGATTGATTTGGATAGCACGTCGGTAGCAGTCGACTGCTTCTTTAAGCTTGCCGCTAGACTGCAACTCGATACCCTTTGAATTTAGTTCCCGTGCTTGGGGCGAGCCCCCTGTTGACAAAGGAGAAGAAGAACTAACAGAAGTAGGAATAGACCCTTGGGCCATGACAGGCAGAGCACAGAGAAGTGCCAACTGGACGGCAAAGGCCATAAAGGCAGTACGACTACAGAAGCTAGACCTAGTTATAGCAAGCATAATTGCAGACTTCACTCTCTCAACCAAATGCATATTACTCTGCTAAGCTTCACAGGTAAAGCTTGGCAAAGCCGAGCAAAATAAGCTAAGCAAAATAAGCTAAGTAAGAAAAGTCAAATAAGTTATAAATGCGCAATCGCCTTTTAGTTACCGCTCTGATAGTCACGATTTTAATAGACGTGGCAGGAATAGTCTTTTTCGTACTGTTTCTAACTCAATCAGGCAAGCTTCATAAGCTGCAAAAAGAGAAGCAAGCTATGGCTGCCAACCTCGCCGCCCTACGCAACACCCAAGCCTTCACCGTCGACAAGCCCCTTGAGCTTCCAGAGCGACATACATTTATATCAAAACTAGACGGAGTACACGATGTCTATGCCCTAGCGCCTCCAATGATTTTCGACGGCAGCAAAGATCTTACCCTGGTAATTTATTTGCACGGCATGGGTTCAAACGATCTTGAACCTTTTGTTTCACCCAAGCAGAACCCTATTGCCCAGAATATCCAAAGCCACTATCCAGCAACCATTATCGCATCTCCCAGTTATCGCTCCACGACTTCATGGGCTAACAATGCTGCAATTGCTGATTTAAACCAGAACATACACGAATTGATGGAGCGTTACCCTGTAGCCCGCATAGTCATAATGGGAACCTCTATGGGCGGCTGCTCAGCCCTTGCGTATAGTTATCTAGCAGCCGAAGACATCAAGGCCAAAATTGTTGGAGTAGTAGCCTGCGAAGGTGCTGGAGACTGGCAAGCTCTCTATCGCAAAACGCCATCACGCCTGGTAAAAACAGGCATGATTATTGGCCTGGGTGGCCCGGTCGAGGCTGTGCCCAATATGTATCAAGAGCGCAGTATCGCCAGCAACCTAGAAAAAATAAGGCCGGGCACAAGATTCGCCTTAATTTCAGCCAATCAAGACACAGTCATACCGCCATTCTTTCAAAAAGAACTAGAGCAAAAGCTAACGGAAGCAAAGCTGCCTACAAAGCTGATTTCAGTTCCCGACAAGCACGGCGTTCCAGCCTCTGAGTTTTATTTAGAAGGCTTGAATTTTGTCTTAGCAAAATAAATTAAGAAGAGACTTTTTTCCAGAGCCCTTGGCTATGAAGTTCCTTCCACTTATCGCCTTCTTTAACAAACACTTTAGTGTCATGTGATTCGTAAACTACAGGATGCTTGCCACCCATCACCTTTCGCAAAACGCAGGTAACCGTGGCAGTATTGCCATGGACCTTAGCATAAGGCTGACAAATCGTGTATGAAACGGCATGGGTCTCAGAGGCCTGCACCGATTGCTCGTAGCGCTCTTTGATACGATCAATTACTTGCTTCTTGCCCACAAGTAGCTGCTTTGTAATATCGTCAAAGGTAGTGACGTTTTCGTCAAAATACTCGGCAAAGTGCTCAAAGTCTCCTTTGTTTATAGCCTTGGCCATTTCGTGCAGAGTATCAATTACCTTTTGCGATTCGACACAGGCAGCATGGGGATCAATGCAAGCAACGTGACACTCGTCTTTAGCCGCTTTGCTATCGGCGGCCGAGGCGCAGTTAATATTAGAGCAACAAATAAAGCTCAAAGCCAATAAAGACATAAGCGGAAGATGAAGCTTATGAGGCAATCTAGACTGTTTGTTCACCATCATTATTCTCCTCGGCCCTTGTTCTTCTAAGCACTTACTGTGCACGGTTCATAGCTGTTTCAACATCGCGCAACGCGCGATCGTTATCGCGCAAATAGCTATTGACTGTATCTAGCTGCGTTTGCAACGCTGAAATTCGTACGGCCAGACGATTGGCTTCGCCCTGCAAATAATTTCTTTGGTCAAGCAACGCGTCGCGGCTACGCTGAAGACTGCCGTATACTTGGGAATTGGCGGCCATCGAAGCAACACAGGCAACAACCAGAAACTCAATTGCCATAACGACAATCAAAGTCGATACCTTTAAATTTACGGTTGCAGGCACCGCTTTTTCGAACTTCATTTCAACTCCATAGACCCAGAGCCAGCGAAGTTTATAATATTAACGCACTCTCAACTAGATTTCAAAGGGCAAACTAAAAGTATATGTCAACCGTAATATCAACGAAAATTACAGCCCAACTGCAAGAAGAGCTAATCGAGAAACTACTTGACCTCGCTTTCTTGGAAGACTTCGGCAGCATAAACGAAGACCCAGAGCAGCCTTTTGACCTCACCACCTCAGCAACTGTTAGCCCCAAGCTGAAAACCAGTGCCGAAATACTCTTGAAAGAACCCGCCGTAGTGGCTGGATTGCCCTTTTTAGCCCGGGTAATGGAACGACTAAGCAAGGACGTGACGATTGAACTACTAGTAGCCGACGGTACTTATATAGAAGCAGTAAATCCAGTGGTCGTTGCTAAATTGAGCGGTCCAGCTCAAGCCATCCTCAAAGGCGAACGTCTGGCACTCAATATCATGCAAAGACTTTCTGGCATCGCCACTCAGACTAGACGCTACACTAACCTAGCTAGCCCCAAGGGCATTGCCATACTTGACACCAGAAAAACCTCGCCAGGCTTGCGCGTGCTTGAGCGTTACGGGGTGCGAGCGGGCGGCGGTAGCAACCATCGCTTTGGTCTATTTGATGCAATTCTCATTAAAGATAATCATCTCAAAATTGCTGGCGGTGTAAAGCCAGCCCTCGAAGCTACAGCCAAGTTTCTCAAGACCCATCCTCACTTACAGATGAGTCAATTATTGTCAGTAGAAGTTAGTGACCTTGACGAGTTACAAGCTGCCTTAGATCTTGGTGCTAAGCGTGTGTTGCTGGACAATATGAACCCAGAAGACGTACGGCAGTGTATCCAAAAGATATCCGACAATAGCAAGGCGAATACCAATGAGTACTTTGTTGAGGTCTCTGGTGGCATTACGTTAGAGAATCTCAACGGCTATCTCATTAATGGAGTAAATGCCATCTCGATTGGCGCCCTTACACATTCTGCGCGCAATATAGATCTTTCACTTGAGTTCACAGACTAGATATTGACTTGTATCTGGCAGACAAATAGCTGATTAAGTTTCTTGCATCTTATCTCTTGACAGCCGGGCTAAGGTCTCACCATTTAAGGCTTTCAAGCAAGAAGTCTTAAATACCGACAGCCATTTCTCTAGATTCCAAAATGCTAGCTAACGTTATACACTTGCATACATCTTCAGTTTGTCTTTATTTTTCAAAACGAGTTAATGAAGCAGTTGAGCTGGTACTTCTCCAGTTTAATGTTCTACTTTGTCTATGTTGAATTTGCATCACCCCCACACAACCGTTAAATTCAGGCAACCCGCAGGTCAGGTAAGGAAAGCACTTATGAACCCGCCCACCAAAGTTTTCATCGTCGACAGCGACCGGCTGGCACTAGTCACGCTGAGCCTTTGGCTTGAGCAGCACAAAGACTTCGAAGTGGTCGGCACCGCTCTGCCAACAAGCAAGTTAGAGCAAAAGATTCGTGAAAGCCAGGCCGATTTAGTGGTACTAAGCCTGTCCACAGTAGGCATCGAAGCAGTATCAACCTTGCGTCGGGTCAAACATACCTACCACGATCTTCCGGTCATTATTTTGCACCAAGGCGATGCCAAAACCATCGAAGGCCCGCTAACAATTGAGTCTGATGCTCAACTTTCACCAGATGCTAGTTTGAAAGATTTAGTTGAAGCCATGAGAAAACTTGGCCTCCGTCAAAAAGTCGTGACTGGCTCGCTAACCACTAGCATGCTGACTAAGGCTGGCTAACAAATTTAGTGTACTTTGTCGAACTAATTGTTGTTTGCATAACCCTAGTGGTCTTGCGAAGCTTTTTGTCGGGCGAAAATATAAGAGAAGACAGCAGTTCTGGCGAGCATCTTGATTTAGCACCCGTAGAAATTGCTTATTTATCGCGCAACGGTGACACTACTTTTGCTCTGAGCATTTTAGTATTCGACATGCTGCATAGAGAAGTAAAGAACCGATTGAATAGCTCAAGCGAGCCAATGTTAGCCTCTGCTTCGTCTACTTCCTCTTCTTCCTCTAAACTTCCGGCCATCGCGCCGACAACAGTAGGTGCAACCTACTACGAAATCAGACTGCGCGAGATAATAAGGTCGTCACTGAAGAACTGGGGCGCAAAAACACTTGATGCAGCTGGTCTAAACTATAAAAAAGATCCAATTGGCTTCATTCGCCGCTTGCCCTTACTTTATATATTTCTGTCCAAGGCCTTAAAAGGTACGGCAAAAGAAATATTGACTGACCCCCGACAACTGAGCAAATATATTTCAAAAACAGGCCTAATGCGAATCTTGGCCCAAATCGGATCATCCGGCCTAAGACAAGAGTTTGAAGAAGGCCTAAGAGGTGAGCTTCTAGCCAAAGGCTTACTGCTAGAACCTCAGCCAAGGCAAAAACTGGCAACAATTTACTCAATCTGCTTCATTGCTGCCCAGATAATGTTCGTCACCCTGCTACTGCTAGCGATACCAAACCACGCTCACGCTCTGATCATATTTATCGTGTCTGCACTCACAGCTTGTAGTGTTAAAGCTGCTATCGGAGCCCGTTCGTTCATACCGCTATATGAAGACCTCTGTGAGGTATTGAACCATGCCACCAGGCGTAATTTTCGCATTGCGATGCTGCAATTTTTTATACACCTAGTCAATATCATTTTGAACGGTTTGAGCATTTTTGTATTTTTCATTCTTCTTCTAATGGGCTCACTAGTTCTCTATTTAACTAAAACTGTCGATACGCCAGCGACCTACCTGATGTTGTTGAGCATGATGCTAGCCCAATACATTGCAGCCGGTTATTTGCTAGAAGCCTACCGCCTCAGCCTCTCAGAATGCAGCTCACCTCTGGCCCAAAGGCACATAAAATTACTCAAGCTGCGCTACCGCAGCTCATCTTCAATAGATGCTCTAAAATCAGTTCTACTCAGTACTGAATATGACTCTGAGCTTTCTTACTTGCTTTCGATTTATGGTATTGAGACTCTCTTCTTCATATAGAACAAAAACAAAACATGTCAA
>LNEX01000195.1 GCA_001464165.1 bacterium Ga0077546
CCTCAATTATGCGCTGATACCATTGTTCGGTTTGGGAGCGCACATTGGTAAACACTATCGATGTTCTTCCACCATCAATCAGTTTGATCACCTCTTCTACCATCGGCAGGCCGGTGTGGCCAGTCCAAGGTAAATTATCTAGATTAGTCGGCAAAACCGATTGCGCCACAACTTCTTTGTTTATGTTGGCCTGGAGCAAACAAGACTTTGCCGTCTCATGGTCGCCGAGCAAGCAATCAAGAGCTTGTTCTAGATTGCCTATGGTGGCTGACAAGCCCCAAATACGCAAATCGGGAGCGAGCTTTCGTAATCGAGCTAGGGCTAGCTCCACCTGCACTCCTCGTTTGCTACCAATCAACTCATGCCATTCATCAACGACAACTAACTTCAAGTGTTTAAAACTCTCAGCACTATTCTCGTAAGAGAGCAAAATCGAAAGGCTTTCAGGAGTGGTCACCCAAGCCGAGGGCAAATTCTCTCTCTGCTTGGCCCGACGGCTTGAAGAAGTATCACCAGTGCGTGTTTCAACAGTAAATGGCAAATCGAGATCGCACACTGGTTCTTGCAAACTCAAAGCAATGTCATTGGCGAGAGCACGCAGCGGCGTCAACCACAAAACTGTAAGTGGTAAGTGACCGCGTTTATCTTTTTTGCTGACAATCATGCCAGTAAGATCGCCAAGGGCCATCCACTCTATGAGCGGAGCCGGCCAAATAGCATAGGTTTTGCCCGTACCAGTAGAAGCATGAATGAGCCCGCTAAAACCATCAAGATAGCGTTGCCACGCCTCTTTTTGAAAGTCAAAAACCTGCCAATTCTTCTTTTGAAACCAATCAACTATTGGCTGTGAACCTTGGAGATTGGGCTCAACTGGTCGAAGATTGCCCGAAGAAGCTAACATTGAGGCCTTTCAAAAATTCTAAAATCGTATCTGTAGATACTTAATTCTAAATCTGTATTCTAATTACACATTCTAGCCGCTATAGACTAAGTCGGCTCCAATTTTTGAAATAGTTGAGTACACAAGTATTAGAACATGCAACTATTTGCTTGATGATGAAGATTCTGCAGCATTATTGGAACTTGAAGGCGGCGGCCCAACGCTGTCATCGTTGCTACGGTTACCGCCTTTAGTATTGTCACCGCCTTTACTATCGCCAAGATCACCATGATGGGCACCCTTATCCAAACCCATTTGCGTCGCATCCAGCGACCCGGAGCTAGGTGCAGACTTTCCAAGTTGCGACAGATCTGACCCGACTGAACCGCTAGCTCCCATGCTTGGTCCTGAATCTTGCTGCATCTTCTCCTGTTGCATAGAGTCTTGAGGCTTCATTTTCTCGTTCTTGCAACTCTGACTGACGGTGTCGTCATTCTCATCCATTTTGTGCTTAAGGATAGACTCTGTCTTATTTGGCTTAGAAGAGTCGTTTGTTTCAGGATTTGGCTTGGCTTTGATTTCGTAGCCGTTCTTATCAAAATTGACGTCAATTTTGGGATAGTGCTGAGGATCTTGCTTCGATTCGCGCTGATAGCCGCGTATAGCATCAAGCTGCTCTCCGGCAGACATCCCTTTCAGAGCATGGGCAACTTCACAGCCTTGCCTGTTGCGCAAAGCGTCAGAAACATCTGGCTTAAATGAAGACGAAGACATTGACTGTTCACCATAGTTATGCGATGCCATAGTGTTGCTCCTTTAAAAGAGAGAAAGCCAGAAAGCTGAATAGTAAGAAAAATAGAGAGGACGTTTAGTCAGGCCTGCCAGCAATTAATGCAAACTGCTCGTGAAAATGACGTGATAGCCTATTTGCCGACTTGCCTAATTGCCATAGAGTTCAAGCATGTCGCGTAAATTAGCCAGGGTATCTGCCTCTTCAATAGGCTTGTCTGGTCTGAGCCGGGCAATGCGAGGGAAGCGCACGGCAATGCCTGATTTGTGCCGCGGAGAATGTTGAATACCTTCGAAGGCAATCTCAAATACTAGACCTGGCTTGACAGTGCGCACAGGTCCAAATTTTTCTAGTGTATTTTTTCGCACATAATCGTCAACTGATTTCATCTCTTCGTCAGTCAGCCCAGAATAAGCCTTAGCAATGGGCAATAGCTTGTCGTCCTGCCAGACGGCAAAGGTGTAGTCGCTATACAAGCTAGCACGACGACCATGGCCCCGTTGAGCGTATACAAGCACAGCATCGATCGAAAGTGGACTAATCTTCCACTTCCACCAGTCACCACGTTTTCGACCGACACCATATTCGGAGTCACGCCGCTTCAGCATTACTCCTTCAACTTTGAGTTTGCGGCTATCTAACCTTAAGGTGCTAAGAGTTTCCCAGCTATCGGCCTGCAGTTCAACAGAAACTCGCAAATGTCCACTAAGTGTGCCGCGACAAGTCGGTGTCGCATCGCATTGACCGGGCATTAAACTATCCAATAGTTTTTGCCGACGTACAGTCATTGACTGGTGCCTTATGTCTTGGCCACCTAGCTCTAATATATCAAAAGCCATAAAAATACAGGGTACTTCCGCTAGAAGCTTTTTGCCCACTGTCTTTCGCCCGATGCGTTGTTGCAAAAGAGCAAAAGGCAAAACGTCACCTTCTGACCAAGCAAGTATTTCACCGTCTAAGACCGTGCCATTAGGCAAGCGTGAAGCTGCAGTCATGATCTCGGGAAAACGCTCAGAGATTAGTTCTTCGCCACGAGACCAGATAAATACCTGGCCGTCGCGTTTGATCACCTGAGCCCTTATGCCATCCCATTTCCACTCAATTTGAAAGTCTTCAATATCGCCGAGTGTCGAAACTTCTTCTTGTATGGGATAGGCCAAATAGAACGGGTAAGGAGTCGATGACATGGCATCGGCGGTTTCTTGGGCAATCAGCCGTTCATACCACTGAGCCGATGGCTCCCAGTTGCCCATCAGGCGATGTGCCACTACATTTGGGTCAATACAACTAACATTTGCTAGAGCCTTTATCACCATCTGTTGCGAGACACCAACACGAAAACCGCCTGTAATTAGTTTATTGAAAATGAATTTTTGATCTAGCGAAAGCTTAGCCCATGTTTCAACCAAATGAGATGCAGTATCAATGTCATCAAGATTGCGCAACACCAGCAAATAGGTCTCAACAAACTCGGTTAGATCTACGTCAAGCTCGCCACTATTTTCAGGCAGAAGCAAAGCTATGGTTTCCGCCAGGTCACCGACATTGTCATAACACTCTTGAAAGAGCCATGGTGCCAAACCAGATAATTTTATCGTCAATTGCTTAAGTAGGCCTGTCGGTGCTAGTCTTCGCAGCTTACGTCCAGTAAGAAAGAAGACGGCCCAGCTTGCATCACTGCTAGAAGCCTGTTTAAAATATCTAACCAAGGCCTCTGCCTTTTCACTGGTTTTAGTTGTGCGGTCTATGGTTTGATAAAGCTCAACGAAAGTTCTCATGGACCAGAACCTATCTCACTGTTCTCACCCTCTTCGCCACTAAAAGCGGTTTCTAAAGCATGAGCATCGATACCAAGCTCAGTTAAGTAACGCACCAATGGCGGTGTATAGCCGTGGGTGACAAGCACTCGCTCAGCACCAGTAGCAGCAATTGTCTCAGTTAATCCTTGCCAGTCAGCATGATCAGACATGACAAAACCGCGATCAAGAGATCGTCGGCGGCGAGCACCGCGCACCCGCATCCAGCCAGAGACAAAGGCATCAGAACTCTTACCAAACTTACGCGCCCACAAACTATCTTGGGCATTAGGAGGAGCCACTACCAGAGCACTACGCTCCATGGTGTCTTTGTTAATGTCACCAACATAAGTTGTATGTGGAAGCTTCACACCGCAGCCACGATAAACTGTGTTTAGTGCTTCTACTGCACCATGGGTATAAATCGGGCCAATACCTTGATCAACACTCATCAACAAGCGCTGGGCCTTACCCAAAGAATAAGCATACAGAATACTCACTTTGCCATCACTAGCATTAGCCTGCCACCACTGATTAACCTCGGCGGCAATAATCTCTGGTGAAGGGAAGCGATAAATGGGCAAACCAAAAGTTGACTCGGTGATAAACGTATGGCAGCGCACTGTCTCGATTGGCTGACAGCTAGGGTCTCTCTGGGTTTTGTAGTCACCAGAGACAACACAGATCTGGCCTTTATGCTCGATGCGAATTTGCGACGAACCCAAAATATGACCCGCTGGATGAAAAGAAACAATGGCATCTTCTATGGCAATTTGAACACCATAATTTATCGTTTCAATCTTCGCCTCTTCCCCCAGCCTCAGCCTTAAAATTCCTTTTGAATCTGTTTGGGTTAAGTAAGCAGCTGAACCAGGGCGAGCGTGATCAGAGTGGCCGTGGGTGACCAAGGCGCGCTTAACTGGCCGCCAGGGATCAATATAGAAATCTCCTGAAGGACAATACAGTCCTTGATCACTGACCTTTACAAGATCTTCTGCCATAACTAATTTACTACGCTAAGAGCGTGCAGCAAGGCTTCCGCTTCTTTATTGTCTTTCGAGAGCTTCAGCACTGACTCTGCCTCACTTCTGACTAAATCGTTCTTGCCTAATGATTTAGCCACCGTGGCACATTTGAGGTGATACTCAATATTTGAGGGGCTACACTGAGTGGCTTTTTGCAAATCGGCTAGAGCCCTTTCAGGCATGTTGTTTTTAAAATAAGCTGAAGAGCGACCGAAGTATAAACCTGCGGCATCATGATCGATCCTCAAGCCACTCGTATAAGTGTCAACAGCATCAAGATAACTACCTTGGCGCAACTGGCAATTGGCCAGAACTTCAATGGCTTTCAAATATTTGGGACTACTGTTAAGTAGCTCGCGACATTGATGGATAGCCAGGCCATACTGACCCAGGCTGTAGTGACAAAGAGCTTGACCAAGAATTGCTTCTTTACTATAAGTACTTTTCTTTAAGGCAAGTATCGTCTGATAATCAGCCATAGCCAACTGATATGAGCGGGTAGCATAGTAGCAAGCGGCTCTATTGAGAAGAGCTTTGTCGTTTTGAGCATTGAGCTTGAGTGCGAGAGAAAAATCAGGAATGGCCCGCTCTTGTTTTTGCCAATCAATAAAGATTTCGCCGCGCTTTACCAACAGAGTGTCACTGGCATCAATATCAATGGCCTTGTTCATGACCTCAACGGCCTTGGCCCACTCTTGAGATCTAAGATAACCATCACACTCCGTAATCAATTCAGCCAACTTCTCAGTTTTGCTTGAGCTGAAAGGCAAATTTTTCCGAGTTTCTCCACCTGTTCCGCTACCCAAGCGGCTGCTGTAATTAAGGAAAGCAGCTAGCCCAGAAGCAGCCACAATAACTACAGTAACTATTGGCACTAGAGGTATCTTGGCCATTTAGAACCTAAAAACTAGTTTGCCAAGCAAGGCGAAATCTTCCAAGGTCAATATAATGAACCGTATAAACGAATCAGTCTTTATCATACCGGTGTAACGCAGAAGCTTATAGCAAAACATGGAAACAAATAAAAAACAGTCCAATTTCAGAAGGAACAATCAGGCGAAGATTCAAGGAACATCTTTGGCCATTGGCTTGGCAGTGGGAGTAGCCTTGGCCACAGCATTTTATGCAGGTCGCCAATCGAGCCAATCTATTGGTTCTAGCCCAAGCGTTGGGTCAAATGCGGCTGATCGAACGGGCCACGAACTGATTGATTCAGTCAGACACCCAGCTTCGAAATTATCGCTCGGTGCTGCCATTGGTGCCAGTACAATCGCCGACATCGCCCAAGAGGCTGGCTCTTGGGTAGTCAACATAGACACCACTAAAGTAATTCGTTTCGCCCCCCAGCCTGAAGTTTTTGCTTACGGCGACCAACAATTTGTAGTGCAGCAACCAGCTCAAGTCACCCAACAAAGAGGAATTGGTTCTGGCCTAATTATTAAAGCAGACGGCTACATTCTCACCAACAACCATGTGGTTGGGCGGGCCGATCAAATTAAGGTGACCCTTTCAGACAAAAGAGAATTTGATGGTCAGATTGTTGGGCGAGACCCCGACAACGACTTGGCTCTGGTAAAAATTGACGCTAAGAACCTGCCCGTGGCGAGAATCGGCGCCAGTAAGAATGTCAGACCTGGAGACTGGGCCATAGCCATAGGCTCGCCAGCTGGCCTAGACCACTCAGTCACCCTTGGCATCGTTAGCGCCTTAGACCGCTCTCTCTTTGAGATTTCGGAGCGAGGCCAGCTAATTCAGACTGACGCGGCCATCAACCCAGGCAACTCCGGTGGGCCACTTCTCAACATTCAAGGAGAAGTAATTGGCATCAACACGGCAGTAAGCAGCTCAATGGGAGGGGGGCATCAGATTCAAAATATTGGTTTTGCCATTCCCTCTGAAGTTTTTCAAGATACTGTCGAACAATTGCTTGCCTCAGGCGAAGTAAAGCGACCTTATGTCGGCGTATTAATGCAAGAGCTTTCACCTCGATTGTTAGAAGAGCTATCTTTGCCTCCAGCTCTCAAAGGGGTACGAGTAAGCAGGGCAACCCCTGGTAGCCCTGCTGCTGAAGCTGGAGTTGAGGACGGCGACATCGTTACAAGTATCGATGGCAAACAAATTTCTTCGGTAGAACAACTAAGAGCCAATGTACGCAACCACAAAGTTGGAGAAGGCGTGGTCTTTCAAGTTCTCAGAGAGGGTAAAACCAAGTCTATCAAAGTCATAGTCGGAGACTTGAAGGCTTATCGCCACCAATAGAAGAGAACTTGGCTAAACGTCGCAACCGCACCAAAGGGTACAATAAGTACTCTTAGCTACGGTTGTGGTCGATGGCCCGTAAAAGTGAAATCAAATTTCACCACTATCGAGAAATTGCAGCCATGGCAACGTGGTGGAAAGCAATTTTTCTCACACCAATCTGGGCATTCATGCTGATAATGCCTTTTGGGGCCTTTGTCAGGTTTTACATGCCGGACATGCTAGGTGTCAGTTTTCTATTTGTAGTCTTGCTCGGGCTTCTGTACTTTTGCCGCGACTTAAACAGACGCTTTGTCACTGTCACAGATAAGGATGTCTATTTTGGCATGGGCAGCTACAAACTTAGCAGCTTAAAACGCATCAAAATTGGCTACGTCTTTAAGTTCTTCAATATTTCACCGTCGCAACTTGCCTTAGATTTTGAAGAAGAAGAAGGAAAGATACGCCGTCTAGATTTGGATTTAGCATCAATTAGCGGTGAAGACAGTGAAGCTCTAGTAGATTTACTGAGTAGAAAAGTATCACAGCTAAAGATAGATGATGACGTAGAGCGCACGCTGATATCTGGCAAATCGCTGGTTGTTACACCCCCTCATGATCCGGATCACATTGAGATAAAATATCATGGCATGCGCCTAGCTGAAGAACTACCAGCAGTGCTAGACCATACTATTTTCGAATGGTCGCGAATTGTGGGTCCGATTGGCACTCTGCTTCTAAGCACGCCAGTATGGCTCTGGTACAACTGGACTCTCATGAACGCTCTGCGCGACTATACACAGTATGAGCCCAATAAACAATTTTATGATGAACTCATTCAAGTCTTGGGCGTTGTTAACGTCGCTGCATCTACTGGTGTCTCTGCCTTTCAGCAGTTTATAGAACTGATTATAAACTCACCTTTTGTAACCATTGGCCTCGTTCTGCTTTTTGTCTACGGATTCTTTAACCTCTTTATCGCGGGGTTGTTGAGCCCAAACAAAATGACGATTACCCCAGAGGAACTCTCTCTTGATATGTGGCAGAACCTATGGTCTTACAATGCCACCACGGTTAAGTGGAATGAAGTTGAAAACGTCTCACTTCGAGCCCCTGGAGAGAGTGCAGATCCAAACCAATGGGAAGTTGTATTCACAGGTAAGGAAAATAAAAGTTTGGCAAATCTTCCTCTTTCTTCTGTGAGCGTAGAGGACAGACCCAAACTAGCGGCAGCGATTGAACGTTTCGCTCCAAAGTCTAGTGTTGAAGCACAGTTAACTGAGGCTTTAAGACCGCGCCAGGACAAATCATACACAGAGTTGTGGCTACAGTCACTAAATAGCAGTTCTCTGGTTAATCTAGATCCACTTGAAGAAGGTCATCTGCTAAAAGGTGGAAGCTACGAGATTATCAACACCCTCGCCATTGGAGGCGAAGGTGTCGCCTACCTCGCTCATGATTTGAGGCAAGTTAGCAGTGGATTGGTATCGGATGTAGTGCTCAAAGAGACATTGATTCCGGCCTATGTAGACAAAGAAATTCAACAGCAATGTATAGAGCGCTTTGAGAGAGAAGCACGTCTACTAAAGGAGCTTCAAAGTGAGCACATAGTCGAACTAAATCAGTATTTCATTGAAGATAAGCGCTGTTACTTGGTGCTGGAATATATTAAGGGCCAAAATTTGCGTCAGCTAGTTGCAGAAAGAGGGGCTCTAGAGCCTGAACTTGTGCTTGAGTTGGCTCAGCAAATGACAGACATATTGGCCTTCTTACATAGCAAGCAAATTATTCATCGAGACTTCACTCCAGATAATTTGATTATGCAAGCCAACGGGAAGCTCAAGTTGATTGACTTCAACGTTGCCAGTGAGTGCAAAGACGACGGCAAAACAGGAACTATTGTCGGCAAACATGCTTATGTGCCACCAGAACAATTTAGGGGTAAACCCTGCGAAGCAAGCGATATTTATGCTCTTGGAGCAACGCTATTCTATCTTGCAACAGGCGAAGATCCTGAACCAATTTCGCAGTCGTCACTCACCAAAGCCGACATTGGAACTGACAAGAACAATCAGTCGCTGAAGAGACTAGATCTAATTATCAAGGCATGCACCTCTATGTCGCTCAAAACTAGACTGGCAAATACATATGAATTGAACAATGCCTTGAGCGACGATGGAGATAAGAACTCGCAACCAGTTGCAGAAATAGCTGCTGAAACAGTTATGGAAGAAGTTGCAAAAGAAGAAACGGGCGGAAGGATTTCAACTGCTAAAAACGGCCTTGAATCTGTGGCGATAAAAAAAACAAATAGTGAGAAGAAGACGAAACAAGCAGCGGAGCAGCCATGGCAAACATAAAAGCTTTGCAGAACGCCAGTGGTGAGTCTCAGACTATTAGTCTGCCCTATTCAGATAAAACCAGGCAGTCACTACTAACGGCCCTGCGCATGTCTATTGTGGTCTGGGGTCTTTTCCCTATGGCAGCATGCCTGTTAGGCGTTGTGGGCTTGTTTTATTCAGAGCTAATCAGCCACGACCCCGCTAACCGAATACGCGACTGCTTTTTGATAATGAGTGGTTTAGTCATTCCTACGCTATTCGGACTTGCCAGGCGCAACATCAGCAAGGCAGCACGTTTGCTAGACAAAAACGGGACTGAAG
>LNEX01000196.1 GCA_001464165.1 bacterium Ga0077546
CTATCGAAGTTTTCACAAGTGATTCCATGTTCGGGATGTTTCGTTTGTGGCTTGATCTGGTCGGCTGTCTCTATAAGCTGAACTTTTCTTCTGGTGGCAGATTGAACCACTGTTTTAGCTTGGCCAGATAAGATGTTTTCTGGTTATCTGGGATGAACTTAAGCTGAAATGGGTTTAGCAATTTGAATCCTTGTAGCTCGCTGTTGCTCGAATAGCTTGGGCTTGAATCAACTTGTTGAGCCGGTGTGCTTGAAATATGATTCTTGACTGGCTTCCATGGGCGATGATCGTAGAAATGATTTTGGTCATCGAGCCTTTCGTCTTCTATCCAGTCTGACTTTTCTGTGCGCACCGGTTGTTTGGCTGCTGTAGCAAGCGTGTCAAAGCCATTATCACTTTCTAGTTCGATTTGTTTTAGCGCTACTGCGCGTTGGCTTTTGTTGGTTACTTTTATATCGGCCAGAAGAATCCTTGGTCCCAGGTTTGGAAACCCACCTAGGTTCCCTATGTTTCTCAAGGCAAAAAGAGCGGCTCCGTCAAAAGATGGGTCACCCGACGACTCTTCTACTTCTGTGCTGAGCACTTGACCGTTAAGTGCAATCGACGCATATAGCTTGCATTGGAGGAAGTCATTTTTGGATGGATACCGTGGAAAGGTCTCAAGTCTATTTATGAGGCGCCCAGTTGGGTTCTTAAATGCGCTCTCAAGGTGGTCGGGAATATTTCTGTAGTTGACTTCAACCATCGGCTGGTTTGATGCCAGGGCTGGACTTTGCGATAGGACCAATAGCAGGAATACTAAGTAGGCTAGGCTACAGAGTTCGATTTTTTTTGTTCTCATCTAGGCAGCCGTCCACTAGTGAAATTTGGCTTTGACTGGGATACCTAGGGTTTCTAATTGTTGATTGAGGGTGATTTGGGTTTGTGGCTTGAGTTTTGCGACAGGAGTCACTTAATTTTTTGGGCTATTTGGTTTTCACCGCTAACTTGTTGTTGTCATGGTTGTGGTTCTGCTTCCCGTTGCTACCGCCACCACCCGCGCATACCCCGCAGGTCAGCCCCATTTTAGAACATCGCTTGCACGCTGAACAGGTGTGACAAGCCATGCAAGGATTCGCGCCCACGCAAGTGCTGGCCTGGGCGGCAACGCCGACGCCGACGCTCGCGGCTAAGCAAATCATCGCCGCCACTGCAAATTTCCCCACTGGCATTACCCCCGTACAGCCTGGTTGTTAACTTACCCGCTATTTCAAATAATAACGGTTGGCCAGACTACAATGGATGATTTTAACTAGTTTAAGTTTGCTTAGTTTATTGAATCTTCTTTTGCCGGGTATGATTCCAAATGGAGCCTCTTGTCCACTAGCCGTCAACGAGGTTCCGTTATCAAGATTTTTCAGAAGTGGTCGCTCAGGCAATTTTGGTATGTAAAGGCTCTTTTTTCGGTCTTTATTGTATTCGCCTTTGCTATACCTGTCCTTAGATTAAGTGCTCAGGCCGCATGTTCTAGTGAGATTCGTTCATCCATCCAAGAAGAGGTGACAAAGTCTTCCCTGCTGTGTCAGGACGGGCGATACAAAGAAGCGGAGCCAATCCTTCTGCGCTGCCTATCTCAGTATGAGCTTACCGGCAAGCAAGATGTTTTCCTTCTAACGATTCTGACAAACCTACAGCTGGTATTTACTAGGCTTGGAAAGGAAAAAGAAGCTGCTGCGTGTCAAGCTAAAAGGCGAGATTTAGAGGCTAAATTTGATGCCGTAGATATTTCGTTTGCGCCTGACGAGCCGAATGTTCGTAAGCCAAAGTACGGTCCGAAAAAGTTCAAGTTCCCGGCTGCAACTACTCGGCAGCCGCGAGAGGCGCAGGAGCCTGGTGAATCGCGCATAGAGCGAGACCAGCTAGTTGTTGATGCGCCTGCAGCGAGCGGTGTACCTGCTGAGGTTAGAACGGTTATTGCCGCAAACGAACAGGACCGCGATTTAATTTCAAACCCAACCAAATCCGAGCGCAGAGTTTTCGACCATAACGAAACGCACTACGGCTATAGGTCTGACGGAAGCCGGTATTCTTACTTAGAGCCTATTTATCGACGTGAAGTATTTGATGTAACTAAAGAAGCAGAGATTCCCATCCTAGAAGATTTGCATTCAATGTGTGCAAGTCACTCGCTTGGTAATTCGATCTATCAACGTTGTAAGGCCGCCATCATTGACGGTGGCGCTGTTTTTGAATTAGATAACGGCTTTACTGTTTTGGTTCCGGAAACGGTCAATCCTGATGATTGGCGATTGGCAAAAGTTCTTATCCAGAAACATCCACTTTTACGCTCGCCCGGCATCGCCCTCTCCAATTTGCGGAATGGGGCAAGTGTTAATGCTGTAGTGCTTGATAGTCGGTAGAGCGGTAATTGTTACTGCTACCAAACGCAAGTTGTTTTCCTGCTGAGCTAATTTGCTTCGTGCTAGATGAATTGAAGACGCCTGTAGCTTTTTCTTCTGCTGGTGTCAGATTAATGTGCTCATGGCCATTTTTTCGCGCTTTGTCCCAGTCTGTACTGTAGATGCGCTTAATTGCTTTTCGGCCAAGCAAAGCAGGCTAACTGAGAACCAGCCTAATTTCGTCCATCTAACTAGTACATTTACTCTCGTGAAGCGCTGTCCAGTCTGGTATGGTTCTAATAGGAGCTACCAAAGGCTCTCGAGTGATAGAAGCTAGGAGCGCGTGCTTAAATATGGCAGTGGCTTGGTTAAGCATACCAACAAGCAAACGTGGGCTTGAAAGTCCCTTTCTCGTGCTCATGCTGTGCTTAATTTTGCCATTTAGCTGTAGGTGCTTTCCAAATGAACTTTGGTCACTCAGAGCAAGCTGGCTGCTTAATGAAGCTTTCACGGCCGAGAGAAGTTGCAATCTTTCGAGAGCCGAGCATCTGCTTAATACTGCCCTGTCGGAGTTTCCAAAGGGTGTCGAAAGAAATAGTCGATACGCCGACGTGGAGGATCGTCTTGGTTCGGTTTTGCTGCACGAAAATCGACCAGATGAAGCTTTGAAATATCTTGATGATGCGTTGTTTATCCGGTCCAAGGTTTTTAGCTCAACCGCACCTGAAGTCGCTGACAGTCTCAACAATGTTGCTAATTGCATGATTAGCTGCGGCTTGGGCAAGAGTGATTTCTGCTATATAGAGCAAATGTTTAAGCAAGTACTAAAGATAGACGACCTCAATCACAAGAATGACAAGTACACGGCATTTACTAAGGGAAATCTGGCAAGGCTATACGGCCAAGCCGGTATGACATCAGAGGCGAAGCAGCTTTTTGAAGAATCTATTCAATGGTTAAGGAGAAAAGGGGTCAAGGAAAGAATAACCGCTACTTTAATCAGCAATTACGCCGAATATCTTTCCGATAACTCAGATTACGCAGCAGCCGAGAAGCTGTACAAGGAAGCAAATTCTATCTCGATAGAAATTGGCGCTGAATCTTACCCCGACGCAATTGGCTCTCTGCGTTCTTTGGGGAGGTTGTACATCAATTTAGGTCGTGATGCTGAAGCCCAAGTGGTTTTCGCCAAAGTAAAGGCGCTCCAAGCGAAATGCTCAAGTCTGAAATGAGACCAACTGTAATTTCTCAGTCACCATACCCGGTTTCAGCCTTGGCTTCTCCACCCTTTCTAGTATTGAAGAGAAAGATATTTATTCTTGTATTTCGCATCAACTGATTTGAGAATTTCCAAAAGTTGCTCTTTGGTCGCAGTATCATGGCTTACAAAGAAATCAATCCACGGTTGCCTAAATTTTTGAATGTCTTTTACAGTACATAGCGTTGATGGAAGAGCCCGAAAATTTTTGTCGTTGAAAATTTCATCCTCGCTAAAAATGTTTGGATACCGCTTCAGTACTGAAGCCGGTATGCCTCTGAGAATTATTGCTTTGGATGCAATACTTTCATTCTGCCTTATGACTTTACTCAGAGATTCTGACTTAGGTAGTTGAATAAATCCAATACGAAGCACCCATCCAAGTCCTTGCGTAGCTTTAGCTGGTTGTTGAACAAGAAAGAAATCGATCATTGCGCTTATGATTTGAGGATCACCATTTTCAGCTTCATCTTCGGTAGTTAGTTTTTTTAACATTCCGGTTATAGGGTCATAGGCACCTGTGACAGTGCCTTTTAAGTTGTCACTGGTTGTAAACTCAGCTTCTTTTTTCCAATAGTTCATTGGGTCATAGTAATCGGTTAAAACAAACGGTACTGAGGAATGAGCCGCCAAGTTCATTGAACAACTCAACGCTAGTAGTGTTGAAAAAAGACCTGTTGCAAAATTGACTGTTTTAGACATGGTAACTAGCAGTCTCCGTATTGAAGTTAGCAATTCAATATACGCTCACCCGAAACCATTGGCCATA
>LNEX01000197.1 GCA_001464165.1 bacterium Ga0077546
AACACTGCCGCTCTTGAGTGATCAAAATAATCAAGGCTGAGCTTCCGTCCCTGAGCGTCTCGAATGCCTTTCATCTCTACCCATACTTGAGTATATTGATGGCCAAAGAGAGGTCCGAACTCAAGGCCTTTATGGCCATACTGTTCGCTCACGACATCAGTTGAGTGATATTGCTCCCAGGCTTTGCTTGGTAGAGGATGAGTAGGTGAGCCAATTCCAAGCAATAGTAATATCGATGCTTCATCATAGCCGCGCCAGTCTGTTTTGATAAAACCATTTTCTGGTGTCCAGCCCATGCTGAGGCGGCCGCTTTCATTGGTGGCCCAATTCCAATCAACGCGGCTGAATAATTTAGTAGAGAGCTCGCGAATCTGCCTTTCTTTGGGCAAGTTCGCGTCGAAGTAGTTTTTTGAAAAGAGCACGCCAGACATTAAGAGTGCAGTATCAATCGTCGATATTTCATTGTTTCCGGCTCGTAAGCCCGTTTTAGGATTGAGGAAATGATAAAACAGGCCGTGATCGCCTGATGTGCCTTGAACTGCCGGACCTTGCGGGGCTTGCCACAAGGTCTTTAGTACTTTCAATGTGTAGTCGGCTGCTCCTTCGCGACTAATCCAACCGCGCTCTGCGGCGACACCATGGGCGGTGAGTGAGAATCCTACGGCGGCAATACTGGCTGGCGATGTTTCTGTCGATCGGTCTTTGGTCAAGCCTGTGATCTTATCGCTATGCTCCCTGAAATATTCGAAGTGTGCTTTTTGCAGGTTCTCTAACATCGCTCTGTCAGCCACAGTTAGCTCAGGAGCTGCGGCTCGGCGAGCCATTAACTCACCAGTGATTCTTTTAGAGTTGCCGTGGGCCTGATGCCAATCGCCCACTATATGCACGCCATCGAGAGCAGCTCCAGTCACCATAAAGGCAGCCATAGACTCGACGATTTGTTCTCTTGTGGCGTGTCCATTACCGGAAAGAAGAGAATTGCTCTCGGCGCTCACTGCACCACCAATAGAGCCACCAGCGGCGTTAGTGCTCAGCCTGAAGCCTATACCGGCTGTCGAACGACTAAAGGCCAAATCAGAAATCGGTATTTTCAATGTGTTCTCGGCCGTTACCATCATACTGCGACTGGCCAAACCCATAGCGCCTAAGGTTAGAGCTGAGCTAGCCGCTGAGATGCCTCTTTGCTCCCAGAAACCTTGGTTTAGATCTGACGATGGTGTCAGCACAGAGCCATAAATTGCTCCATCTAAGGCCATTTTTAGCGGTGGCGCTAAAAATCTAACTGAATTTGCGAGACGGCCCATACTGCTTGCCTCAGCTTGGCTTAAGGCTATGGTTCTCACCAGAGTGGCGGCAAGTTCGCTGGCTTCGCCTAGGCGACCGATATGGCTTAAGGCTTTGGCCGATGAGCCTCTTACTAACAAAAAGGGCGCCACCATACCAAAACCAGAGCCGATTGTTGTGGCTAGCCATTCTTTGCTGGCAAAGGTTTGTGCTGCTGGTGGCTCGACAAGCTTTAGGATTGGTAAGATTTTGCTATCAGCTAAGTGATTGACTAATTGACTGATACCTTCGGCCGGTGCTTGTAATGCAGAATAGACAAAAGATTTGCCGCTTAGTTCAGCTATGTTGAGTGCTTGTTTGGCTATTCCCGCGTCAGTATAGTCAGCTCCATTTTTTGAACCCTGACTCTCTGGCTGTACTTCTGCGTGTTTGGGCACTATGGGCAAGTATTCACCTCAGGCGCATGATGGGCGCCTGGCGACCTATTGTCAATGGGCTAATACTAAATTCTAGCTGTTTGTGCCTTTCAGCTGGTCGACGAAGCGCTGAATTCGCTCTAGTGCTTGCTCTATTTTGTCTATCGAGGTGGCGTAGCTGCATCTGACATGATTGGCTCCACTGGCACCAAAAGCCGTGCCCGGAACAAGGGCTACGCGTTGTTCATAGAGCAGGCGCTCCGCAAATTCTTCGCAGTTTAGACCAGTGTTGGCAATGCTAGGAAAAGCATAAAATGCCCCAGCCGGCATATGGCAGGCCAGGCCAATTTGATTGAAGCCGTTGACAATCACTCGTCTTCTCTGGCTGTATTGTTCAACCATATCTTGCACCTGGGGCTCAGAGCCTTTAAGGGCCTCAAGGGCCGCTTTCTGCCCGGTTATAGGAGCGCAGAGCATAGTGTAAGAATGTATTTTCATCATTGGGGCAAGAATGTCGCTTGGCGCACAAATGTAGCCGATACGCCACCCGGTCATAGCATAGGCTTTGGAGAAGCCATTGAAGAGTATGGTGCGCTCGTAGGCTCCCTTAATTGATGGCACGCAGGTATGCTCGCCCTCGTAAGTGAGGCGATCATAGATTTCATCACTAAGAATATACAAGCCATGTGCTTCAGCAAACCTTACGACTTCTTCCATCAGGGGGCGCGGCATGGTGGCGCCAGTGGGGTTAGACGGATAGCCTAAAAGTATTGCTTTAGTGCGGCTGGTAAGGTGTGCCTCTAGCTTTTGAGCTGTGATACGAAAACCTTCTTCGGCTGTGGTCTCAACTGCTACAGGTATGCCCCCGGCTAGGCTGATGCAAGGCTTGTATGAAACATAGCATGGCTCTGGTACTAAAACTTCGTCGCCAGCATCGATTAAGGTGCGCAGGGCAATGTCTAAGCCTTCTGAAACACCTACTGTTATTAAAATTTGGTCTTCTGGTCGATAGCTTACTTGATAGAGATTTTCTAGGTGTTCGCTGATAGCGCGCCTTAGTTCAATCAGGCCCCAATTAGACGTGTAACTTGTCTGGCCTCGTTCTAGCGAGTAAATGGCGGCTTCTCTAATCGACCAAGGAGTGACGAAGTCTGGTTCTCCTACCCCAAGCGATATTACATCTTGCATTGAGGCGGCAATATCAAAAAAACGTCTTATTCCCGAGACCGGAAGAGCACTTGCGATTTTAGCAATGGGCTTGAGGCTAGTCATATCTAAGGTGATATCACCAAACGCTCACTGCCTTCAGCTTCTAGGTAGAGCACGTCATCTTCTTTGTAGCGACGCAATTGGAAGTGTGTCACTGTTCCTGTGACACCATTAATAGTGGAGAGCTTCTCGGCAACGAAGTTGGCTAACTGACGCAAGTTTGTTGCTTCAACAACTACTCTTAAATCGCTGCCACCAGACACAAGCCAGACACTGCGCACTTCAGGAAAACGGGCTATGCGCCCAGCAATTGCGTCAAAGCCAACGTCTCGAGCAGGTACTACTCGAACATCAATGAAAGCTGTAACTTTGTCAAAACCAGCTTTCTCCCAGTCAATTACAGCGTTATAGCGTCTTATAACGCCTTCGTTTTCGTACTGAGTAATTAGGGATCTAACTTCGCCTTCTGGGCGTCCTGTTTGCTTTGCTATGGCTTCAGCGGTGGCCCTGCCGTCACGGGCTAGAATGTTTAGAACCTCGCAGCGTTTTTCTTCGCTTTCCGACCGGTCTTTCATGAAAGCCTCAAAGTTGCTTTTGCCTGTTCGATTATTCGTCTAAGATTACTTTCGCCTATTTCTTCAATGCTGGCGGCTTGTTCTACAGGAGCAAATATTTGGCCGTACCAGGTTGGGTCTTGAAAGACTTCAGTCCAGTTGTCGAGTTTATCCCACTCACCGTCGTTGAGACCAAGCAAGAACCGAGCTCTGAAAGGATCAACTCCTTCAGCTTCAAAAGCCGCTACTCGTAGGTCCCGACCAAGGTTGGTATCAAAGTGCGCAGTGCCAGCGCTGTCAACATCAACGTCGCCATATATATCAAAACGCTTAATTAGATCTTGGGCTTCGGCAATATACGAGTCGTGCATGCGTTTGCCTTTTTCGCTTAATTTGTAAGCCGCTTTTTTGACGTCAATCTCAATTAGATTTTCGCGCTCGCCGTAAGCAATCACATCAACTAGGTCGCCATTGTCTTTAGTGACATCAATAATGGTGCCTACAGCAATTTGATGTAAGAACATCACTCGGCTAAATTCTTCGACTTTCTTTGCGGTTGTGGTCTGGTTAGAGTTATGGGTCTGAGAGTTACTAGAACTAGAACTATCACTAGCCATATTCTTATCTAGCACCACAAGATCGCAGCGCATATATTTGACTGAGTCGCGCTCTGACGGAACAAATGCTTGCAGCAGTGGTGCTTCTGGATCTAGTGCTTCGCCGTTGGCGACGAAATCAACAGAGTTAGAAATGAAGAGTCCATCGCTGTCACGGTCGAAAATTATTTTTTGCAGAGCGCGTAAATCTTCAATCTGACCTTGTGGTAGTCGACCGTCTTCAACTAACTCCTCAGGCTTTTCAGCACCGAGAATTTCAAAAACAATATCAACTGCTGGTTGTTTTGCGGTTTGTTGATCAAGAGTAATGACTACTAGATGCTGATTGAGGTGATCTGAAACACGCAGCAAATAGTTCATCTTTATCTTCTCCGTCCGCCCCAGCCGCCCGATCTCTTCATAGAGAAGCCCGATGAGCGTCGCCCGCCCCAGCCAGAATTAGACGATGCGCTTGGTGAAGAAGATGAGGAAGAGAAGCCGCCTAGACCGCCCCAGCTTCTTTTCGCTGTAGTGCTTGAAGGAGATGAGAAAGAGCCCCCAAAGCCGCTTTTGCTGGTCAAGCTGCCATCTGACTTGTTCTTGAATCTAGAAAAGAAACCTTGGTTGGCTGTTTTTTGTTGGGCGTACTGCGGTTATTGTCGCCAGGTATTGCGATAACCCATCAGACCGCCATGGTTGCCATAGGGAGTATGGTAGCGCCCTCCCCAACTACTCATTAGGTGAGACATCACCATCATTTGTACGAATGGATTATCGAGAATGCTGCGGTGACCTTCATAGTAAGGTCTTCCGTCATAACCAGCCACTCGATATGGTAGTTCGTTATTTACAACATCTCCGGTTTGCTCAATTGCAAAGAGCTTTTCGTCGCCGGTTTGAAACCCTGGTTTTTGGTCTTTGTCGATGTAGCCGACTACGGTCAAGCGAGAATTCTCATGGGTGGCATCGAGAGAAACAACTCCTTCGCCATCGTATATTTCGTTTACACGTTTCTCAAAGTTAGCCATCTTGCTGTTGAAGTCTTTGTCGCCTTTGGTCTCAAAGAACGCTTTTTGTACTTCATCTAAATTGATTTTTTGTGACACACCTTGAATTTCAGGTGATACATAATGCTCTTTCACGCCCCCAGAAGAGCAGCCTGTTAGGCTCACCGGGGCGATCATGAGCGCCAAACTCAACACTAGGGTGAGTGATTGCCAGCGTTTCATGCTTTAAGACCTCCAGCGGTAATAATAGGTACTATAACAACTCTAGAAGCCAAGTTTGTTTATATACATGATATTTTCGTAGTTGAGGTTGCAAGCTTGAGACAAGCTTCAAGAAGAATCAACTAAACTGGACATTAATATCTTGCGGATATAATTGTCCAAGTAGGAAGTAGCTCAGGAGAATCATGAAAATACTTGCCGCTATCGATGGATCTTTTCAGTCTGAGGCTGCTATCGATGCTTTGGGTAGTTTTAAGTGGGCCGCTGGTACTGACATAATTTTGTTCACAGCGCTCAAGGCACCTGAAATGGGTTTAGCTTTTGGCCGTAAAAGTAGTGACCAGTCGGCGCTGATGAAAGAAATGGTCGCTTCCACCGCTGACACCTTAAAGGGAATGGCAGCAGAGCTAGAGAAGAATTTATCGGGTAGTCGCGTGACTTTTCAAATTGCCCAAGGCGACGCCAAAAACGAGATTCTTGAAGCTGCCAAAGAAAATGCAGTGGACATGATTATCATGGGCTCACGCGGCCATAAGGGCATGGAGCTGATATTGCTGGGCAGTGTCTCCCAAGGCGTATTGATGCAAGCTCAGTGTCCAGTCGTGATTGTCAAAAGTGAACCAAGCACTGACTCACCAAACCTTCAGGAAGGTTTCAAAAACGTGCTTTTGACCGTAGATAATTCACCTTATTCTCGCGCTGCGTTGGCTTGGGTTAAAACCCTCAACTGGTCTGCTTCAACTCGTTTCAAGCTAGTGACAGTGGTGCAGGCCTTAACTGACTCTTTTGCTTCTGAAGAAAGTGCCGTTCGTGCTACCAGCTTAACCAGGCAACACGATTCACTGCACGCCATGGCCCGCAGTGAGATGGAAGCTATGGCTCAAGATTTGATTAATCACGTCGGACCTGGTCGGGTAACAACTCAAGTGGGAGAGGGCGATCCCCGCGAAGTAATTTTGCATGTGGCCAACAGCTGGTCGGCTGATTTGATTGTATTGGGTTCACACGGTCGCACCGGTTTAACTAAGTTGTTGCTTGGTAGCGTTTCTCATGCCGTTGCTGTTCATGGCTATTGTTCAGTGGCCATAGTCAAAGGCATTGTAGCCAAAGGGCAAAGCGTGCGGCAGCAACAGACCGGTATGTTCAAGATACCTGAGGTCAAAGAAATTGTTGATCGTTTGCCACCGCCACCACCAAATAGCCCTTCTGATACGCCTCATATTCAACCGGGCGGTATGTAGTCTATTTTTTGCTTATAAAATGGTACTGAAAGTAGTGGCAGTATCAAAAGCTCTTATGCTGGTGGGTGCTTTCTCAGTACTACTTCTTTGACGTTTATATCGATTCTATCCATCAACTGACTATCTTTTTATTTGTCTTGGGGAAAGAGGTCAGCGTTGAGCTGGTGTAGTCTTTGTAACAGGTGGAGCTGCGGGTAAGACTTGCCAAATAACTGCATTTCGCACCAGGCGACCCGTGACAAAGTTCTCTCGTGAGTAGAAGGAGCGTTTGGTTTGGCTGCATCGATTAGTTGCTGCTCGATCATTCTTTTGCGAGCTTCGGCGGCAGGGTCGTCATCATCCACTGACGAGTAACTGCTAGCTGCGCTGCTAGAGGCAATAGAATTAACAGGATTTAGATCAGAAGCGACACTACGCAGCCCTCTAACGAATGGATTGGCCTCAAATGTACCGAGGTTGCCTGCTGCAGCACTGGGAACTTGGCCATCCATTTTTGTGTTCATGCGTGGATTCACTGCTAGAGCATTTTCTGGCTTGATGTGCAGCTTAACTTCGGCATATTGGTCGAGGGCGTCTGTTCTGGCTGAAAGGTCTCGGCTCTGAGACTGGGCGCCGAAAGCTTTGAGCTCCATGCGATTTAGTCGTGTGGCAATCGGGTCGGTCTGATAACTCTGGCCCAAGATGGCCGTCTCTAGGGCTGTGACCCTGGGGTAGTGACCCGGCGACTGATCTGGACTTTCGTTTGTACTGGCTGCCTTGGTACTGCTTTGGGGTGGTTCCACTGCTTTGGCTTGTAATTCAGAAGGCAGGCCGACTGCCGCTACGATTTGTGCTGTTCTGTGGGCGGCATCACCGCTGTTGGTCGCTCCGAAAATGAAGTTCTCAAGCCGATTGAGGCGCTGATCATCAGTTTCGGTTTCGAAATTGCGTTCAAAGTACTTGTGCTCGTAAGCGCGAATTTCGCGAGTAAGGTCGTCGACTTTTGCTGGCTTCTCTTTTGGTTTGTTGCTAGTTGCCACTGTCTCTTTTACTACTGGTGGTTGAGTATTGGCAAAGGTGGCACAAGTTGAAACTGATGTAGTAAGAACAGTTGCAAAAATAGCTGAAAAGCGGCGCATTCTACTTTCTCCAGAATAATCGCTTTTACTTTATAAGAAGTGGTGACTCTCTAGTAAGCTAAATCGTTTAAGGTTCAAGAATAGGCTTGGGAGCGAAGCATTTTAAAGAGGCGCACTTGGTCGTCTCGACCCACTGCATAGGCGTGGTTGAGATGAAAGTCAATTACCTTCAGGGCATCGAGCCTAGCGTGATTGCCTATACAGGCCTGTGCTCTTAGTTTGCCAAGGCTAAAGCCTAAGTCTGAGGCAAGTTCACTGTGGTCAACTAGTCGCTCTGCCAAATCTAAGAGTTTCAAGGCTAAGTCAAAGTTGCTTTCAGCTAAAGCCTCGTCAACGCTAAGTATCAGAGAATGAAGTCTGTAGCTGCGTCTGAGGGCAACCAGCGCCAGAAAATCTGGCTTGAATTCTTGATTTGTGCCCCGCTTTTCCCGCTCACTAAGAGCATAGGCAAGCAGGTCTTGCACCTCCGGGTGGGCTAACCCCAGAGATATGGCTTTTTCGAGGTCTTTTTGACAAAGCTCAAAGGCACAGAGACCGAGAAAGGCTTTAGCTCTCATAAACATGTACTGAGCCTGATTGGGATGTCGTTCAATCAAAATTGTGAAGTTGTTAACGGCCAAGCCATAGTTCGCCGTTTCAAGAGCTTCTCGCCCATTGATAAAGGCAAGCGAATCAGTGTGATCGCATCCAAATGATTCTGACTGTTCAAAGAACTGAGCCATTTTAGGGTTTGCCTACAATAGAGTTGTCAAGGACTGACTTTATCTTATCAAAAAAAGTTCTGCACCTTGAGAGGCTAGGTAAATTATTATTCAGCTTTTAGTAACTGTTGCACCCTGGTGTGGATAGCTGTAGGACCTGGATCGCCCAGGCTGTAGAGCAAAACTTCGTTGTTCTTCTTTAGGTAGAGTATGGCTGGCAACGGTTTCACACCATATTCCGCAAGAAGTGGTTTGTTCTTCTCTTGGTCGGCATCAATCCAGACCACATTGACTTTATCTGCGTCTTGGCCTAAGGCTACCGTGATATCGGCTGACAAGGTTTTGCAGGCGGCAATCCAGGGGGCGCAGAAGACTAAAATAGTTGGCTTGGTATTATCTTTGGCGGCATTCAACGAAGTTAGCGCTAGTGACTCTGTTGCTGCCTTACTCTTTGATGGTGCGATAAACTTCTCAGGCAGCTCTAGTAATAGTTTGTGTGCCCTGGCTGCTAGAGCCGTTCCTCTTGCTATTCGCAGGGTGGTGCCTAAATGTTCTTCTGCCTGTTTATATTCACCCAGTAAAATTTCGCCTTCAGCAATTTTGAAGTGACCAAGGGCTTGTTTGAAGCTGCTAGCGTCTTCTGCTTCTCCCTTTTCTGGTGACTGTGCTTGGCTTGACTGCTCAGGCTTGGCCGCACCAGTCACTACATGTTTTTCGATCCAGTTGGAGACAAGATCAACCATGTCGCTAGCAAATTGGCCTTGTTCAAATATTAGGTGTTCGGCTGAGCCTACCATCACTAAATTTTTATCTGATGACTTGATTTTGCTAAATAGTTCAAGGGTGCCAGATGGTTTGATCAGGCGGTCACTTGCCCCCTGCAGAAAGAGCACTGGCATGTCTGTTATTAACTCTGCCTTGCTGCGATTTTGATTCATCAAGTTACGAAAGTGATTTAAATCTTTTGCTGAAAATCGACTGCGGCTGAGCGGGTCTTGTTCCCATTCTTCTGCTACTTCGGGCTTGCTTGTCGCCCGAGCAATGACCTTAGGACCGACAAGTAGTTCTTTATTTGGAGTATAAATGAAACCAAGCGCAGCTTTGATATTGGTGCCCTTTTGACCTTGATTTTTTCTAGAGGGTACGCTGCAAATTAGGGCATCAACCAACTTGGGATTATCTGCCGCTGTTTGCAAAGCCAAGGCACCCCCCATTGATTCACCTAGAAGAATAATTGGTAAACCAGGGTGAGCTTTGCGAATAGAGACTAGGGCACCTTTTATATCTTCGAAAGCAGAAGGAAAATCTAGATTGGCCGTTTCTTTTTGGTTTTGCCATGAACCAAACCCGCGTATATCAATGGCATAAGTAGGGATGCCTAGATGCCCCATTTGCTTGCCAAATGAAGCATAGCTGCTGGCGTGAAGACTGAGTCCATGAATACACAAGAGAGCTGCCCACGGGGTAACAGTGATGTCCCTCCAGGCTTCCATTGGTGCGCTAACTGTGGTCTCGGCTTTCTCAGGAACACTGCTGGGGAACTCTTTTTTTGTCTTGGCCCAGGCTGATTGGGCCTCTAGTTGACCAGTTAAAGGGAGAGCTGGGAGCGATAGGCTGAGCGCTAGGGCGATATTAAAGGCTGAGTGTTTCATATGGGTCTCGGTTAGTCTGGCCTAATTCTACTCTGAGAGCGCTCTAATGGAAGGCCGCTTTGTCTGCGTCATACTGACTACTTGTTGAAAGAGCAACTTGTTGAGAATTAAAATATAGTAGGTTACTGGCATTGACTCCATCTAAACAAAGCGCCGTTCTTGATCCTGATAAAGCAGCAGCGCAAAGAGATCTAGAACTAGAAATGGATCGCCCGTTGGCTGAAGAAGAAGGCTGGCAGATTGCTCGGGCATCCTTCGCCCGTGAAGCTCTCCACTATTCAGTGCGTGGCGGTATTGCTCTTTTGATTCTTGCCGCTGGCGTTCTGGGGGGCTTCTGGCTTATACATAAAGTTCAGCATCTGCCGCCCCACGTGGTTAATGGCGCTAAGCAGATGATCGATCCTGTGCTCAAAGCCAATCCTTTCAATAGCGCCAGCGAGAACAATCCCCCGGCCTTTATTTCGCCTGAAGCTAAGCCTAAAGCTGTCAGCTCTAGTGTTGGGCAATCTAAGGCGTCTTCTAGTCGCAAGCGTCGGCGTCGCCCAGTTGCCACTAGACCTGGTCATGGCCATGTCAGACCAGTGCAACCCGGAGATGACCCGACGGGTGGGCGCGTCACTTATTCAGATGGCATGATTACCGAGTACTCCTGGAAGTAACCATTTATAGTGGTACCTATAATTAGATATGGTTCTGCCTATACCGGGCAGAAGTTCCCATCGGCTAGCCTAGATTTATGCAATCTATCTAGATGGGAAATTGATGAACATTAACATTGTTGCCGACTTCTTCAACAACCTTAAAGCCAAACTTACTTCAGAGGTAGAGCTGGCTGAACAAGCCTGCCCATCTGCCAGGCTGAAGCAGATAGAAGCGCGCTCGAGAGAGAACATCGAGGCTGGCTTGATTGATAGCACTAACCGGCAGAAAACTACTGTTCGAGAGGTGGCAATACGCTGGTCCACTAATCCAGACGGATTTGTTCGTCAAGATATTCGCAAGCCTCATCAGATGGCTGGTAATCAGAGCAATTTTGAAATTGATCCAATGGCAAAGCTCGACTAAAAGAGCATTTGTCGAGATTTTTATCAGATTCGTATATTTCTTCGTTCACTGCCCTTACCTGCGTGGATCACGTTAACTTTATTTGCAGGGAACCAAAGAGCTGAGAGCCGGTCTTGAGACGCTGGGTGCACATTCAGAGTAAACAAGCGGTTGTTTGCCTGGTATCCTGCACTTAAAGAGGTCTCTTGCGTGCGTCGAAGCAATATAAAACCAGTTCTTGCTTGTCTGGCTATGGTATCAGGTCTGACTGCTAATCCTGCCGCTTGGGCTGCCTCTGCTGCCGTTGATGAAGTACATCATGGCGTAATAAATCGAAGCGTGGATGCTCTCTCTCCACCGGCTAATATTGCCGTTGACTCCGCTGCCGTTGTAGCTTTCAAAGAATCAAAGCCGCGTTTAATTTTGGCACTTTCTGGTGGCGGCTGTAAGGCCGTTGCCGAAATTGGCGTATTGCGAAGTTTTGAACAACATGGCATAAAAATTGACGGCATTGTTGGCACCAGTATGGGTTCTACCGTTGGTGCCCTTTACTGTGCTGGAGTTTCTGTCGACGCCATCGAAAAACTCTACCTTGATGAGACCATGCAGGATGCCATGCTCAAGGGGGCGATTGTCAGTGTGATCACGCGACCAATAAAGCCGCTGATCTATCTCCTTAAGGGGCGGCCCTTTGCTGGAATTACTAGTGGCGACGGCTATTTGAAGTTACTACAGAGCAAGTTGCCAGCTACATTTAGTGAGCTGAAAATTCCCTTTGCTGCTGTAGTTACTAATCTCACCGATGGCGAAACCACTGCTCTTGCTACCGGAGATTTGCCTCGTTCGGTTTTAGCTAGCAACTGTGTGCCGACACTTTATCGACCAATGATGTTAGGAGGTAAGCTCTACGTCGATGGTGGTCTCAAGGCCAATCTTCCTTCAACTATTGCTCAAGGAATGGGCGCTGATATTGTCGTTGCTGCTCTCGTTGATACTGCCATTAAACCGGTAAACAATAGGCAGTTTAAGTCCAAAAAGAATTTGATGATGCGAGTAATGGATATCATGTTGGCCAATGCTGACAAGCAGCAGGCCCATGCTTCTGATATTTTGATTTATCCTGATGTTGATTTTGTTCCGGGTATGACAAAAGACAGAGATATACTGAAACGTGGTATTGCCGCTGGGCAAAAGGCCGCAGACTCAGTCATTGGTCGCATTAAGACTGAACTCTTGGCAGTCGATAGAAAGAAAGGCTTGGATCCCAACCGCTTGGTTGAAATTCCCAGTAAACAGGTCGAAACTGAAGACAGTAAATCAAGTCCCGAGTAGAATTAGGGCAATTTTGCAGTTCATGTAGGTAGGTGTGTAATGGTCGCAGAGGTCGAAAAGGTCGAAGAATCTAGTTTGGAAACCCCTGACAAGACTGATGGCTCCGCTCCTGTTAGTGGGCGCACCTTGAAAGATCTTATCGATGGCTTTAGCGAGTATGGTCCACAAGATGCCATAGTCAGCTTTGTTAAAAATGGCTCAGTGACTTTGAACTACCATGGCGTTCTCTCGGAGATTCGCAATGTGGCGGCGTCTTTACTTAGCCAAGGAATTAACAAAGGTGACAATGTTGTCTTCTTTGCACCAAATTCAGCGTCATGGATTATTAGTGCTCTTGCCACCATATACACTGGTGCAACAGTGGTGCCAATTGATTCGCAACAAAATGATGATGTAATTAAACACATTTTTGATGATAGCTCGGCCGGATGGGTTTTTACTGATGACAAAGGTTCGAAGCGTCTCGACAAGATATTGCCAAAAACTGGTGCTAATTCCAAGGCTAAACATCGTATTGTTCGACTTGACGATGATGAAATAGCTGACAGCTGGAAGAAAATTAGTGCTTCTTCTAAGGATAAGGCAGAGCCTATTAATCCGCAGCTGCTCAAGCTGACACCAAGTGATGTTGCTGTCTTGTTTTATACATCAGGCACCACTGGTACGCCAAAGGGTGTACCACTAAATCACACCAATATGCTGTTACAGCTTGACGAAGTAATTTCTAAAATTGATTTGCTCAAGCCTAAAGACCGCGTCATGCTGCCCTTGCCACTCTTTCATGTCTATCCATTGAATACTGGTTTGATGGCGCCACTATTGATGGGGCTTACCATTGTTTTGCCTCGGTCGTTGACAGGGCCAGAGATTATGCGGGCCCTTAACGATGGAAAAGTCACCGTCATAGTTGGTGTGCCTAGGCTTTTGCGATCTCTTTATCAGGCAATTGAAAGTAAATTTCATAAGAACGAAATCATTGGTGCTGGTTTTGATGCCGCCATAAACTACTGTGTGGGCATGGATAGATTTTTCAATCTGCGGCCTGGTAAGGCATTGTTTGCACCAGTTCGAAAGAAGTTTGGACCAACATTGCGACTGTTCACCTGCGGTGGTGCTCCGCTTGCTAGTGAATTAGCTTACAAAATAAGAGCAATTGGTTGGGAAATTGGGGTCGGCTATGGCTTGACAGAAACGGCACCGTTAGTGACTTTTCGTGTTCCTGAAGACCGTGACCTTGAAGGGGTGGGCCAAGCAATTAAGGGCGTTAAAGTACGCATAGACCCTTTGGCTGAACCAGATGAAAGGCTCGATAAAGATGCTGGTGAAATTGTAGTCACTGGCCCTAATGTCTTTTCTGGCTATAAAAACCTTCCTCAGTTAACCAAAGAAGTTTTTACTGAAGATGGTTGGTTTAGAACTGGTGATCTTGGGGTGATGAAGCATGGCAAATTGCATGTGATTGGTCGAGCCTCTTCTACCATTGTCATGGAAGGGGGCGAGAAGATTCAACCAGAAGATGTTGAAGATCGCATCGCTAAACAACCAGCAATTGCCGAAATTGGATTATTGCAAGTTGACCACAAATTAGTTGCCTTAGTCATGCCCGACATGAAAGTTGTTGGCGATCAAGATGTTAGAGTGGCTTTGGCCAGTGCTCTTAAAGTAGCTTCTAGCAACCTAGCTTCGTACTTACAAGTAACCAACTTTGCCATCACCAAAGATACTTTGCCCCGTACTAATTTAGGTAAAATTAAGCGCCATGAATTGCGGGCTCGCTATGACCAGGCTATGGCCGAAGAGAAGCAAGGTAAAGGTGCGAGCAAAGCAAAAGACTCTGAGACATTAGATTCTAATGACCAAATTTTGGTAGAAGATCCTGCTGCTGCCGCCTGCTTAAAATGGCTGAAAGAGCGCTTCCCAGAGCAAGAGATTCGGCTTGATACCAGTCCCCAACTCGACCTAAATATTGATTCGCTTGAGTGGATGCACCTGACTTTAGAACTAGTCGAGCACACCGGTGTAGAACTGACTGGCGAAGCTGTTTCACGAGTGACTACTGTGCGCGAATTATTGAGTGAGATCGTTGCCTCCTCTGAGGGCGGAGAGGGTGCTGTTTCACCAATTGACGATCCTGATCATTATTTGACCGCTGAGCAGAGAGAGTTTGTTCAGCCTTTAACGGGCTGGCGCATTGGCGCGGCTGAAGCTCTCTATAATTTCACCATGATGGTAATGAGCCCTTTTCGAGTGGTGGCTGTTCATCCTGAGAGAATCAAAGATGTGCCCCAGCTCGTCTTTGTTCCCAACCATGCTAGCTATATAGATGCATTTGTTATCGCTGCAGCGCTGCCAAAAGAGCGAGTGAAGAACACGCAGTGGGCCGGTTGGACTGGTATTGCTTTTGGTAATCCTGTGTTTTCTTTCCTCAGTCGCTTGTCGCGAGTTATCCCGATTGAAGCTAAGCAATCTATTTTTTCTAGTTTGGCTCTGTCAGTGTCGGTTTTGAAGCAAGGTAATAATTTAGTTTGGTTCCCCGAAGCTGAAAGAACTCTCGATGGTCATCTTTTGCCATTTAAGCAAGGTATTGGCCTTTTGCTTGAAAAAAGTGATGTAAAAGCTGTGCCTGTCTATCTTGATGGCACTCGGCAGGCTCTTGCGCCCGGAGCGTTCTTCCCTACTTATGTGCCTATCCGTGTGATCTTTGGCGAGCCTGCTACTGGTCGTGAGTTGGCTAAGGAAGGTAAAGGAAAGGAAGCCCCCGAGCGCATTGCAAATGCTTTACAGCAGAGAGTATTGGCGCTTTCAAAAGAGGCTGTAAACAAGCCATAATCGTAAATACAATTTTAAGTGGTGCGCTTATGATTCGATTTGGAGAACTACTAGTTAGGCTAGACCTCGTTAGCGAGCGCGATCTAACAGATGCACTTCAGGTTGCACCTCAGTTTGGCCTACCCTTAGGGCGTACCTTAGTATTGTCGGGGCGCATTAGTGAAACTGAATTGCAGCTAGCTGTGGAACTGCAGCCGTTGATTGGTCAGAATCTGTGCAATATAGAACGGGCTAGAGAAGGGCCTTGAAGCGTATTGGTGTTCAGGGGTCTACAGATAAGGCTACCTTGGGTTGTTTGTTAGTTGATTCTGGATTTATTTCAGCAGAACAGGTTGATAATGCTCAGAAGATTAGCTACGAAACGGGCATGAGGCTTGGCCGAGTACTGATTCTCAATAATCTGATCAGCCATTCACTACTGACCCAGGCTCTCGACCTTCAGGCCATGGTGCGTAAAGGTCGCATGTCATTATCTCAAGCTGTCGAGATGCTGGTGACTAGCGCACCCAAGCATGCTCTTCCTGCCAATTTGCCATTGCGACTAGAGGCTCATGGGCTGAGCCCCTCACCGGCCAAAAAGCAAGTGCGCTTTGGCGAGTTTTTGGTGATGTCTGGCCTTGCCAGTGAGAACGAAATTCTTAATGGGTGAGGCGATTGTCGCTCTTGGCCTAATCTCAGAGTCACTCTTCAAGAAGGCCGAAGGGTTGCACGAACAAGTAAGCCTGGGTGCCGTAACCTTGAAGCAGGCCACCGATGAGATTTACCGCTTGATTCATGGTAGTAAGGGGGGGAAGGCTGGCGGCGACGACGAGAATATTCCTTCTCCAGTTTTAGGTGAATTGCTGAAAATGACAGGTTTCGTCAATGATTCTGATATCTCAGAGGCAATTGAACTGAGTAGTCGATATCCGGCCTTGATTGGCAAAATGCTTGTGGTATCTGGCGCTATTGACGAAGCAACACTGATTGCCTCACTTCGTTGTCAGTATCTTCTTAAGCACGGCTATCTCGGTGTAGACCAAGCGGTTCAAGCTCTGCAATATTCACGCAAGAATAAAGTCAGCTTTGATGATGCCATGGAAGAACTTAGTATTGCCAAGCCTACTGGAATTTAATTGAACTCTTAGCGCTGCTACAGTCTAACTATAAGACTTTCATTTTTTTTTGGATGGTGGTTTCGTCGTTGTCTGCAGTAATGCATTTAACTGTAATTACGCGTTCGCCGGCTTGAGCGTCTTCTACCATCTGCCATGACCAGTTGACGGTTCCGGCTGTGTCAGCTCGTTTCTCTACCAAATTAGGATGCCTACTAGCCTTGCCGTTTGGCTTTTGTACTGTGATTTGGCAGAATGCACCGGGCTCAGTCTGTACTGTGACGCTGCAGATCTGGCCTGCCCTTACTACTCTGGTGAAACCGACGATTTTTGCTTTAGAATGCTGAAAAGGCAGGGCTTGGGCAGGAAGTGCTGACAGCAACATGAAAGTCAGTAGGGGCGCAAGAAGTATCTTGTTGAGTAAAAACATTCTGTTCTCCGGATAGCTCTAGCATAATAACATGGTCTGTGGGCCGGTTTTGTATCATGCTGGAACTATTTACTCAGGCCTCCGTCATTGAGAGCATGAGGCGTTCAGAATCGCTGGCCCAAGTAATTAATAAAGTGAGGAAAGTTGTGAATAATTCGATTTATAGAAGCAAGTTCAAATTCGTTGCATTTGCAATGATGACACCTCTGCTCAGTGCGGCCATACTTCTGCCAGCTCAACCAGTACAAGCTCAAAGTTTCACAGACACTTTGCGCAACGTGCTTGGTACTAATAACAACAGCTCTTTCAATTCGAGTAACTTTTTGGCTGGCAACAATAGCGGAATGAATGCGGCACAATCAACTTCAATCAATAATCTAAATAGCACACGGGCTCAGGCTAATGCATCAATATCCGCTGCCGTGGCCAATGGTACATTGAGTGTAGATCAAGCTAGTCTCTATCAAAATCAATTGAATGCTAACGCCAATGAGCAAAACAATTATGTCAACTCTGGTAACTTCAATTTTGCACAGATGCAGTCAGTATTGACCAATTTGCAAAGTATCAACAGCAATATCACTAGCGCAATTTCAACGGGTGCCACCAACAATTTTAATGCTGGCACAAGTGTTAATACTAATAACTATAACAACGGCTGGAATAATGGCCGTCGCAATAACGGTCGAAACCGCTGGAACAGTGGTTATAACAATCAAGTCAGTCCAACCTATTGGACCGGTATCGATGGTCAGCTGAGTGCATCGCTTGCTCGTATGCAAGACGGTCTCAACAATCGCTCACTGACGCAATATGAGTTTAATGACTTGAAGCGGCAGTATGACCAAATTGTCGCTAGAGAAAACCAGTATAGAGCCAGTGGTGGTCGCTTCAATCGAAACGAGCGTGCTGCTCTAGAGCGTCAAATTGATACTTTGAATAGCACCATTACTCGCGAGACCACTGACCGTGAGCATAATCGTCGCGGTGGCCGCTGGCGCTAAAGAGAATATTGAACACTATCTTCAATTAGCCGCGAATATCCATTAGCAATATGATACTTTGACATCCGTTTTCAAAGTATCATATTTGCTTAATTTAGATTCCGTTTTGGAGAGAGAATGTCAACAGCAAAAATGTTCCGCTGGAAATTTTTGATGGCTGTAGTGGCCTGTCTAACGTGCCTAGTTAACTCAATCGGGGCGTCCTCCGCCGCCGAAAAGAAATTCTTTGGCAATGAGTACAATCCTGCAAACGATCAGATTACTGCTTATACCGATGCCACCGGAGAAGATTATCCAAGTAAGCCTGAGCCTCTTAAAGTCAAAGACATGTTTAGCTATCTTCAGCCATGGGATGGTTATTGCAACGAAAGCAAGCTGCCTGAGAGCGATTTGAAACGCCTTCCTTGCCAAACGTCAAATATTAAACCCACTTTGAAGTATCACGGTGTTCAAGTCATTGGCAATAAATGGATGCATAGAGCTTGTGCCGAAGCTCTAAAATCTGTTCAAAATGGCGGTGGCCCTTTCAGCACCGTGATTGTGCAAATTGACAACGACACTAATAAGGTTATTCGCTATTGGGTCTCACATAACCACGTTACCGAGTGGGTCGATCCCACAGCTCATGGTGAGACCACTGCCATTAGGCAGGCTTGTAAAGAGCTGGGCGTATTCAATCTTGGTGAGATTAAAAAGTCAAATCCAAATCTTAAGTTGCCGCAAACCTGCGCTACTTCACACTGTGATCTCTATACATCAGCTGAACCGTGCCCAATGTGCTACTCGGCAACTCGCTGGGCACACATTGACAATATCTACTTTGCTGCCACCGTATACGATGCCGCAACTCAAGGTGTTAACTTCGGTGACGAGCCGCAGTATGCTGAGCTTTCTCTCAATTACGAAGATAGAGTTAGACTAGGAGTAAATTGCTATCAGTGCACAACTGATAACTCGCTTGATGCTTTCAACCACTTCAAACGTGGTGGCAGCATAAAGTACTAAATACAAATTGCTTGTGCAAGGGGCGCGGGGGGTTACTCCGCGCCCCTTTTTAAGGATAGCTATGGCGAAAAAAGAGCACCTTGATCTGACTGGACCCACCAATATCAATTTGCTAGAAGCTTGCATAATTGGTTTAGTGGCGGCCATCGGCGCTGTTTTACTCAAAGATGGTGTGGGTTTACTTGGTGGCTGGCGAATCGGTGGCGTTGATTTTGCTACTGCTCATTTTGGCCAGTGGCACTTTTTGTTTTTGCCAGTAGTTGGCCTGTTAGGCGGTCTAGTCGCGGGGGCCTTAATTCAGTTTGTTGCACCAGAGGCCACCGGTAGTGGTATTCCCCAAGTGAAAGCAGCAATTATGGGAGTGCCGCAAGATCTTGGTTTGCGTACTGCAGCAGTAAAGTTAGTGAGCTGTGTGGTGGCACTCGGGTCTGGTCTCTCTATGGGGCGTGAAGGCCCAACTGTACAACTTTCAGCAGCTTTGTCAGCCAAAGCTAGCGAACTGATTCGCTCTTCGCCCAAGCATCGCGCTCAGCTTATTGCTGCGGGGGCTGGTGCCGGTCTGGCGGCTGCATTTAATGCACCACTTGCTGGCGCGCTCTTTGTTTTAGAAGAGCTAATTGGTCGTATCTCAGGTTTTACCGTTGGTACAGCTGTTGTGGCTTGCTTTATGGCGGCAGTACTTTCTCGCTTAGTCGGAGTACATAGTCTTGATATTGAAATGAGTAAGTTGAACGGATTGTCAACTTTCTTTCCTATAGACATTCCTTTCTATTTACTTCTCGGTGCGGCTGCTGGTTTACTTGGCGCGCTGTTTAATAAATCTATTATTGGTGGCCTTACTATTAATCGTGATTTCTTGAAATGGCCAGTGACAATAACATGCGGACTGGCCGGTTTGACTTCAGGGATTTTGGTCGCCTCTGTACCATCGTTGTATAACGACTATAGTGGTTTGCGCCAAGCACTTGTGGCTGGTAATCTTGGTCTAAATGCTATTCTGCTGGCCTTGGTCTTGCAATTTGTATTGACTGTGATTGCCTATAGCTCGGGCGCTCCAGGCGGCTTGTTTGCTCCTAGTTTGACTATGGGAGCTTGCCTCGGTTTGCTAGTTGCTTTTGTCGAGCAGCAGCTTTGTGGTTCTGCTAATTCAGTCACTTTTGCCATAGTTGGTATGGGGGCTGTCTTCTGTGCCGTTGCCCGGGTACCAATGACCGCTGTGGTGATAATTTTTGAGATGACCACCGACTTCAATGTGGTTTTACCTTTGATGATTTGTTCTGTGGTTAGTTATCTCGTGGCCGAGAAGTTAGACCCTGGTTCTATCTATGATCAATTATTAGAATGGGGCGGAATTAATTCTGAATCTGTCGAGCGGCCATCTCTTTTGCAAACAATTGCTGTTGGTCAAGTTATGGAGCGCCAGGTTGAAACCATAGAGCAATCTGCCACCTTAGAGCAAATACGTGCAAAGTTTGCTGCTTCTCGTCACCATGGCTTTCCGGTATTGGATCAAGACAGAAAAGTTGTGGGTATGTTGACAGAGCATGATCTACTGATTCTAGATCAAGAGCATGAAGAGAATCTAAGTGCCAGAAAGTTAATGGTGCCGAACCCGGTCACTGTCGATTCTGAGCAGGTTTTGGCTGAAGCCGTTTTGCTTTTCGATAACTATAAAATCAGCCGGATTCCAGTTGTAGAAGACGGGTGCTTAGTCGGTATTGTTACTCGCGAAGATGTTATGGCGGCTGAGAGTAAAGGTTTCCTTCGACCAAAACGAGATCTTAGTGTCTCGTCATTTGTTACTTATGAGACAAGGTCGTTAACTGAGAGCAGGTCGCGTGTTTTAGTGGTATTGCAAGCGGAGGGTGAAGCCGAACGCCACTCTCTTGTTGCCCTTGCTGCTACCATTGCCAAAGCCAAGTCTTTTGATCTTGAATGTTTGCATGTACAGACAACTGGCATAAATTCACAAGAAGTACAAAAAGATAGCAACAGCGCTCGTCTTTTCGTTCAACAGGCTGAAGCTGTGGCACATGAACTGTCTGTTACTGTTCATACAAGTGTTCGTTTGGCTCAGCATCAGGCTATTGCGGTGGGCGAAATTATTGATAGACGGCCAATTGAGATGATTGTCGTCGCTCTCGATTTAGCTACTGATTTGCCAGAGCTTGAGCTGATTGTGGCTCAAACAGCTTGTCCCGTTATAGCTAGTTGTTGTTCTTCTTCTTACTGTGGCGACGCTGGTGCAATAAACCTCAGCATAGTTGGTTTAGAGTCAGAGCAAGCGTCTTGCGCAAAAGAAATTGGCCAAATCCTTAGACAGGCATCTAAGGCTAAGGCGGCCACTCTTCACGAGAATGTCGTAGTCAGTGAGAAAGTTAGTGAAATGCTTGAGCCTTTTAAGAGTGCTAATGAGCTTGCTATCTTGGCCCTGTCGCGGCAAAATTTTATAGCTGTTATTAGAGATGCTGAGGTGAGGGAACTTCTAAAGTGCCAAATACCAATTTTGTTTTCGGTAAGTTAATGAGTAAATTATCTGGTTTGAAGGCAATTGCAGTTTTTGTACTGCTCTCGCAGTCTTATACTGCGGTGCAGGCTTCTGACTTTCATAAAGATATTATCTATCAAGTCTTTACAGATAGATTTTTCAATGGCCGCCAAGACAATGATGACCCACCTCAGAGCCCCGGCTTATTTGATAGCAGTCGCAAGAACTGGAAGGCCTATTGGGGTGGAGATCTCGCAGGGGTTAGGGAGAAGCTCTCTTATATTAAAAGTCTAGGTTGCACAGCCATCTGGATTTCGCCTTGTATTGACAACATCAACAAGCCAGATAATGATGCTGCCGGCAATATGGTGGCACCTTATCACGGGTATCATGCTCGTGATTTTATGAGAGTTGATGAGCATTTTGGTGATAGCGAAATGAGTTGGAAAGATTTTGATGCTTTGACCAAGGCTGCACACGACCTAGGTATGCGGGTCTTTGTTGATATGCCCTTTAATCATACTAGCCCTTATAACCATGCTGAATATGGTGCTCTTTATGATGGCGGTCAGTATAGAAGTGACGTAGAAAATGACCGCAATAAGTATTTCCATCACTTGCCAGCTGTTAGTGATTTTAACGACCCCTATCAGCTGCAGTATGGCACCATATTTTATTTAGGCGACCTAGATCAAGAAAATCAGTATGTTGATACTTATTTGAAACAAGCAGCGGCAAAGTTTCAAAGCCATGGAGCCGACGGTACAAGACTCGACGCTGCTAAGCATATTAACTGGGGCTGGCAACATGTCTTAGCTAATAGCTTATATAACCGTGCTGATCATTTGGTTCTTGGTGAATGGTGGCTTACTGGTCTCGATGATCAAATGTATAAAGATGCCGTCAAGTTTGCGAATAAAGGTGGTATTTCGCTTTACGATTTTCCACTAGCTTATGCTATTCGTAAGTCATTTTCTGAAGGTGGAGATCTTGCTTTAGTTGCTCAGGTCATTAGCCAAGAGAACAAAGACTTCATTGATAGCAATGAACTTTTGACATTCATTGACAATCACGATATGTCGCGCTTTTCTAGCATTAACAAAGATAAGAGAGCTATGCAACTGGCTTTGGCGCTCCTGCTGACGAGTAGAGGTATTCCCATAATCTATTATGGTACTGAGCAAGGTTTGCATGATGATACTAAGGGCGGTGAAGACCCTTATGATCGTCCTATGATGCAAAGCTTTGACAAGTCGTCTGAAAATTTTAAATTGATTCAAAAACTTGCAACCCTAAGGCAAGCAAATTTGGCTCTCAGTGCTGGTAAGCAGAAGACCATTTTTTGCTCGAAAGACCTCCTTGTCTTCGAGCGTCGTGCTGGAGATCAGGTTGCAGTAGTAGCCCTGTCGTTAGGAAAAGGGGAAGCCATTGTAAGTAATTCTCTAGTTACTGCTGCTCTCGGGTTAGCGACCAATGAACGTATTGAAGACGCTCTGGCTGGGGCGCTTTCTGGTACTGCCTTTGAGTCAGGGCCTGAACTTACTTTGCCACCGCGCTCGCTGTCGGTTTGGTTGACTAAGGCGAGTAAGCCTGTTGCTTATATAGCCGCACTAAGACCACCGGCTGTCACTGCCGGAAAGTCGGTTACTGTCTATGGTACTGGCTTTGGCGCAGGCACAAGCACGAAGACAAGCAGGAGCACAAGAGGCAGACTTAGAGTGGGCGGTGAAGACATGACCGTGTCTTCCTGGGCCGACGACAAAATTGTTTTCAATGCTCCTTTGCTCAAGCATGGTCGCCTTTCTCTTGAGGTTATTAGCGACAATGCAAGCAAAGCCACTGGCGAAATGGTTGTTGTTGAGGACAAGCTTGTTCTTGTGCGCTTTGTTGTCTCAGGTCTCAAGCTGGCACCAGGCGAGAAGCTTTACATTGGAGGTAGTACAAGCGCACTGGGTGCTGGTTCTAATCTCCCGAGTGGGGCTGCCGGACCAATGCTGCTCAACCAAGATAGTGATGAAAAGCCCTATATTCTAGCTGTACCCATGCCTGCTGGTCAGTTGGTTGACTAAGGCGAGTAAGCCTGTTGCTTATATAGCCGCACTAAGACCACCAAATTGGCAGTAGCCTATGATGCTAGATGTAAAGCTGCTGCTGCCGATCTTTGAGTTTGCTGGTTTAGGCCTTCTGAAGTTAAAATAGGCGGCAATGACTAAGACAGTTAGATTGGAAACACGAATTACTATGAGCGAAAGAACGAAAAAGCAGAACTTTACCCAGCTAGGAAAAAGCAACAAGCAGATTTATGATGATCCCAAATCTTCTATTCTTGAGTGTTTTCCTAACCCTTTTGCCGACCCAAAGCAGAATGTGAATGGTGTGGTTGGCACCATTCATATCGAAGCACCTGAGTTCACCACCTTGTGTCCAATTACCGGCCAGCCCGACTTCGCCACAATTGTTATCGATTACCGCCC
>LNEX01000198.1 GCA_001464165.1 bacterium Ga0077546
TATGGGCGGTGGCATCGCTCTGCATGCTTCAGCTCGTAATCCTGAGCACCTAGCCGGAGTAATATCGAGTGTGCCAGGGGCCAGCCGATTTGATTCTGCAAAAGAAGCCTTAATGGTGATACTACACTTGCCTTTCGGACTCAATAACCCAATCAATATAGGCAAGAGCCTGCTTCAAAAAGCGACTGGCAATGCTCAACTGCGCGATGTATGGAAAAGCGATCCGCTATCGAGGAAAACACTTTCTCCAAAAGAATTGATCGCATTTCAGCTATTCATGTCTGAAAATGGCAAATTTGCCTTCAGAATTAAGTCTAAACCTGTACTTGTAATTCAAGGCATGGATGATCGCCTGGTCAAGCCGCCTTCAACCCTAAAGCTATACAAACGGGTAGCCAGCACCAACAAGACTCTGCTCAAAGTAAATTCAGGCGAGCATCTTTGAGCAACTGGTAAAGTGGGTTGACCGCAATTCACACTGATCACCGAAGAGTCGATTTAAAAAGGTGTGGATAAGCATTGGCTCAAGTAAAAGCACCATCAGCAATGTTTAGCCAATAGCTAAGCTGACATTCTGACATTGGCAGTGTCTGCAAGAAGACCCTTGCAGCCTCGCCTGAACAGTCTTGAGCCGGTATGAACTCGATTGTGTCTGGTGTCAGCGCCAGTTCAAATAGAGCGACAAAGAGAGCGGCTACCGCCAGGATAGGAGCCGTGTCTAGCCAAACTGGCAAGATGCGCACTTCAATTGTATTTTTGTCGGCATGGCTATAGATGCAATTAATCAGGTTGACGTCGCAATATTTCGTCAGTTTGAGAGCTTTCAATTGCTGCTGTGCTTCTAGCCAAGAGAGCGCACGAAATTCCTCGGTATTGACAGTATCGAGTAGCTCGGTTGGCCAAGCCCCTAAACGAATGCACTTTGGGTTGGTGCCAATGAGCCGCTTAAGGAGGTCGCGATAAGAAGAGTAGAGATTGACAAAGTTTGCAATGGCATTGGCCGATTGCATAGCTTTGGCATCAAAATGAATATGAGTGGCCCCTTCAACAGGAGCCTGAAACTGAAGCTCTCGTGCCAAGGTCAACAACTCTTCAAGACGTTGCCCATGATTACTATCGATAGGACTAGTAATCAATTCACAAGGTCGTTCTCGCTCTCCCGGCAAGGGTGCTGCAATTGCCACTGACGCTCCTGACTGATCATTGACTCGAACCATCCCCCCTTCGCCGACAGCAGGTAAAGTTCCGAATAATTCGGCAATGGAGTTCATTACTTGAGCGATTGGTAAAGAAGGATCTGTCTGCTGTTCGATCAGGCGCAGAAACCGTTCATCATCACTGACGATTCTGTACCAATCAGCTTTGGGTTTAGCAGTGCGATTTAGATCGGCTTGTAATGTCAGATCGTCAACACATTGAGCAATTCGCTGCCGCTGACCATCTAGAGCTTCAAATCCGAGGGTCAAGCTATGAAAAATCGGAGTACCGGGTACTTTGCTAGGCTCAGATTGCGGATGGAAATATCTTCGGACAGTGCCATGATTTTGACGACTAATGGCCTCAGCTAAATCAAATCGAGTTTTACCTACTGGTGCCAACAATTCAATTTCAACACCAATGCGCCAAGCAATGTGAGTCACTACAATGTCCTATTTTCTAGCGAGACTCACTGACTTTTTAATCACTTCCTCGTTTCCTAGAATCAGATTTTTTTCTACTCTTACTTTTGCATTCCAGGGGCTAGATTCGCCCCAAAGTTTTGCCAGAGCGACAGCATCATCGTATGTGTGCCCACTATCTTGCCAATATGTCAGACCCTGATTGCTATTGACAGAAGCCAAGGCTTTAATTCGGGCATCAACAAGATTTTGCTCAAGCTCGGCTGTGGTCAGCGGACCACTAAGTAACTTAAAGCCAATGTGAATCTTTACCTCACTTACATCTTTGTTCCACATCTTGGCCAACAATTTAGCATCGATGTACGTGAACTTGCTTCTGCTGTAAGCTTCCAAGTCTTTCTGCTCTTCAGAACTACCCTGTGACTGTGCTATCAACTGGGGTTTTATTGAACTCTTGTCATTTGGTTGCCGAAGACCAGACTGCGAGTCTAAAACTTGTGATGTAAAGTCAGCAGCCGATGCCGCTTGAAGAGGCACTGTTGCAGCCAATAGCATAAGTCCCACAATTGCCAGGCGATCGCCACGGGCTGCGGTACGTGTATTGGAGGCATCAGAAGACTTGGTTTTCATGTTATTCCTCATTTAGCGTCAATCGTTAGATGAGTATACACCGCTAGTCCATTCTTACTATTCTTCCCCAAATGACGCGTTCTTTTCGCTTCGACTCACTGCCATAACTGTTAAAATATTGCCCCGACGAATACATCACGCTCTCTGGTAAGGGAAAATACAATGCTCATAAGCAGGAAATTCCAAATGGTGGCCATACTCTGTTGCACCGTCCTCGGAATGTCGCCTGCTTCGCCGACTCTAGCCGATACCCAAGAGAGTACATCTGGGCAACAGACCATAGAGCGTTCTAGACAAGCAGTTGGTTTAGATAAGGCTGTCACCAACCTCGACTTATGTACACTCGCCTATCAGCTCTACCACCAATCATTGTGCCTTCCGCTCGACCCCTGGTACGATGTCATGTCTCGCGTCGGCAGTGATCGGCGCACCAACATCTGCCGTTTAACTCAAGAATATGCAACCGGCCTTTCACCTGTTGCTCCAAAGTTAAATAGTTGGGATGGCCCTAACGGTGTTCGTCAATTTGCTCAACCTAGAGTCGACGAAGGATTTTACAGCGGTCCGAGCGCTGCCCGTTTTGGCACAAGAAGCAATTTGAATCTTGACCCAATTCTAACTAACTATAAGCGCGTTGATACCAAGCTACCAGCGTTCACCGGGGATGGTGAACGGTTCATGTCTGTGTTCGCGCCAGCTAGTATCACAAACAACATCAAAACAATAGAGGGCATTCGCTACAAAACGCCTCCCATTGGAAGTTTTCCTTATAACGACGTTGAGCGTTTTCAAATTCGCGACTATCCTAGTGGTGAGGATCATCTGATCGTATTCGAGGGCGGCACGGGCAGCACCACAGACACCAGCAATCCAAATATTGGTATCAATGGAGAGCCGTCATGGAGCCTCATGGGTTTTGTGCTCATGCACAAGACACCGACAGGACACGACGCCCACATCGTTTTCCGCGGCAGCCGCAGTGGTTCATCCCTCGGAAAAACAGTTTGGAAAGCACAAGATGTGCTTGGAGAATCAAAGGGTAACCCTGACTGGATCACTGACCTTCATGGCAACAAACAAATTGAGCAGCCATTGATAAGCAAAGTTGGCAAAGTCACCCAGGGATTTGCCCAGTCACTACCAAGCATGCTCGGGCCGATAACCGCGTGCTGCAAATATTTGGAGCAACGATATGGTGCTCCCGAGAACATCTACGTAACTGGTCATAGCCTGGGCGCTGGTCTCGGCAGCCAGTTTGTCAGTGCCGTTTTGCAGGGAAGCTATGGTGATGCTCTGCGACAAGAAGTGAGAAGCTGGCCCTGGGACAACATAACCCTCGTGGCATTTGCGCAGCCAATTCCTGGTGATCCTACTTGGGCTGCCCAATTCGATAAAATGTCACCGTCTTCTCAGCACTACTGGGTAGACGGCGATGCTGTAGTAGAAGCAACTTCAAACCGGCTTGTGGGCATGGCGATTGACCAAGGTGAACATGCCGGCGTGCAGACAAAGCTAAGTAAGCCAGCAAACTGCAGCGACAACCCCCATGAAGTGTTCGTCATTCGAGCAGCCCTAGTGCGAGACATGTCGGCGGAAAATGCTCAAAAATCTCAGCTGCTTGGCCAGGAAAACACCTGGGGATATTACTCGAATTTCTTGAAGATGATCGCTGGCCAACCAGATAGCTACGTATTTCAAGGGGCACCAAATCCCAATTTCGTAACTGGTGCCAATCTGCGACAGATACTTCAAGAGTCTAATTTTGCTGCAGAAATGGAGAGCTGGCTGGCAGCAGTCTATGCCCCGATGATTGCCGATAAGAGCAGCTATATTGGCCTGAAGTTCCAAAACACACTGGATGAGCGCAAGAAGTTAGTCCTCGACATAGTAGAGCGGATGAAGAAACCAGCAACCGACAATGCCCAAGAGCTGGAAAATCTAGTGAACGATTTTAAGCTCATTGACGGCAATCTCGGACTAACTAATGAAGAGAAGTGGATATTCTGCGGTTTGATCCTTGCCCGTTTCCAAAATACAACACTGACGCTCGACGACCTTTTATCCAAGCCAGAGATCAAGGAATGCCTTGAGTCGAAGGTCATATGAACACTATCTTTCTCGGACTTCTAGCTGTAATAGTCTCAACTCTATTGGCAGTGG
>LNEX01000199.1 GCA_001464165.1 bacterium Ga0077546
GAAGATCAAGAAACAGCAGACTTGATGAATGCACTATTCGTCAATATCAAGGTAGATCGAGAAGAAAGAACTGATTTAGACGAAATATACATGAAAGCGATTCAACTCATGACTGGCCATGGTGGCTGGCCTATGACAGTATTTCTTACACCAGAATGCAAACCTTTCTTTGGTGGTACTTACTTTCCTGTGAACGATCACCATGGCCTACCGGGTTTCAAAAAAGTCTTAAAAAATGTAGCGGCGGCCTGGCAGACTAGCAATTCTCAAATTCTCGATAGCGCTTCAGAGCTAGCGAACCATCTAAAGCTGATGGAACGTATTAAGTCTGACAAGCCAGAGGCTGAGAGCGCATCAAAAATGGGCTTCGCCGCCGTAGCAAACACCAATACAATCAATGCCGCCCTAGAAAAACTACAGCGCAATTTCGACAGCGACTTTGGTGGCTTTGGTGGTGCACCAAAATTTCCCCATTCAATGAGCCTAGAGTTAGCCATGCGAGCCTGCTCAAAGTCTTCTAGTTTTAGTGATAGCCGCAAAGAAGAATGCCTAGAGCTCGTGCAAGTTACCCTCGACAAAATGGCCTATGGCGGCATTCATGACCAAATTGGCGGCGGCTTTGCCCGCTATTCGGTAGACCGTCACTGGTTGGTACCACACTTCGAAAAAATGCTCTACGACAACGCCCTACTAGCGAAGACCTATATTGACGGCTACCTATTGACTGGTCGCGAGTACTGGTTACGAGTAGCAGAAGGCATTCTAAAGTTTGTCAGTAGTGAGCTGACAACCAAGCAAGGGGCTTTCTATTCAAGCTTAGATGCCGACTCAGAAGGAGAAGAAGGAAAGTTCTATGTCTGGCGCCCAGAGCAAATAGAAGAAGTCTTAGGTGAAGAAGAAGGCACCTGGTTCAACCAAGTTTTCGGCGTAACTGAGCGCGGTAATTTCGAACACAAGACCTCAATTTTACACTTGAGCAAATCACCAGAGGAACTCTCGCGTCAATACACAACTCCTTTAGACAAGCTCTGGCAACGCATTGATAGTGCAGCAGCCAAGCTCATGGCAGAGCGTGCTAAGCGCATTCGACCAACTCGCGACGAAAAAGTATTAACAAGCTGGAATAGCTTGATGATTACCGCCTTTATTGAAGCTTACAAGGCCACGGCTAAGAAAGAGTACTTACAGTCAGCCCTAGCCGCAACCAACTTCATTTTGGACAATCTAAAAGTAGATGACCGCCTAATGCGAGTCTGGGGCATGCCAGTCAATGGCCTAGATACCAATGGTATCGTCAAGCTGCAAGGCTGCCTTGACGACTATGCTTACTTTATAGAAGCGCTGCTCAATATTGCTAGTGTCGATGGCGATGCAAAATGGCTGAACACAGCGGAGCAACTTTGTCAGTCTATGATCAAGTATTTCAGAGATGAAGATGAAGGCGGCTTCTTCTTTACTGCCAGTGATCACGAAGAGTTAGTGGTGCGCCCGCGCAGCCACTATGACGGCTCAGTGCCATCTGGTACATCAGTGGCCACCTCGGTCTTGTTGAAACTGGCCAAGCTAACGGGTAAAGCCGAATATCTCGACTTAGCTGAAGAGATATTTAGTCTATATGGCCCTCACTTTAGCCGCATGCCAGATCAGTTTGCCAACTTGCTCAGCTGCCTCGATATGTATCTGTTCAATGGGCCCGAAGTGGCTGTAGCTCTCGCCAGTAACGAAGATCGCGATATGCTCTTCACCCTACATCAAAAGTACTACCCCAATAAAGTGGTGGCAGTTGTTAGCGAAAAAACCGACCTCGATTTTCTCAAAGACAAGAAAACACTAGAGCAGAAAACTACGGTTTATATTTGTCAAAATTTCACTTGTGAAAAGCCAGTCAACAACCTAAGCGATCTCAAGGCAAAACTTTCAGGCTGGTAGGACTCGGTTCACTCTGCCAATCGCAGGTGCGAAAAAAGCAAATTGAATCTTGCTTGCGGGCAAACTCTCGACAAACTTGATCGCGATTGAACCAACTGCTCAGTTGTCTCAATGTGACATAGTCCTTTCCCAAGCCCATTTCACCACATTCAAAAGAAAATGTCTTGTAATCAATCAGAGGCCGAGAACCCAGCAAGACCGCCGCTTGGTAATCGGTGGCGCCATAAGCTGCAGCGAAGCCCGGTAGCTCAGAACGAGCACTAAAGCGCCCTTCAAAAATGGCATGCTTACAATAGCGCCTTACCTGATCAAACAAATTTTGATGCTGATTGCGATATTGTCCATAAGCCTTCTCAAGCACTGCCAGGCAAATTCCGGCGTTTCTGCAATCTTCATCTTTGACTTTAGCGTAGAGCGAAAGCTCATATGGGGTCAGCTTTGATACAACAAAAGTCTGATTCACTTCAGGGAAATAGACACTATAACTACCGTCACTGCGAGCCTCTATCTGAGACAACAAATTACGGCGACCGCTCTCACTGGCACACAAAGATGCCACCGTGGCAAGAAAGCGACAATCATAGATTGCCCCTTGCTCAATGTTGCGGGGGCGCAGAGAGGCAATAGAGCGCAGAGCGGCTCCAGTAGTTGGTAGATTCATTAGTAAATACCTGTCAAGCCGAAACTTCTCTCAGCCCTTCATTTTGAAGTTTTGCCCAGGGATATCAAGCGGACTTACACTAGATAGAAATTCGCCTTAATCACTTCTCTATTTTGCTTGGGCCCTGGTTATCTTCACCACTTGGTTTAGGTGGCACAATCAAGAATAGATGCACGTGCTTATCAATCTCTGGGTCAAGCTTTTTAGCCATGGCCAAATAGCGCTCAGCAGCAGCCTTATCACCTAACTGCTTAGCCAAGCCAGAACTTACCTTATAGGCCTCCGCAGTAGGTTGTGGTACGGCAGCAAAGTACTGATTCATCAAGGCTAGGCCCTTGTGAATTCGCCCTGTTTCTAAGCAAGCCCGAGCCCACAATAACCTAGTCGTTGCAGAGTTCTTAATTTTGTAAGCTGTACGGGCAGCACCATGAGCAACTTCAAAGCGGAAAGGATAACCTGTGTTGAGGGCGGCTCGGACATATGGCTCTGTAAAATCAACATCATTACGGTCAAAGACACGACCACGGTCGAACTGTCGGCAGGCAAGCTCGGCCGACTCAGGTTTGTTTTCAGCCAACAACGCTTTACCGAGGGCCAAATATAGCCTGGCCTTCGCTGGATAAAGAGTAAGGGCGCTTTTAGCCAGATCTCTCATATAGACTGGATTGCTAATTGTCTCTTGCTCAGCCATTTCTAGCGCCAAACCAGCCTTGGCAGAGAGAATTATCTCAGAAGAAAGCTTTTGCTCCTCGGCCAGTTTCAAGGCCGCAGCATATAGATTGGCCGACTCAGAGTGCATGCGCTGCATGCTTTGATAACTTGCTTGAGCCATAAGTGCTAGGGGCAATTTCTCATCTTGCTTGAGGGCACGCAAAGCCTCAAGGTTGCCACGCTCAATATTGACGCCACCATCAGTGGTGAGCAAGAAAGCCAGCAAGGCTCTTACCTTAGAATCAGTCGGCTCTAGTCTTAGGGCGCCGCGTAAAAGGGCGCTATTAGTTGAATAAGCACGGTCTCGCCAGTTAGCCAGTCCAACTAGAGTGAGCAAAACCAGCGAGACCACTAGCAATGGTTTAGCAGTCACTCCCAACAGTTTGCTGCCACGCACAAGAGCCAGACCAAAGCAAGACATATAGAAACGCTCGCCAGAGGCATACTCTGGCTGCAACAGCAAAGCCTGCGGAACTAAGCCAATCAGAAACAAATATAAACCAAAGAAGCACATGGGCCTGCGTTTAAATTTCACCATTATGGCAACGGTAGCAGCAGCTATAGCCATACCAGCTAAGGCACCAGGATCGCTGTAACCACTAGCGATAGCAAATATTGGCGCAACTGTCAGACCAAACGGCAAAAAGAAAATACGCAGATAGTACGCGAATAGTACTTTGAACTGCGTTGAGAAATAGACATTCTCAGGTAGAAGCGGCAAACCCATGCCATTCCCAACTGGGAGTGTGCTCTTGAGGAGCAAGAGAAACGGTAAACCAAATGCTGTGGCAATTAGGGTTCCAAACTCCCAGGCTCTCTCGTAAAACCAATCTTTCCAAGAATAACCACCCTCTCTTCCGTCATTGGCTGGCTTCAATAACAGACCAAGAACAATCATAGAAAGGGGAATGGTCACAGCTTGGCACGACGAAAAGACTGAAACAGCTACACATAGATAAGCAGCCAAATAGCCAAATACACCACGGCCCACCGAGTTGGCCATAAAGCCTGTGAGGAAGAAATTCAAGGCTAGAGAGAAGCATGTGAAAGTAATCAAACTGCCTCTGCTCATAATATGAGCCACTGAATCACTAGCAATAGGATGCACTGCCAGCAGTGCGCAGGCAATGAACGGAGCAAGAAGCGGATAGTTGCTGGCAGCGACGTACCGGCGACCCGCCTGCAAATACGAAGTTAGTCGAACAAGCAGGAGGAAAGAACTGATAACACCGGCCACATGTAGAAGCACATTAACAGCATGATAAAGAGCCGGATTGAACCCCGCCGACTGAAAATCTAAAGCAATAGAAGCCTCAGTTATTGGTGCAGAGAAGGGATGAAGAAAGCCTTCTGCGAAAAGCTGAATCCAATACTCACCCCATTTTTTCGGCTCAATACCGCGCAATGGTTGGAGCTGAAAATAATCGTTTAAAGTAAAGCCGTTCCAAACAGAAGCAGCATGAGCAAGCAAGCAAAGCAAGAAAAGAATGGAACAAAAAACAAGAATCGCCTTGCGCCCTACCCAATGCTGAACTTGACCGTAATCCTCATTGACAACGCTAGGGGGTGCTCCAGGCGAGCTTTTTTTGGTCATTTAAAAATCTTTCGTTCCAGACTTGACCCATTCTTCATAAGATGGCGGCTCTGCCGCACCACCACTATGACGGACAAAATAGTCAGCCAATAGTTCATTGTAGCGAGCTATACCATTTACAGAGCTAGAGTGAGCATCAACAAGGGCAGCCTTGTTAGGTATGGAATTGCTAGTTCTACGTTCAGAAAGACGTGGTGCACTTATACCTATCGGTCCAGGAGAAGAAACAGGGGCAAGAACAGGAGCTGGAACGATTGCAGGAGCCAATAACGGCGACTTATTGCTTGGCTTAATTGTGGTTTTGGAAGTCGCACCAGAACTGGAAGACGACGATGGAGAAGGCACAACTGTCATGACAGCTTTCTCCAGCCGACTCATGCTGGCACTTTTAGCAGCACTGGAATGATGCATTAGAATTCCAACAGGGCTAACATCCTGACCCTTATCAGCGCTCTCAGCTGCAGAACCGAAAATAACTGGTAATGCTTTGTCTGAGTACTCAGCAATGAGTTTAAGTACTTCATCGTGGTGCTCAAAACCTGGAGAAATGCGAGAGTAGCAGGTGACGGCATCGTGATACTTACCTTGAGTTACCATTTTCGAAGCCAGGGCAAAAAGGGCGCGATCTAGCAAAATTTGTCGCTGTTCTTGTCTGGGCCTCTTCTCTTCTAAGATACTTCGTTCTAAAACGCTGATGGCATTAGCTTCATCGCCCTTGGCTAAATAGCTCTCGGCCAAACGAACCGAATCTTTATGACTAGCATCAAAATTACTACAGCACTCATAGACGGTAAGAGCAAACAAACCCAGCAAAATGGTGGCAAGTAGACCACCAAGAAATAGCACCGGTGTTTTTAATGGTGAACCACGCAAGACTCTCCTCGCTTCACGAGCTTGAGGCGCGGCCACAGCTCTTTGCCGCCCACTTCTGGTCACCGATTTAGAAGAAAGAGAATTAGCTGGCTCAATGAAATCCCCACACTCCAAGCAGAAATCCATCCGCTTATTTACCGGTCGACGGCACTGCGGACACTGCTTTTCTATATCGGTTCTAGATCTAGTGGGAAGCTTTGACATCGTCACCAGTGTATCATCCCAGGCAAATTCTTTTAATGGTTGTTAGCGCTGAGCAAAGCCAGCTAAGGCTGATGCTAATATATAGTCAAGCAGTCACTAAATAGTGGGCCAATAAGGAGCACAATGAGTACAGGCGAGCTAGCCGAAAAACTAGCAGAAGAAAAACTAGAAGAAGAGCGCAAACTTGAAGGCCAAGAGCCTAAAGTTTCAATGACAGCAGAACAGATAGCCGCCAAGAAAAAGCGACACGAGACCGAACTCGCGGCAGAAAAGGCAGAAGTTTGGCAATCAATCAGCGCGCTATGTGAGCTTCTCAGCCGGCGCCTTCCTGCTTTACAACTACCAGGAGCCGGCCGGTTGGGGTTTCATTGCCCTGACCGCAGTAATAGCCATTTCTGCGTTCGTAGCACTGTTTCGCTTTCAGAATAAATTCAGAGCTCAGGGCATTGTTGGCGGCAAAGATACAGAGATGATAAAGCCAACAACCAACTCAAACAAAGAAAAAGAATAGGACGCCAATATTAAAGCGTAAGAAAGGCAGAGTCGAGACTCTGCCTTTCTTGCGCTTTGGAGTATAAACAAGAACGGCCAGGAAAACCTGGCCGTTCTGATGAATTTCTTGGCTCTCGAATGAGCCAATCGTGCAAATTAGCGCTTAGAGAATTGGAACCGTTTACGAGCTCTCTTCCGGCCAGCCTTCTTCCGCTCTTTGATACGTGGATCGCGGGTAAGCAGACCTTCAGCACGTAGAGTCGGACGATTTTGTGGAGCAGCCTCAGATAACGCGCGGGCGATACCGTGACGAATAGCACCGACTTGACCAGCAATACCACCACCGCGGACCAAAACCATGACATCAAATCTGCCCATGGCGTCTGCAGCTTCAAAGCCAGCATAAATTTCTTTAGCTAGACCAGGACGACCACCAATGTAGTCTTCCATGGTGCGGCCATTAATGGTCACGGTACCTGTACCAGGGATCAAACGAACTCTGGCGGTGGCGCACTTTCTACGTCCTGTGCCGATGTACTGAATAACGCTAGTCATGTGGAACTCTTTTTCCTATGTATATATCTTCGAAGTTTCTGAATTTATCTATCGGTTGCTAATTAGCTAGCGTGAACGTGTTCAGGAAGTTTCATCTCTGCAGGCTTTTGAGCAATGTGTGGATGCTCAGCGCCAGCATAAACCTTCAACTTAGTGAATTGGCGATCGCCCAAACGGTTGTGGGGCATCATGCCACGGATAGCTTTCTCAAGGATGGCGATTGGGCGTCTAGCTCTCAAGTGAGCAAGGCTTTCTTCCTTGAATCCACCTGGGAAACCAGAGTGGTGTCTGTACATCTTTTGCACTTCTTTTTTGCCGGAGACTTGAATCTTCTCGGCATTGACTACAACGACAAAGTCGCCACAGTCAACGTGTGGTGTGTACTCAGGTTTGTGCTTGCCTCTGAGAACATTGGCAACTTCAACGGCAACACGACCCAAAGTTTTACCTTCGGCATCGACTACCAACCAATCTCTGGTTACTTCTTCTGATTTCGGGCAATAAGTCTTCACTTTAAAATCTCCTGGAACTTTTGCTCCCACAGCCTGAAGGCTTCGGGGTAATGGACCGAATCCAACGTTAAACCCCAAGGGGGAGCGTTAGGGCCGGCGAGCTCTCGATCTCTTTTCTCAAGAGCCTGAGAAACACTCTCCGCGTCCCGTTTGCCGAGCCCTATTTCTAGTAGGGTTCCGACAATAATGCGGACCATATTGTACACGAAGTGATCGGCCGCTATCCAGAACTCTAGCTCGCCTTCACGTAAATTCAACAATTCAGCACGGTAAATCAGGCAAGATGGGTTGGCATTTGAGGTGGTAGAAGAGCGGAAAGCACTAAAATCATGTTGCCCCAAAAGGCGAGAAGCACCGTCCTGCATGGGTTTCAGGCTAAGCGGTTGCCGCACATGTAGGTGAGTATCTTTTAACAAGGCAGATCGTTGCGAACGGTTCAAGATTCGATAAACATACTGTCTTTTGGTCGCACTGTAACGAGCGTGAAATGTTTCGGGCACGACCTGTAAATCGACCACCGAAATATCTCTAGGCAAGATTCCATTAAGACTCCATGCCATCTGGTGCAAATCTACTTGGTCGCCCACAGGTTGCTTAGGAAAGTCGAAGTGAGCCACTTGGCCGCCGGCATTGACACCAGTATCGGTGCGGCCACTCATGTGTACCCGCAATTCGCCTTTAGCTAAGACGCTTACCGCTTTTTCTAATTCGTGCTGTACAGTGCGAACGCCCCCCTGAAATTGAGAGCCGTGGAAATTCTTCCCGGAATACTCAAGCAGGAGGGCGATGCGTGGCACTTAGTTAATGCCTACAGAATCTATGTCTAGACCAGTTGGATGATCGCCATTTCGGAGTTGTCTCCGCGGCGAGGTCCAATTTTGATAATGCGGGTGTAACCGCCTTGACGATCTTTATAACGAGGAGCGATATTGTCGAATACCTTTCTCACTACTTCTTTATCGTAAAGATAGCTAGACACCTGACGACGCAAGTGCACAACACGAGCGACTTCTTTAGCGGCTGCTTTATCGCCGTTTTTTGCTTTCTCGTGAAGAGCTTTGTAATCGCCTACCTGACCGTGCTTACCTTTGGTGATGATCTTCTCAGCGTGGGAGCGAACTGCTTTTGCCTTAGCAAGGGTAGTTTCGATCTCATCGTGACGAAGAAGCTCGGTAGCTAGTGCGCGCAATACCGCTTTTCTTTGGTCGGCGGGGCGGCCTAGTTGGTGGCCGGGTACTCTGTGACGCATAACAGTTCCTTCTTATCTTGTACTCTAACTGGGCTTTTACTTATTTGTCTTTTGGTGTATCGGCTAAAGTGAGGCCGAATTGACGAAGACGTTCAATCACTTCGTCAGCAGACTTCTTACCGAAGTTTTTGATATTCATCAGATCGTCGTAAGACAATTTGAGAAGCTCTCCGAGTGAATTGATATTGGCTCTCTTCAAGCAGTTATAGGCTCTCACTGAAAGCTCTAGCTCTTCAATAGAGATGGAGCTGTGTTTGCCGTCTTGCTGTTGAGGCTGAGTAGCTGCTGGCACCATTGGCTTACCAGACAACTCTGCTATCGGTAGCAAGTGCTCGATGATCTGACGAGCAGCTTGAGAAATTGCTTCTGTAGCATCCATTGAACCATTGGACCAAAGTTCAATGGTCAACTTATCAAAATCAGTTGATTCGCCAACGCGGGTAGGCTCAACGTTGTAGCTTACTTTGCGAATAGGCATGAAAACAGCATCGATTGGAAGCACGTCAATGGCTTGTTTGTAGTGGCTGTGTGAATCAGCCGGAACATAGCCTCTGCCACGCTCAACAGTAATCTCAGCACGGATGCGGCCGCCTTCGGCCAAGGTGCAAAGTTGCCAATCAGGGTTGATGATAGTAGCGTCTGCTGGACACATGATATCGCGGCCGGTGACAGCACCAGATCTATCAATATCAAGATGCAAATATTGTGGTTCGTTGCTGAAAGTCTTTACGACCAAGCCTTTAAGGTTGAGCATGATGTCAATCACGTCTTCTACAACACCAGGAACGGTGGTGAATTCATGAGTTATGCCTTCGATTCTGACAGCAGTAACGGCAGATCCATCAAGAGAAGAGAGCAATACTCTTCTGACGGCGTTGCCAAGGGTGGTGCCATAACCTTTTTCCAATGGTTCAATGACGAACTTACCGTAAATAGAGCCGTCAGCTCCGGTCTTGTTCTCAAGGCACTTGATTCTTAAAGGTTCCATATTATCTCCGTGACGAAAGTGGCTGTCGGCGAAGCTTCTAGTATCGATTGATGTGTTCATTGATTTGAATAGTACTCAACTATGAGGGCTTCTGGTGGCAGTAACGACGCTTAAAAGGTCAAGAAAAAAGTCAGGGACTAGACTCTTCTACGCTTAGGTGGACGGCAACCATTGTGGGGAATTGGTGTGACATCTTTGATCAAAGTGATTTCTAGTCCAGAACTTTGCAAAGCGCGTATTGCAGTCTCGCGACCGGCTCCAGGCCCTTTTACCAAAACTTCAACCTGTCTCATGCCTTGATCCATGGAACGTTTGGCCACAGATTCAGCAGCTTGCTGAGCGGCGAAGGGAGTGCCCTTCTTCGCGCCCTTGAAGCCCGCTGTACCAGCAGAACCCCAAGCGATCACCTGACCTTGTGGGTCAGTAGAAGTGACGATGGTGTTATTGAAGGTACTTGAAATGTGAACGATGCCTTGAAGGACATAACGACGTTCTTTTTTCTTAGTTCTAGCCTTCGGTGACTTAGCCATAGCTTTCCTGCTTCTATCCTTTAGTTAATGCTCTTAACAAACTACAAAATCTATCTACTTAAACGCTACCCAGACTTACTTACCGGGAGCTTGCTTCTTACCGGCAACGGTGACCCGCTTGCGGCCACGACGTGTTCTAGCATTGGTCTTAGTGCGCTGACCGCGAGTAGGCAGACCTCTTCTATGTCTTTGGCCACGGAAGCAATTGATTTCAATCAAACGCTTAACGTTTAGACCTTCAACCCGTCTGAGATCGCCCTCGACCTGGTAATTTCCGCTCTTTTCAATCTCTTCACGAACACGACCGACTTCTTCTTCAGTCATGTCTTGTACGCGCTTCGAATCAGGAATGCCTACTTTCTTACAGATTTTGGCGGCAGTTGTTCTGCCAATGCCGTGGATATAAGTCAGCGCGATTGGCGCTCTCTTGTTTCTCGGCAGGTCTACACCGGCGATACGGGCCATTTGTCCTTTAACCTCAAACAGATACTCAAAACTAGTTCGTACAAATAACGGGGCAAGCACTCAAGGTATCAAAGTAGCGCAATATATGCGTCTAATATCCTAACAAGAGTTAACTTGTCACTTCTTAACCTTGGCGTTGTTTGTGCTTCGGATTTTCACAAATAACAGCGACGCGACCTTTACGGCGTATCACTTTGCACTTCTCACAAATCTTCTTTACTGACGCTCTAACTTTCATAATTCAGCTCTCTGAGCGGCTTTCACCGCATCCCTTCTTTAGTTGTTGTGTATGAAACGACGCTAAGCTTATTTCACCGAAAACGTTACCTGCCCGCATTTACATGCAAAACAAGTGCCCTTCAGACAAACGTCTCATTGTACCGCAAATCACTACAAATCAATCAATCTTTGATTCGGTATGTGATTCTTCCGCGCGTGAGGTCATAC
>LNEX01000200.1 GCA_001464165.1 bacterium Ga0077546
CTCTTGCAACCGGGTTTATTAAATAACTAGTCTAAAATACCAGGCTTTGCCTATCGCAATTAACTTAGACGAGCGTATCTCTTAGCGCTAAAATGGCAAGCAATAGTGAGTTTACACGTGAAAGCCTTGCACCGGACAAAAATTTCCAAAGCTAGCAAACCAGAACATGGCACAGAGGCAGCCTCTGAAGCTGCAAATACCTTGCCTGTGGAGCACGTGGCGATCATCATGGATGGCAACCGGCGCTGGGCCGACCTGCGTCACTATCCTCGTCTCAAGGGCCATCAAGAAGGCGTAAAGAGTCTGAAGCGCTTGGTTCGCCATGTTGGCAGCCGTGGTTTGAAGTATTTGACTGTCTATGCATTTTCGTCTGAAAACTGGCAGCGTAGTTCCGAAGAAGTGAACTATCTTTTTGATTTGTTCGGTCGTGTGCTGACAGAGGAATTCAAAGAACTTTCGGATAACGGTGTTCGCTTGCGCTTTCTCGGTCAGCTCGATAAAGTGCCGAGCAATCTTCTCAAGTCTATGAACAAGACAATGGAAGACACCGCTGGCAATACTGGCCTTAGTTTGCAGGTCGCCATCAATTATGGTGCTCGCTTAGAAATTACTGATGCTGTTCGCCGCATCGCCGCTGAGGTTGCTGCTGGCAAAGTTAAAGTGGAAGAGATAAGCGAAGAAATGATTTCCGGCAACCTCTACACTTGCGGCATCCCTGACCCCGGCTTATTGATCCGCACAGGGGGCGAAATGCGCTTGAGCAATTATTTGCTCTGGCAATCTGCCTACACTGAAATATTTGTCACGCCAGTACTCTGGCCTGAGTTCACGCCGGAACATTTCGATCAAGCTATGGTTGACTTCGCCCAGCGCAATCGCCGTTGGGGCGGAGACTAACAACTAACATCAGTCGGTATAAAAGCGTTCTGCTATAAAGCATTGCCGCTGCGGATGTCTATTGCTGAGGGGGATAGCCCTGCTGCTGAGGCGGGTAGCCTTGCTGTTGAAGTGGGTACTGCTGCGGTGGATAACCCTGTTGCGGAGGCGCATATCCTTGTGGCGGTGCATAGCCCTGCTGCGGAGGTGCGTAACCTTGTGGCGGTGCATAGCCCTGCTGCGGAGGTGCATAACCTTGTGGTGGATAACCCTGTTGTTGAGGTGCATAACCCTGTTGAGGCGGATAGCCCTGTTGTGGTTGTGCGTAATAAGGCGCTACTGCCGCCGCTGCTGAAATCTGCATAGTTTCGTCTAACTGCACAGGCAGCTGCGTTCCGGCATGAAATATAACTTCTGAGCCTTTGCGCACCCCGGCGCCGACAAGGCCAACGCCCGCACCAATGGCGGTGCCAAACACGGCACCCATGCCTGTGGCCCTGCCCACTTGGCCGCCCGATGTTGCTCCGACAATCGCTCCTAGACCGGTACCGAGGGCTGCGCCGCCCCCAGCCCCAATACCGGTTGTGAGAAGGCCTTTACCGACTCTGCCTGCAGTACTGCCACCAGTGAGTCGTACTTCAGAACCGTCTACAGATGCTGATAGTGGGAAGCGTCTACCATCAGGAGTTTGGATAGCAGTGAAGCGAATATCAATTTTGCCATTGGCACCAAAGCGGAAGCGTTTGGCCGAAACCACATTGCTTACTTGACCTATAAGCAAACTGCCAGCTGGCACCACTTCTACTCCGCCCGAATAGATAGGAGAGGGTAAAGTTGCTTCGACAGATTCTCCTGGTTGAGTAGAGCCTGAGTCCATCGTGTTCTTGAGCGAGGCTTGAAACTTGGTGCCGGCTCCAACTGTCATAACTCTGCCTGATAGCGGAGGTTGTTGGTAGCCACCAGCCTGGCCGTATTGAGGCGGGCCTGGCGGTTGGTATGCTTGTTGAGGCTGCTGATAAGGCTGTTGCGGCACAGAGCCGAAACTTTCTGGTTGACCCATGTTCTGATGTTGAACACCGCCCTGCCAACCACCTTGAGGTAGTGGTTGATAATTTTGGGGCGGAGGCTGCTGTTGATATGGTTGCTGCCCCTGAAATGGTGGTTGAGAACTTGGCACTTCGGCTTGAGCTACCGGAGTTTCAGCTTGAAACTTTGGCTGACTGCGCGGATTGCTCAAGGCTTGATTGATAGCTTGGCGCTTTCTATAGTCGCTCAGTTTGCTAAGAATGGCTGCGGTATCGCCTCTTGAGGCAATTTCAGCGGCATCTACTGTGGTATCGCCTGCTTGATTGACTAAGATGCCAGCCAGTTCTGCTTGAGTAATTCCTGGTTTTGCCCAATCAGGTATTTTGCTTTTATCTGTAAACTTGGTCAGTGTTTTGGCAACTGTGCCATCGTCTGGGGTGCTGGTTCCAAGGGCGCGGGCTATGATAGATATCATTTCGCCACGTTGCATAAATTGCTTTGGTCGAAAACCGTCGGGGTAGCCAGCGATATAGTTATTTTTGCAAATGATTTCGACGGGCTTGTAAAACCAGTCAGTTGGCTTTACGTCAGGAAAAGTTGGCTTGTCTGGTACTGCCTGATTTTCTATGCCTAAGATTTTCACCAGCCAGCTGGCTAACTGTGCTCTAGTAACTGGGTCTTTGGGGTGAAATTTTCCATCGGGCTCTGCGCCGATAATGCCGTCGTCAGAAAGAAGGTTTACGTATTTTTCTGTCCAGTTGCCAGACATGTCGACAAAGCGGGCCGCGCAGGCCGCCTGTGGATAAGAGCAAATTGAAGAAATAGCGAGAGTAGAAGCTATTGCCAGAGAGAGAATTTTGATGGTCGCAGCTTTCTTCGCTGGCATGAAAGGCCTCTGTTTTTCTCAAGTTAGCTGCCGCAGAGCGGTGCTTAGCTCAGTATCCCTTCAAGTGATCTACCCTGTTCTTCAACAGATCTAATCAGTCCTTCAAGATTGATACGTTGACCTTTTGCTGTCAGCACTACTAAGAAGTGGCCCGCAGCCTCGTAGAAGTGCAAAATACCTTGGTCTGTGAGTAGTGTCATTTGTATCAAGTTGCCTCTGTTCATCCGTTGAATGGAGACATCATTGTTTGAGAAGAGAGTAGCGGAGAGCGCACCAATAGTCGATATGTCAACTTCGGGTGGCAAGCTGCTGCTCACCACCGAACCATCGCGTCCGACCAAAAGACAACCAAGAATTCCGTGTTTGCCATTTAGTGAATTGAGAAGATTTTTGAGTTGAGAAGCCGATTCTGGAGTTACCATCTAGCCTATTCCTTAAATTAAAACCGTTAATTTGAACTGCTTATTTCGCTTTGAATGCTTATTTAGAGGGTGCTGAGTCAGCAGATGCTTTTTTCTCTTTTTCTTTGTCATCAGCTGCTGCTTTTAAGCGTTTGATTTTGAGAACATCTACCCATGGTTCGTCTAATGGGGTGGCAAATACTTTACCGGTAACTTCTAGTTGGTCGCCTTCTTTCAGTTCGCTCAAAAGTTTGGCTTGGGGCGATTTATCATCTTCTTTCGGAATCGGCATGGCTAGTTTCAGCTCTGAGAGCGGAACTTTGCTGTTATTGCGGAAGACCAAGAAAGACAAGTGGGTTTTCGCAGGGCGCATGGCCGGCTTGTAGTCAAGTGCTAGGGAGCTATAGGCCTGGAAGTTGGCGACAAAGCGCACATTCTTATTGAGATATTCGCTGGCGTGCTCGGTCAAGGCTTCGGCGGGAACGTTGATAACGTTTTCAATGACAATCTCAGGAGCTGGTTTGGCATCCTTTTTCTCGGGGGCCTTGGCTGCTTCTTTCTTTTCTGAATCCGCTTTAGCGGGTTCTTTTTTGTCTACAGCAGGTTTGGCGTCTTTACTCTTGTCCAAAACTTTGTTTTTATCTAATGGCTTGTCGGCTGCTTTGGCCGTTTTTTCATGGCCTTCGGTGCTTTTGCCCTCTATTTGAGCGCCGGTGGCCAATTTTGCACTTGGGCTGCCAGGATAAGCAAATACTGGACTGGCCAAGCTTGGACTGGCTAACGCTAGAGCCAGGCTAAGCAGAATGGGAAGGTTTAATTTTGATTTGTTGACTACCATCTTGTGCATTCTCGATAATTTTGACCGCATAACCCTTATATAAGACTAGTCATATTACCAGAAGCTTAATAACTTAGCCGAGCTTCAACGGTAATATTGGTTGCTTGTGCGACTATCGAGGTTGACGCGTTGACGAAAGTACAAAAAGTACAGAATGCTCCTAAAGAAGGCGAGGCCGTGGAGAGCGAGAATCCCGGCAATAGCGCCAATGCTGCAAAAGATGGCGCCAAGTCTACGGGGATGATGCGGCAATATTGGGATATCAAATCTCAGTATCCCGATGCTTTGCTTTTCTTTAGAGTCGGCGATTTTTATGAAACTTTCGATAGCGACGCACAGGTGGCTGCACGCGAACTTGACATCACGCTCACTGGTCGACCAGAATCATCTCACCCAGCTGGTCGTGTGCCCATGGCTGGTGTGCCCGTTCGCTCGTATGAACTCTATGTCAGTAAGCTTCTTGCCAAGGGATATGCGGTGGAAGTTTGCGAACAGGTGGGTGAAGTTGGCGCTGGCAAGGGGCCAGTTGAGAGACAAGTTAAGCGTATTTTGACACCAGGAACGGTGCTTGAGTCTCACTTGCTGCCAGCTCGTGACAACAATTATCTGGCTGCTATTGTTAGAGCTGGCCGTTCTTCTGGCGCTGCCGAAGAGCAATGGGGCTTGGCCTATGTTGATGCTTCTTGTGGCGAATTTTTTGTTAGTCAGCTCTCAGAAGAGAATTTGATTCTAGAGCTTGGCCGCCTGCGCCCAGCTGAAATTTTAGCCCCGCTGCGTTTGGTGAAGCCGGGCCCCGATGAAGTTGTAGCTAAAGAAGTTTTAGAAGTGCCTGAAGTAATCGCTGGGCAATACCGCTTTAGTGGTCGTCCGGCCATGTTCTTCCAGACCGAGCCACCCCAAAGGCGCATCTTGCAGAACTTTGAAGTGAGTACACTTGAAGGTTTTGGCTGTCAGGATATGCCTCTGGCAATTGGGGCGGCTGGGGCCGTTCTTGAATATCTTGATCGCACCCAGGGCGGGCAGAAGCCATACTTTGAGGGCATCTCAACTTATACAGTTGATGGTTACCTAGTACTCGACGCTAATACTCGCAAGAATTTAGAGTTGACTGAAACATCTAGAGATAGAAGTTTCAATGGTTCTCTGCTTTGGGCTATTGACCAAACTCAAACAGCCATGGGCAGTCGCATGCTGCGTAAGTGGCTATTGAAGCCGCTTCTGTCAGTAGAAGGAATAAGAGCGCGGCAAGAAGCAATCAAGGAATTGTTGCAGCCGACGACAAGGCGCGAGCAGATTGTCGAGGTGATTGGTCGCCTTTCAGATCTAGAGCGTCTCGCCGTGCGCATGTCTTCTCAGTCGATTAATCCCAAAGAGTTAGCGGCGGTTGCTGTTTCGCTTGATGTGTTGCCTGAGCTGTCACAGCTTTTGCAAACAGCTCACAGCCCCTACTTAAGTGCGCTTAAGACTACTCCACAGGCATTAGTTGAGCTATGCGAGAAGACTCGCCATGCATTGGCAGAAGAACCACCGCGCGAACTAACCGATGGTGGCATATTTGCCAGTGGATACAACGCTGAACTAGATGAGATTCGCTCACTGCTCGGTGGTGGCAAGCAATGGATAGAAGACTTCCAGCGTAAAGAGCAAGAGCGCACTGGCATTAAGAGTTTGAAAGTGAACTTCAATCGTAACTTCGGTTACTTTATTGAAATCACTAATGCCAATCAAGGGGCTGTTCCTGCCGATTATATTCGCAAGCAAACTCTTACCAATGCTGAGCGCTACATTACGCCAGATTTGAAAGAGTACGAAGTGAAAATTCTCAACGCTGAGAAAAATCAATCAGATGTTGAATACAAACTCTTCTTGGCTCTGCGTCAGTCAGTGGCAGCTCTTGGTGCCGATTTGCACAAAATGGCTAGTCACCTGGCCAATCTCGATGCCTTGTTGTCTTTGGCCAAAGTAGCGCAAGAGCGAAAGTTTGTTTGCCCGCAAGTTGATGATGGCAAAAATCTATTGATCAAGCAAGGGCGCCATCCTGTTTTAGAAAAAATCTTGCCCATGGGTAAGTATGTCTCAAATGATGTGCGCTTGTGTGGAGAAAGTGATGACAATCAATTAGTGATATTGACCGGGCCTAACATGGCTGGTAAGTCTAGCTATTTGCGCCAAGTGGCTTTAATAGTAATACTTGCTCAGATTGGCTCTTTTGTTCCGGCTAAAGAAGCCCATGTTGGTTTAGTTGATCGCGTCTTCACCAGAATTGGTGCTGTCGATGATTTGACTCAAGGTCAATCGACATTCCTTGTTGAAATGTCTGAGACAACACAGTGCTGTCTATCTGCCACCAATCGTTCTTTGATTTTGCTCGATGAAGTCGGTCGTGGCACCAGTACTTATGATGGTGTTTCTATTGCCTGGTCTGTGGCCGAGTATCTCGCTAAAGAAGTGCGTGCGCGGACAATTTTTGCTACGCACTACCATGAATTAAATGGCTTAGCTAACTTCTTCCCTCAGATAGTCAACTATCAAGTTCTAGTCAAAGAACAAGATGGTCGGGTAGAGTTCATTCGCTCAGTTGTGCCTGGTGGCGCTAGTCGAAGTTTTGGCGTACAAGTGGCTCGCATGGCCGGATTGCCCATGCAAATAATTGACCGTGCGCTTTATTTGATTAATCAGATGGAGAAGAAAGGTGTAGCCTCTAAAATTTTAGATGGTCCTCGTCTGCGCAATATTCCAATGGAAGAAGTGATGCAGCTTTCGATTTTTGAAGCATCTGCTCGTGCAGCTGCTGACAAGTAAGGTGAAAATGCAAGAAGTTAAAATGCAGAAAGTTAATAAGGTCAAAGAGATTAGAAAAGTGAACTATCAGCTCCAAATACTAAATAGAGGCCTTGCCCTATCCCTCAGCTTACTTTCACTGGTTAGCCTGCTTAGCCCGGCGCTCTCACCGGCAGCCTATGCCGCAGACGAAGCGAAGACTGTTGAAGCAAGCAAACCTGAATCTAATAAATCTGAATCGGGCAACACAGAAACTAGCAAGCCAGAATCTGGTAAGTCTGAATCTACTAAAGTTGTTGAAGTCAAAGAAACCAAAAAGCTTGAAAAACCGTCTGCTTCAGAAGTTATTGCCAATTCAGCCTTAGACTCGATTGCTATTCATCTAATTAATACTGGCGATTGGAAAGC
>LNEX01000201.1 GCA_001464165.1 bacterium Ga0077546
GCCGTAGTACTTGCGAGTGTTGTAGGGGCTCTTTAAATCAAGATAGCTTTGATAAACAATTCCATTGCCTTTCCATTTGCCAATCATTTTGGATGCGTAAACAATAGTTGAATCCATTGCCAGTGGCATGCGGCGCGCAAGGCGATTGTTTATCACAGAAGCAACAATTGGCCGCTCTTCTGCAAGCTTTGCTTCAGTTTCAATAATTGAAGCCATAGTGACGGCTTTGTGGGCCGTAAGCTTATATGGATTTGGCATTTTTTCCCAAACCTTGCGAAAGCGCTCTACCATAGCCTCAATCAACTCTTCTGCTTTGGTATCAGACTGCACGAAGTAGGTATCGGGGAAGAGATAGCCCTCAAGATTTTTCACCATCGGATCAATATCAGATATCAAGCTAGTTCTGTTCATAAGTGCTAGTGCTTGTTTTCGATCAACTTTTAGACTCTTGATCTTGGCCATAGCGTCGGCTATTTCAAATCTCGTCCAGCCTTCAATTACAGTAAGCTTGTTTAGCTCGATACCGCCCGCCTCTAGTGTTTGCAGCACTTGAAGAGGGGTAATAGGTGAAGCAAACTTATAGTCGCCTGCTCGAATGACTGGCTTAAGCCCTGATAGCCGCACATAGAGTTTGAGTATAAATGCTTTGCGTAAAATTCCCTTGCTCTCAAGCTTACTCAATATTTCATCAAGGGCCATGCCGCGAGTGACGGCAATAACATCTTGGTCGTCGTGTATGGCTGTTGCCTTCAGCTCGCCGTCAAGCATATAGCCAGCTATCACGAGAGAAAGCCCAATTAGCAAGCCGACGACAAGAAGGATTTTTTTAGGCATTTGGCGGCAGTGACACAGACCATTGCTTGCCACCGTCTTGACTAATCTGCTTGAAATACAGATGGGTGCGAACAATCTGTTGCTTCATAGTAGCTTTCGTCTGCGCTTGATTCTTTGCTTTCTTTTGTACTTCAATCATTACTTGCTCAATTTGCACGTCGACTTCCTTGCTTGTAACCAGTGGTTTTTTGTCTTCTCGATAGAGTTTTACCGTATCGCCTTCAATCTTGAAAGTTAGACCAGCTGACTCTAAGGGCGCTAACCTAATATCAGAATTGCGCAGAAGAGAGGCTTCGCGATTGAGTATCTTGTCGAAGTATGCCGCACTCTCAGGGCTAAGCTTGCGTTCTATATCGAGGGAATCTTTATAAATAGCTCTCAACTTTTCTGGTTTGCGCTCATTAAGTGCCGCCCAGTAGTTCTGCAATTCCTTCTCGATGGCCTTTTTGTCAGCATCGCTTAGGCTCTTAAGGCCTCTTGCTGGTTGATCTTTTGGCAAGTTGAACGAAATAGTCTTCTTTGCAGCCGCGCCATTTGACTCGTTAGCAGCGAGGACGACCTTGGCCACTTCTTCTTTTTTTGGCCCAACAGTTCGTTTCTCAATTAATACAGTCATGGCATCTTTGGGGTTGCTGATGTACTCGAGCACTAGTTCGTTGGCACCAGGTACTAAATAGCCCGATACATTCACCGGTAAGGTCAAAGTTACGATCGGAGCACTTAGCACATTCTGACCGTTTAACATCGCTTGCCTAACTGACCGTGCACTGCCGTTGAAACTAATGAAATAGCCGTAAACTTCTTGCTTCTGTAGATTCTGGCCTTTCTGATCATTCTGGCCTTTTTCTAGCGCTGATTCTTCGGCCATCAACGGCGCTTGAAATCCCAAGATGGTTGAAATGACCAAAATAGAAGCTAAGTTTGCTTTTGAAAACATGTTTGGCACTCACTCTATAGCTGCTGCACTGCTCCATATGACTGCGATATTTTAGCACTTTCGCTACATGGTCAGGCCAGAGTGCCTTCTCTGCTAGATTAGACAGAGAGAGAGAGGGAACCGGGCAGGCCGGCCAGCGTCCTTAATTTATACTAAGAGCTTTTATCGGGTCGAGGCCATTTTGAAACGTATTCATATTAAGTGGTTAGCATCAATCGCTATATTCACACATTTATGTGCCGCGCAGGCAGTTAGTGCACAGGCTCTGCAAGGCAATGTAATCTCAGTCGATTTGACTAAGGCTGTTATTCCAAATTTTGTAGAGTTGCCGCCTGTTACCGGCAAAGTGCATTCAACAAGAGTTGAGCCGCTGGTTTTTCGCGCATGGCTGGCAAAGGCTCACCCTGAGCTTGTCTTGACTGCTGGAGCGACGGATGTAATTAGCGCGCCCAACACAGTTATTGAAGTAGCTGGGCAGTGGGATAAAGCCGACAAGACTTTGACGAAGCTTGAGATACCTTTTCGCCATGTCAAAACCAGAGATCTTTCAAGCGAACTTCTCTCTACTGGCAAAGTCTTGATTATCAATTGTGCCGGAGACTTAAAGCGCGACAAATTGCAAGCAATTCGTGATTTTGTAAGCCAAGGGGGCTATTTGCTCACAACTGACTGGGCACTAGACCGTATGCTAGCTCAAACTTTTCCGGGCTATGTAAGCTGGAACAAAGGTGTCAATAGCAAAGATATCTATGACGCTGAATATGTGTCACCAGATGCAATATTGGCAAATAATACAGTTCGAAGTGCCTTCTGGAAATTAGATCAAGCATCGCATATGGTGCACATATTGAAGCCCGGAGCAGTGCGGGTGCTTGTTGGCAGCCGTCAGCTTGCAGCCGAAGACCCTGATCATACTGGTGCTCTTGCCGTGATTTTTCCTTTTGGCAAGGGCTATGTACTGCATATGGTCGGGCATTTTGACAACAACGCCAAAATTGCCATTGGTAATTTTTTGCCAGATCCAGCACCCTTAATCGGTATTAGTTTGCGCCAAGCTATAGCCACCAACTTTATTGTGGCGGGCATCCAAGGCAAGCGATTACCCTACTAGCTTCTTGTTTGAATTGTGACAGCCAATTCTTCTTCATTGTGTAAATTGGGCTTGTCAACTGGCGCTTGCTTTAGGCTGATAGTTTGCAGTACCGTCAAATAGCGCAGACTATGAGAAGATCTCTTTGAGGTCGAGACAAAATAGATAGGTTTTAACTTTTGGAGCCAATCACTTCTAATCTTTTTGGCACTCTCGCCGAAGCTCTGATCATTCTTTTGCTCGTACTGCTCAATGGCGTCTTGGCCATGTCAGAAATAGCTATAGTTTCGTCTCGCAAAACTAAGTTGCAGCAATGGGCCGATAACGGTGATTCTGGGGCTAGATCAGCTTTGAAAATAGCGGGTGCTCCTAACGATTTTTTGTCGACCATTCAGATTGGTATCACGCTAATTGGCATTGGTGCTGGTGCCTATGGCGGCGCCAATATCGCTGACGATCTAGCGGTCGGTCTTAAAATGGTACCAGCCCTAGCCCCCCATGCAGCTGGCTTGTCTATAACCATAGTAGTTGTTGTAATTACCTACTTTTCACTGATTGTCGGCGAACTGGTACCCAAGCGCTTAGCCTTGCAGGCGCCAGAATTGGTGGCAAAGTTTGTGGCCAAACCTATGATGATCGTGTCGCGCATAGCTAGACCGTTGGTTCATCTTTTAAGTGGCTCGACCAATCTAATTTTAAAAGCTGCTGGTATCAAAGAGTACAGTGAAACACCAGTCAGTCAGGCCGAAATACATGTGATGATTGAACAGGCCGCGGTGGCTGGTATTGTGCAAGAAGCCGAACAAGAAATGGTGGCGGAGGTACTTAAACTTAGCGACCGCCGCGTCACATCACTAATGACACCACGTACTGAAATAGTTTGGCTCAATGGCAATGACAGCCTGACTGAAGTTATTAAGACAATTACTGATGACAATCACTCTCGTTTTTTGGTTTGCGATGAAACTGTCGATGAAGTCCTTGGTGTGGTCGAAGGCAAGACCATCATACTCAAAGTTCTAGAGGCTAAAGAACAGCCGGTGCGCGAGTTAGTTGTTCAACCACTATACGTGCCTGAAAATACAACGGCCTTGCAATTGTTAGAGCGATTTAGAGACGCAAAGCAACAAATAGCGATAGTTCTGGATGAGTATGGTGGCCTTCAAGGCCTTGTTACCAGTGATGATATTTTTCAGGCAATTGTCGGCGACTTGCCCAATATGGGAGAAGCGCCAGAAGACGAGAGTATTGCTTTGGACGATGGCTCTTGGCTAGTAGATGGTCACGTATCTATTGAAGAGTTCTTTACTAAGTTTTCACTCAAGCGCGATCTAGGCGATAAGGCCTCGTATCAGACTCTGGCCGGATTTATTCTCGCTCGCCTGGAGCATATCCCAGCTGTTGGTGAGAAATTTGATTGGCAAACTTTGACATTTGAAATAGTTGACCTAGACCGCCAACGGATCGACAAAGTAAAAGTGACCAGAAATAGCTAAGAACTAAGCCCTTAAGTATTCACTGAGTAATAGATATTTGGCTTTAGTGTCTTCATCAATTATTCTTGGTGTGCAGCCGTGTATAAAGCAGTTGTCCGCCGAATCGTCATTGAGTGAGCTGATCTCACCTACCAAAACAGAGTTGTCTCTAGCGCAGCCACAAAATTGGTGGCAGAGCATGGGTGGAATAGTGACACTTTCGCCTGGTTCGAGAACGAGTTTCTCACCTGGCTTAAGAGTCTTTGAGATACCGTCAACTTGCACGACAACGGGTCTTTCTGCAATAGACTTCTCGTCTTCTGCAGCCCAGCCAAGTTCAACTTCAAGTCTTCCACCGCCTCTGTTCAGCAAGTCTTCTGTCTTGAGCCAGTGAAAGTGCCAAGGAGTAACCTGGCCCGGTCTCACCATCATGGCTTTTTCAGCATAAGTCTTACTGGTTTGTGGCTTGTTGGCTTTGAGAAGACCATTGCGGACGATGAAAAGCAGCAAGCCGTTCTTAAGAAAATTACCAGAGCCAAAGTCTGTAATATTCCAACCAAGGCCATGGGTGCGAATTTCGTCGGCATCAGGGCCAATTTTCTGCCAGTCTTCGGCCGTCCACTTAGACCATTGGGGCAATTTAAAGCTATGTTTGTCGAAGAAAACCAACGCTTCATCTATCAGTCTATTGATATCACTTCTTTTCATCTTAAAATCTCATAGCAGTAGCTAGAATTCTAGAGCAAAGGCCTTATGACCGCAAAACAGTCTAGTCCCATTAGAGCACTTGAATTCTACTCAGGTATAGGCGCATTCGCCCAGGCGGCACAGGCCCATGACATTGAAATCGTGGCGGCATTTGATCAAAGTCAGTGGGCTAATCAAGTGTATGCTCAGAACTATAAGCAAAAGCCAGTTTCTCGCAATCTCGATAGCATTTCTATAAAAGATATCCCTGAAGCCGATCTCTGGTGGCTCTCACCACCTTGCACGCCGTACAGCCGAAGGGGTGAGCAAAAGGACACGGCTGACCCAAGAGCCAAGTCGTTTCTGCATTTGATTGAGTTTATGGTGAGAAAAAAACCGCCCGTAATTTTGCTAGAAAATGTTGAAGGTTTTCTCAATTCGAAAATGGCTGAACATCTCAGGCAAACGCTGCACCGCATTGATTATCAAGTCGAGGTGATAAGACTCTGTCCTACAATGTTTGGTGTGCCCATGCTGCGGCCGCGAATCTATTTTATTGCCACTCGTGTTGATAGAGCTTTTTCACCACTTTTGCCCCCTCCGCAACCAACCACCCGCATGTCTATTAGTCAGTTTGTAGACTCTAGTCTGAATTGCTCTCCTGCCGGAAAGGATTTGCTGCTTAATGCAGCCGACGCTAGCAAATATGAACCAGTTCTCAATGTTGTTGATCTTAGAGACATAAATGACGTCGCCAACTATTTGATCTGCTTTACCAGTGGCTACTTTCGCTGTCGCAAAGCCAGTGGCTCACTTTTGCGCTTAGATAATGGCCGGTTGCGATTCTTTTCTCCTAAAGAAATACTTTCGTTGCTACGATTCTCACCTGAATTTTCTCTTTCAGATTTAGAACTGCCGATCTGCTATCGTCTGGTAGGCAATAGTGTTGATGTCCGAGCAATTGACTATTTGCTCTCAAGTGTTTTGCAGAACAATTTTTCAATATTAGCGAAATTAGAATAAGTGGAGACCGTATGGCGCGCGATTACAGTTCTAACAGAAGAGGATTTGACAGAGGGCCGCGCAAGCCATTCTTTCCCCACGTCGACCGCACCTACTTAGCTTTCTACAAGCCATTTGAAGTACTCAATCAATTCACCGCAGATGGTAGCGAGAAAACAACCTTGGCTGCTTTTGGTTTTCCCAAAGATGTATATCCGGTAGGAAGACTTGACTTTGATTCTGAGGGCCTACTGATATTGAGTGACGATGGCAGACTGACTACTTCTCTTTTCGATCAAGATAATCCCCATGCTCGCACCTACTTGGTGCAGGTTGAAAGAGAGCCCTCTGAAGAGAGCCTGAAGAAGCTTGAAGCCGGTTTGATGATCGAAGGGCGGCGCACGATGCAGACAGAAGCCTTTGTAATTGATGGCGAGCCAGAACTGCCAGAGCGATCTAAGCCAATTCGTTTTCGCAAAACCGTACCCACATGCTGGCTTGAAATTACGCTCTTTGAAGGGCGCAACCGGCAGGTGCGAAAAATGACCGCAGCGATAGGACACCCGACGCTGCGTTTGGCCCGGGTGGCAATCGGTGACCTAAGTCTGTTTGAGCTAGGTCTGAAACCCGGAGAATGGCGCGCATTAGGAGAAGAAGAGGTTTTGAAACTCTTTTCTTAAGGTATAAAGATTGAGCTAAGCGAGCAGCGCCTATGTTCAATCGCAATGGTGACCTAGAGCAAAAGCCGGCCAAGAATGATAACGCTGATGCGAAATCACCAGTGCATCATGACTTTGATTTGGGCAAGGCCATGAAGCAGGCTGGCGATGCAATTGGCAAAGTTCAAAATGACATGATTGAGCGGGTAACTAATGCTCATGTTAAGCAGCAATATGTAGCAAGTATTTCTCCTGCTTTAGCCAATCAGTATGTGCGCGGTCGCGATATTATGCTAGATCGCGGCCAATTGGGAAAATCAACAACTGATTTAAGTGATTTAAGTACAACAGATCGCAAGGCAGCTGAGATCTATCAGCGTCTGCACAGCGATTTGCCGTCTAAAATTCCTTTCTATAGTAAGGAGTCCCTGGCTAATGATTTAGATCGCGATATTATACGTAAAGCGCGCAGTCAGCCGGTGGCTAGCCCTGTTGTAGCCGCTGCATCAACAACAGAGGCTAAGCCCAACTCTAGGTCTGGCAAAGCTGAGTTAAGGCAAGCGGTGAAGTCAGAACTAGGCTCTAAGCCAGATGCGAAAGGGCATTTAAAAGCAGATGCAAAACCTGGTTTGAAGCCTGATGCAAAGCCTGATGCAAAGCCATTGTCTAAGCATGACCCTAAGTCAGAGCCTTTGAATTTATCGCATCAATCGTCAAAAGTCGATTTGAAGGCGCCAGCTAAGTTTGATTCAAAAGCAGAGGTAAGAAGCGACTCTAAGCCGCTGGCAGTGGCTGCCGAGAAAATGTCACCACCAAAGAAGGAGGTGCCCAATAATGTTATTGGCTCTGTAGTTCCAGGAAACGCTCTATTGACTGCGTTGAGCAAGAACAAGGGAGATGGCGAGAATAAAATTATTCCGAAACCAAATTCTGTTCAACATATTGTGCAGCAACAAATTATTCAAAGTTCTAGAGGTGAGCATTATAAAAGAGATTCGAGAGATGTGAAAAATCCTCCTCCATCGGCTACACAAAAAGGTGCAAACTCCGAATATAGCCCCAGTGCCAAACTAGATACTAAGTCAGAGGTAGTGCCGGGATTGAAGCAAGAATCTCGACCTAATACGACACCCCAGCCTGCACCGGAGCCCAAGCCTGACTTTAAGATAGCAGTCAAACCTGATTTCAGACCTGAACCTCAATCGGAGACTAAACCAGAACCTAGACCAGAACCTAAGTCAGGGTTTCGGCCTGAACCAAAACCCGAATCGAAACGCGAACCCGAATCTGCTTCGAGTCAAATGTCCCGTTCTCATAAGCCTGAGGTCGGCAGCGAGCGCAGAGAAGAAACT
>LNEX01000202.1 GCA_001464165.1 bacterium Ga0077546
TTAGTGATTCAGCTCAATGGTGGCAATGATGGTATCAATACAATCATTCCCTATTCCAGTGGTGCCTATTATGATGCTCGTCCGAAAATTGCAATCAAGCAAGCTGATGTGCTTCGTATCGATGATAAAGTTGGCTTCCACCCTAGCTTGACGGCGTTTCAAGAGTTTTATAAACAAGGCAAGTTAGCTGTGATTCAAGGAGTGGGTTATCCTGAGCCTAACCGTTCACATTTTCGCTCTATTGAAATTTGGCAAACTGCTCAGCCTGAAATTATCGGCGATACAGGATGGCTGGGGCGCTACCTCGATTATTTGAGCATATCTCAACCTCCAAATAGAGTAATGAAGGCGAGCATTGAGCCTGGCAAAGAAAAAATTGCCATGTTGGCTGTTAATGTCGATCCACTTTTGCCTAAGTCATTATTGGCGCGCAAAGTGGCCGTGCCGTCAGTCTCTGACGTTCAGGCTTTCCGCTTCAAAGTCGATCCGCTTTATCAATCTGATCGCGCCCTCCAGTTAGAAGCCTTCAACGATATCTATAACAATTTCGAAGATAGTCGCCCTGTGGTAAAGAAATTGCGCACTAGTGGGCTTGAAGCCAATCGGGCTTCTGAGCGTCTGCTCGATCTTGTTAAAGGGCACAAGACTACAGTTAAGTATCCTGATGGCAAGCTCGGCTCAAGCTTGAAGTTCATTGCTCAAATGGTCAGTGGTGGTATCGGTGCTAAGGTTTATACCCTTGGCTATGACGGCTTTGATACTCATGCTGGTGAGCTGCGTACGCAAACTAATCTGCTTGCTGGCTTAGGTAAGTCACTGAGCGCGTTTCAGGAAGATTTAAAGCAGCACGGTTGCGACGATAAAGTGATGGTGCTTGTCTTCTCTGAATTTGGCAGACGGGTAGCCGAGAATGGAGGCGGCGGAACCGATCACGGCACTGCTGGACCTTGCCTTGTTCTTGGCGGTGGTGTCAAAGGTGGTCTCTACGGGCAGTATCCAACCCTGACTGAATTAGATCATGGAGACCTGAAATTCAATGTCGATTTCCGCACCGTATATGCCACTATTCTTGACCGCTGGCTTGGTGCTGATAGTCGCGAAGTATTGGGCAAGAGTTTCGAAAATCTTGAATTCTGCTAAATTTCTCTTTTTTGTGCTTAGAGGCTGCCGCTAATTCTTTATGGGTCTGGCGGAGCGTCGCCTTCGAGCATGACGAAGAATTTGCGCTCGCAGTCCCACATATTGTCGTCTTTCCAATTAAGTAGAGAAACCTTGGCTGACCAGGCTCCTTCTTTAGTGAGATTGACATCGGGCTGGAAGATGTAATGACCTTTGAAGATATCACCAGGGTCATTGGCATTGAAGTCTTTGGTAAAGACCACGGTGCCATCTGGATCTTCAATGGTGACTATGCCTTTGTATTGGCGGCGCTCGTAAGGCGTACCAAAGCCAATGACGCAGGTGCAGTTCATTTTGGTCGGTAGTTCTTTGAGAACAAACAGATCAAAAAGACCACGGGCATCCACGCGACCATCTTCTTCGTGGTCGGCCCCTTGGCAGAAAAGAATGTACCCGCTGTGCAGATACTTCATAGTATCGCTCTCCTTACGCCTGCCCTAGAATTTTACCGCTTTTATTGAGCGCGGCCCTATTGTCAGCCTAAGAAATCGCTGTTCACTCCAAGAAAACACACCAAGAAAAGAGATGAAGAAAAGAAATTAGGCCCAAAAGAAAAAGAAGGAAAAAGAAAAGCCCTCGCTAAAGAGATTGTTTAGCGAGGGCTCTTTATCTCTTGATTATCTAGAGCTTAGTGGCGAGTATCTTTCTTGGTAGAAATAACTGCTTCAGCAATAGCGTTTGGCACTTCTTCGTAGTGAGCGAATTCCATGGTGAATGTACCTTGTCCGCGGGTCTTGTTGCGGATGTCGGTGGCATAACCAAACATTTCAGACAGTGGCACTGAAGATTTCACTTTTGATAGTGAATCAATGGTGTCCATGCCTTCAATGCGGCCACGTCTCGAGGAAATGTCACCGATAACGTCACCCATGAATTCTTCTGGAACTTCAACTTCTACTTTCATGATTGGTTCTTGAAGAATAGGGCTGGCTTTCATGAAGCCTTCCTTGAAGCCGATAGAAGCAGCGGTCTTAAAGGCCATTTCGTTCGAGTCAACTTCGTGGTACGAACCGAAGACCAAGGTGCACTTAACGTCGATTACAGGGTAACCGGCCAGTACGCCGCCAACTAGTGTGTCTCTTACGCCAGCTTCGATTGCAGGGATGTATTCTTTGGGAACGACACCACCAACGATTTTGTTGACGAACTCAAAACCAGTTCCAGCAGCCAGAGGCTCTAATTCGAAGACTACGTGACCGTATTGACCACGACCACCCGACTGACGGATGAATTTGCCTTCGCACTTGACGTTCTTTTTGATGGTTTCGCGGTAGGCAACTTGTGGCTTACCAACGTTGGCTTCTACTTTGAATTCACGAAGTAGACGATCAACAATGATTTCTAAGTGCAGTTCGCCCATACCGGCAATGATTGTTTGGCCAGTTTCGTGGTCAACACGCACTTTGAAGGTTGGATCTTCTTCTGCCAAGCGGCCCAGTGAGACGCCCAGTTTGTCGGAGTCGCCTTTGGTTTTTGGTTCGATAGCAACCGAGATAACTGGATCTGGGAAGTTCATCGATTCTAAAATTACAGGTGAATTTTCTGCTGAAAGAGTGTCACCGGTTGTGGTGTCTTTCAAGCCGACTGCAGCAATAATGTCGCCAGCGTAGGCTTCATCAACGTCTGTGCGGTTATCTGCTTGCAATTGAACGAGACGGCTGATGCGCTCTCTCTTACCTTTAGTGGAGTTGAGAACGTAAGATCCAGCTGCCAATTTACCTGAGTATATTCGCAAGAAGGTTAGTTTACCGACGAAAGGATCGTTCATAACTTTGAAGGCCAAAGCTGAGAACGGAGCGTTATCGTCAGGAGCTCTTTCAGTTTCAGTACCATCTGGCAAGGTGCCTTTGATAGCAGAAACGTCAGCTGGTGAAGGAAGCAAGTCGACAACTGCGTCGAGTAGCTGTTGAACGCCTTTATTTTTGAAAGCTGAACCACAAAGAATCGGAATAACTTTGTTGGTGCAAACTGCTTTTCTCAAAGCTACTTTGAAAGCTTCGTTTTCAACAGTTTCAGTTTCCATGTAGATTTCCATCAGAGCGTCGTCGGTTTCAACAACTGACTCTTCAAGTTCTTTGCGATATTTTTGAGCATCTTCAAGCATGTCGGCAGGAATGTCGACGATGTTGAATTTTTGACCCATAGGATCTTTCTCGTCGTAGACGTGAGCTTTCATTTCAACCAAGTCGATTAGACCTTTGAAATCGCCTTCAGCGCCGATTGGCAATTGAAGAGGGTGAGCATTAGCCCAAGTGGTAGACATACCAGGAAGCTGTTCTTTGATTTGTTTGACTACTTTGTAGAAGTCAGCGCCAGTGCGGTCCATTTTGTTGACCAGAATCATTCTGGGCACTTCATAACGGTTGGCTTGCTTCCAAACTGTATTGGTTTGCGGTTGAACGCCACCAACTGCGCAAAGCACGATAACAACGCCGTCGAGCACGCGCATAGAACGTTCTACTTCTACGGTGAAGTCAACGTGTCCGGGGGTGTCGATTAAGTTGATGCGCTTGCCTCTCCATTGGGAGGTAATAGCAGCTGCGGTAATGGTGATGCCGCGTTCTTTCTCTTGCTCCATCCAGTCGGTGAAGGATGTGCCTTCGTGCACTTCACCCATTCTGTGGATCAAACCGGAATAGAAGAGAATCCGTTCTGTTGTGGTAGTTTTGCCAGCATCGATGTGAGCTGCAATACCCATGTTACGGACGTCTTGAAGCTGAATTTGTCTTCCTGCCACTGTCCCTGTTTTCCTCTCTTTAACGCTATCCATTTGAACCTTCCAAATATAACTAGCTGGGTACTATCTTGCCGTGCTCAACCGCTGGTGTTGACGACCTTTCTATTAGAACGCGTTGAGATGCGCTCTTCTTGAAAAGACTGAACTTAGGTTACCACCTGATATCGCACCATCTTTATATCCTTCATAAAGATATTCAGAATTGACTGAGCATTCTTTACAAACAGATATAACTTTGTCACTACGAGACTTTGTACAACGGTTTTCACAAAAACGCTTCGACCACTGGCCGAAGCGTTTTTCATTACACTTTTTACTGTCGCCCTAATTCAATTTAGTAGCGATAGTGAGCGAAAGCTTTGTTTGCTTCAGCCATTTTGTGTGTTTCGTCGCGCTTCTTAACTGATGCTCCGGTGCCGTTGCTGGCATCGGCTAGTTCAGCAGAAAGACGCTCGGCGAAAGTGCGACCTGGTCTCTTGCGGCTGTTGGCGATGAGCCATTGTGAAGCGAGAGCAAATCCACGTGAAGACTTAACTTCAACTGGAACTTGGTAGGTCGAACCACCAACGCGGCGGGCCTTAACTTCTACTAGAGGAGTGACGTTTTTCAATGCTTTGTTGAAAACATCTAGAGGCTCTTGCTTGGTGCGATCTTTGAGAATCTGCAGAGCATCATAGAAGAGGCTCTGGGCTGTGCTGCGCTTGCCGCGCTGCATCATACGGTTGACGAAGCGTGAGACCTGTTGGCTGTTGAATACAGGGTCAGCTACGGTAATTCTTTTATCTGCTTGCTTTCTGCGCGACATTCTTACTATTCCTATTTATTAGTTCAGGTTGGAAATTGAGGCTTATTTCTTCTTGCCGGCGGCTGCTGCTGGAGCGCCTGGCTTAGGACGCTTAGCGCCGTACTTAGAGCGGCTCTGTTTGCGGTCTTTGACGCCGGCTGTGTCGAGGGCGCCTCTGACGATGTGGTAGCGAACGCCTGGAAGATCCTTAACCCGACCGCCTCTTACGAGTACGACTGAGTGCTCTTGCAAGTTGTGGCCAACACCTGGAATGTAGGCGGTGATTTCAATACCGTTTGTAAGACGGACTCTGGCAATCTTGCGAAGTGCTGAGTTCGGCTTCTTAGGGGTTGTTGTCTTCACCTGGGTGCAAACGCCCCTTCTCTGAGGGCAAGATTTGAGCGCTGGAGACTTGGTCTTGTAAGTCACCTTGCTTCTTTCGCGTCTGATCAACTGATTGATGGTAGGCACCACTGCACTCCTAAGAACTACGACTACTGAAAATAACAGAACAAAAACTAGCAAATAACCCATAAAAGATTGGACAGCTGCAAAGACAACCTCCTTTGACCAATATGGGTATCGGCAAGTTTTCAGATTATCAGATGAGCCCAGGTGATATAGCGGACTTTCCAAAATCCTTTACAAAGCAAAAGCCAAATGATCGAATTCTTAGGCGAAACCCCTCAAAAACGACCAATTCTTAAGCGGCTATCACAAATTGCGTTAAGCTGCGCCGGCTTTCAAGGGGAAATGAATTGCCTTGCAACTAGGTTGAATTGATACGGCTAAGAATTCTCTACAATCTTGCTGACTGAGCTTCGAGGAATATTGATGGCCGGCTTCCCCAAGGGATTTAGGCTGACGGTGCGCTCAAGTGAAAGCTTCTTTGGTGGTGATTTTGCTCTGAGCCAGTGGTCTCTGGTCAAAAGAGAGAAATGACCTGCCCTCTCTAGGCCAGCTTCTTCAAGTGCTTCAATCACTGAATTTTGGAAATCATAGGCTTTGGCAATGACCATGCCTTTCATACCGGCTCTGCGCATGATCGATAGAACAAAGTAAACAAGGTCGCGGGCGGTGTGAGCCCAGCCTGGATGCACCGCGAATTCTAGATGATAGTCGCCTTCTCTGTGGGCGGTGACGCGACAAGCCGATGTAATCACCTTGCGTTCGCTGTCACATGCTACCCAGAACCAGCTCTTGCGTCGAATTAGGCGGCGAGCAAGCTTGTCTAGGCTCTCGACTTTTAAGGGGAAAACATAGAAATCTTCGTCTAGGTATTGAAAAGTCAGCCTGAGATCGGCTGGTAAAACTTCTTGATGCAGTTGGTAGAGGCTGGCCTGGTCTTCAGGAATGGCCAAGCGAAAGCTTCTGTTGTGATTTGGTCACTACTTTTAGCTCTGGTCTTGGTTCTAGCTTTAGGTCTGCTGGTACTTGATAGTGCGTTATGCGGGCGGAGCGCCGGAAGCCACAGCTGGCAAGAACGGCTAGAGCGCCTTGGTTTAAATCTGAGGCTTCGGCGACAAAGTGGCTAATACCTTGACTGCCAAACAGGGCAAAAGCGAAGCGCAATAATTCTTGGGCTATGCCGCGGCCGCGATGATTGGGATGAACCACAAGATGATCAACTTGCCAGCAATTTTTTGATTTACCAATTGGATGTAGTGAAATCATGCCAATAACAAGTCCGTCTTCTTTAGCTACATATACAGATGGCGAAATATGCCAATGACAGGGCAACCAATGTTGCCAGAAAGTAAGTCCTGTAATCATGTAGCGGTCTTCAGCACAGAAGCTTTCGTAAGGCACTGGCTCGCCCTGGTAGCGCAGTAAGGCGCGTACCTGGGTAGATTCTGTGGCAAAAAGAGGTTCGATCTTGATCATAATTAAGATGATACCATGCTTGCCAAGCGGCCCCCTCCGGCCTTAACTCTAAGTAGCTAAGTTAGTATCTACCCGGCTATACTGAGATGCCGACCGTACTATTTAGATGACTCAGCCGACTAAGCAAACAGTTAAGAAGACAGCAAAAGACGATAAGCCATTCTTTAAGACAGTGGCCGACAATCGTCGCGCCCGTCATGACTACGAAATTCTCGATACTTTAGAGGCTGGTATTGCCTTGTTTGGTACCGAAGTAAAATCGATTCGTGCTGGCAAGGCTAATTTAGCTGACGCCTTCGTTAAGGTAGAAGATGGAGAACTTTGGCTATATAGCTGCCATATATCTCCGTATGACTTCGGTAATAGATTCAATCATGAACCGCTGCGCAAGCGCCGTTTGCTCGTTCATAAGAAGCAAATTCTTAAGTTGAAATCGAACATGCAGGAGAAAGGTCTGGCACTAATTCCGCTTAAAATGTACTTCAAGGGCCATTTGGTGAAAGTCGATTTGGCTTTGGCAAAAGGTCGAAAACTATATGACAAGCGTGAAAATATTGCCAAAAAAGAGACTAAGCGCGACCTCGATCGTTTAACTAAGTCTCGTAATAACAGTCATTAGCAAGTAAAAGAAACAGCATTTTCAGGACAAACAATAATACAGATTTAGGTAACATCGAATTTCAGCGAGGGTCAATGACAAAAGTTAAAAGCTCGGTCTTAAGTTTGCTCTTAATGTCGGGGCTACTTCAAGGTTTAGTTCAATTAGCTCTCATTGCTCCCGCCTGGGCGGCATCGCCTGTTGCCCTTCTGAAGAGTGGACGCAACGGTGCCACTTACCAAGATCAGCATATTGGAACGTTTGAAGATGACTACAAGGTTTTCCGTAAGGCTCTTGATGGTGCCAATGTTCGCTACGATGAGCTTTCTGATGCCGATGTCGATGCTGGGGTGGCGCGGTTGTCTGGCTACAAAGTAATTGTGGTACCGCTTTTAGTTGATTTGCCCGCAGCTGAGGTTTCTGCACTTTCTGATTTCGCTCGTGGCGGCGGCAAGCTTCTCATCACTGACGGTGCCGGTGTTCCTGGTGCTGGTGCCCAGTCTTTAGAAGCTTTGGCAGGTGTAGCTTCGGCTAAGCAAGCAACGATCAAAGAAGTAAATAAACTAGTTTGGAGCAAGGCTGGTGCAGTCAATCCGCCAACAGCCGAATTTGCTATTGCTAGCGTTATTTCTCAATTGGCCTTGAGTGGTACTGGTAGCAGTATGGCCACCTGGCAAGATGCCAGTGGTCAGGAGCAAGGAATCGGTATTGCTCGGGCCGGTAATGTGATTTTCATGGGCTGGGCACCAGGTGTGCAAGGTGAAGTATCTAGCAATGCCTTGATGCTTTCTCAGGCTTTAGATGAACTGTCGCCTGGTATCACTCAAGCTGCCGCTGTGCAGATTAGTTTCGCTGACTATCAGACTATCTCTCAGGAGCTTGATTATTTAGCGAAGCGTACCGATGAAGCAATGAAAACAGCCAAACAGGCTGAGTTTTCTGTGCCACTAAAGACCATACAAGCAGCCTACGATTCAGCCGTTGAGCACGTTAAATCTTTCCAGCAAGCCTACAGCGATAGACGTTTTTTAGAAGCCGATGAGCATGTGCAGAAAGCGCGTCAAGACTTTGCCATGGCTTTTGCTCAGTCGATGCCAGTTCGTCCAGTTGAGGCTCGCTCTGTGTGGCTTGATAGAGGGACGATTGTCTCCACCCGTGGTGCTAAAGGCATGGCTCAGCTTTTCGACAAGTTGAAGACCGCTAACATCAATGTTGTCTATTTTGAAACAAACAACGCTGGCTTTACGATGTTCCCTTCTAAAATTGGTACTCAGAATCCTGAGACCCTCGGTTGGGATCCGCTTGGTTGCGCCATTTCAGAAGCGAAGAAACGCAACATGGAGTTTCACGCCTGGTTCTGGACTTTCACTGTCGGCAATGCCAAACACAATCCGATTGTTGGCAAAGAGTCAGATTATCCTGGCCCTGTGCTTCCTGCTCATGATTTTTCTTGGGCATTGGCTTCGCAGACTGGTGCCTTTTTGCCACCAAGACAATTCGAGTATTGGCTTGACCCATCAAACCCTGAGTGCCGTGCCTACGTCAAAAGTTTGATATTTGAAGTGGTTAATCGCTACCCTGTTGACGGCGTTCAGCTCGATTACATTCGCTATCCCTTTAATAATAGAGGCTCCGAGATGGGCTTTAATTGGTTAGGGCGGCAGAAGTTTGAACGAGAGACAGGTCTATCGCTTGATCGCCTAGATGAAGACACAAGAACGATGTGGATTCATTGGAAAGCTAATATCATCAGTAGTTTCGTCAAAGAAATGTCTGAATCATTGCGTGCTGCCAAACCTAGTATTCGTATTTCTGCTGCTGTCTACGGCATGCCCAAGCGTATGCGTATGAATGCGGTGCAGCAAGAGTGGGAGGTCTGGGTTGCTAACGGTTGGATTGATACCATCAATCCAATGACTTATGTGGGTACGGCCAAGGAACTCAATGACGCTGCTGGTTTCGTTCGTGAATCAACAGCTGATAAGGCTCTCTCTTACCCTGGTTTGTCAATTAGACAGCTTGATACTGCTGGCTTGGTTGAGCAACTCGATACGGCTCGTGTAATTGGCACTTTAGGCACGACAATGTTTGCTGTGGCCCACCTTGATGATAAGAAGGTCAATATGCTTAAGGTTGGCCCTTACAGACGGCCGACAACTATGACGCCACAGTCGGACCCAATAAAAGCCAGCCGCCTCTTGTTTGACGATTTCTCCACTATGGTCAATCGTTATTTGCAAGATCCGAAAAAACGCATCATGTCTGATACTGCCAGTACCAATGATGTCGTCAATCAACTTGATTCAGTGCAGAAAGCTTTATACGGTTTGTCTAGCAACTCAAAAGCTGAAGAGATTGATGCTGTGCTGAAAGACGTATCGTCTTTGCATGCCACAGTGCGTGAGTGGTTGCGCTTAGAAGCCTTCATTCAACGTGGCTTCCGCGCTCAGTATATTGCTAACTATTTGAGCCAAGTGGAGGCCATTCTTTCATACGCTGCTCAACATGCTAGAACTACCACGGCTGGTTCCAGTGCAATTGCAACTCAGGCTGCTAATCCAGGTTAATGGATTTAGTTCAGTTTCGTAGCTGGCGACTGTTTGCCTATTTATTCATCAAGCTAATGCCTTGTTGCAAGAGCCATTTCTAAATCACGCTAAAGCCGGTCCTGGGGTAATTTCTCTATTTGCATTGGAATGGTCTTGGCCCACTGCGCCCTTCTAATGAAATAATCACTGTCTCGGTAACCATGGTTTTCAGCCACAAAAATGCGTGTATATACACCTAATTCTGTTTGGGGCTTGGTGCGCTTAGCCATTTGCCGACTTCGACATCGCTGGTGGTGCCCGGGCGCGGATAGCCATAATGAGTGGAGAGGCGCAATTCGACGACTTTGCTGTCTTTAAATCGCAGGTCCAGAATTGATGAAGTATCGCTGCCGTGCCATGTCACTTGCGAGAAATCGGCAGTGTGTTTGAAGTCGGGCGAGGGAAAGCGTTTTAGAAGATCTTTCTTGGTTAGTCCGAAAAGGTCGTCGCCTGTGAATTTGCCACTTAAGAGCGAAAGTTTGTCGGCTGCTGCCTGACTATTCTTTGCCTTGATGTGCTTGTTAGTTGCTTGTTCGTAAGTCTTAGGCCCATCTTTGGGCCAGATCACACTTGTTGCTGGTAAGGGTTTGGAGCTTTCTGGAGACTTTGCTACGGAAGCGGTCTGGAACAGCATGGCGAAGATCGTCAGACAGCTCCAATATTTCCGTTGAAAGGCAATATGCGTAAAGTGGCTAGTCAGTTTGTAAGCGGTCCTGATGATCAATTTGCCAGCTTGCCTATTTAGATTACCTAGACTCCTTGCACTACTTAGACCTAGTTGAATCTCTCATGTATTTCATGACGTTGGGAAAAAGCTCTTGCATGCGTCTATTGGCATATTTGTCACTGCCTTGACCGGTGGCTGTGGCGAAGGCTTCAGCAAAAAATTCTTCTTTGGCTGGCGAGCCCAAGTAATAATTCATTGGTCCGCCTGGTTGCACTTCTTTCATAAGCTGCTGCATTTGAGCGGGCGAAATATTGTTGACGTCATTCACCATAGCGGCTTGGAACTTCTTGTCTTGCACCGAAAGGAATCCGTGGGCAGCGCTATAGGCGTGACCGGCTTCGTGCCTTGCTAGACCGGCTACATTAGTATTTTTGAGAGATTTGACGGGAGTGCCGTCACCCAATTGCTCAAAGACAGCAATATTTGGTGGTTTGCCTTTGCCGTCAAATAAAGAAGGGGCATCAAGCGCGACGTGATGGCCATTGACGACCATGCCAGCCTTATTGGTTCCCATGGCCCTGTCGTATTCGTAGATATTTTTGAAAACGTTGACCTGAACACCTTTGTCTTTTAATTCTTGGGCTACTTTTTCTGGCAAAGTGGCAACACCACTCGCTACTTCTTGGGCAAAGGCCGCACTTGTACCGCGGTTTTGCACTTCAAGAATAGGCTTGGCACCTGCTCTATCCCCAACTATCGCTTTGTCCCCAGCGGCAGTTCTATCGCTAGTGGCAGTTTGGGCCATTTTCAAGTTTTTGAGATGGTCGTCCATATTGGAAAAACTAGACAGACCCAACTCTCTCGATGCACCTGAGGCTGAGGCTAATTTCTGGTCGCTAGTAAGCGGAACTTTGTATCCATCAAACTTGAGCCCAGTATTCTCGCCAGAGTTTGCAGCGCCCTGGTTGGCGTCGGCAATTTTGGGCTGATCTTTGGGGGGTGAGTCTGACATATTTCTAATCTACCCAGGGCCCCATGAAAAAGTCGTGAAATCAAAACCAAAACCCCAAAAACCCAAAAACCAAAAATGGAACCTCTCCCGGGGGAGAGATTCCATCGAAAGGAGGACTAATAGCGGTTGCTAGATTAGCTGCCTGAGTTCCAATCGGTCACTGGGGTGATGACTGGTTGAGCGTAAGTGACTTCAACTACTGGTTGTTGTACAGGTTGTACTGGTTGTTGTACTTGCTGTATAGCAGGGGGAGCGAAGTTTACTTGAGTTGCAGGTGCTTGTACTGCTTGAGCAACAGCAGGGGCGGCAGCGGCAGCTGCAGCAGCGGCTTGTTGTTGAGCGGCATAAGCTCTGAAGGTCTCTTCGATGAGACCGGCTTTTTCGCGCAGTAAGTACTCTATGTAATCACCACGGCTCATACGTGAAGCTGCGACTTGTTCGTCGAGCAAACGGTGGGCCATAGGGGTTACACAAACGGCAGTTGTGGTTCCACGGTTCTTACCAAAGAAGAACGATTTGGCACCACCTTTAGGGCCGGTTTGTTTAGCTTGAGGGGGTAATCTCAAGGGGGCCAAGCCAGCGCGTTCACGAATAAGCATTTCTACGTAATCGCCATTCGAAACGCTGGCGGAAGCGGCTTGTTCTTTAAGTAACTGACGACCTAGGGCTGTCAGGTTGAACGAAACCGAACCGGACTCTTTGCCAGGAAAGCGCGAGCGCCTGGGCGAAGTGGTCTTGGCAGGTGCTGGTGTTATCTGGACCGTTGTGTTCATCTAGCTTATGGCAGTGATTTTTCCATCAACCGGTGAGGGCCTTTAGTGAATCTCTACCTTTCCTCCTTTTCTGAAAGAACTAACCTTCTGGTACGAATATAAGACTGAGTCTTTTTTGAATTTGATGGCCAATGCCATCTGGATACCAACGCTTCTGTTTTATCTTTTGTTTTGCTTTCTGGCCCATGCCTTTAAGCTACCGACGGTTAAGTCGATTAGAAAGCTCTTGCCGTGCCCTCGCACTTGGACTCTTCAAAAAATGTCACTGGGTGGTTTTTCGATTTGTCCTGGCAACCCTTTCCAAGACCTTGATTATAGAGCAAAGTTACGAGAAAGATGCAGTAGTCATGTATTACTATCTTTTCATAACAAGTGGCTCTGGCTGCTCATGACAACCGCTTAAGGTATATGCCAATGTTGATGGATAGCTAAGTTGTTGAATACTATGGCGATGATACAGCCAAGTGTCGCGCCAACAAAAACTTCTACAGGGGTGTGCCCGAGGAACTCTTTTATACGCTCACTAGATAGCTTAGGGTGCTCTGAAAAGAGCTCAACCATCATCTGATTGAGCACCTTGGCTTGTAAGCCGACGGTTCTTCTCACACCCGCAGCGTCATACATGACGATAAAAGCTAAGCAAAGAGCAATGGCAAATGAGACGGAGTTAAACCCTTCAATCAAGCCAACTGATACTGCCATACCCATGGTGCAGCACGAATGTGATGAGGGCATGCCTCCGGTGGTGGCAATCATGCGTAAATCAAGTTTGCCTGTGGTCACTAGTTTAGTAATCACTTTTAGCGCCTGGGCAAATGAGCTTGAGAAAACGGTCACGGCAATTACCTGCCAGCCTCGTCCCTGCATGTTCTGAACGGCATCTTGAACATTTAGTGCTGCTGTAGTTTGGGCGAAAGTAAGAAGATTTGGGTCTAGTAAAGAGAATTCCATTTATAACTGCTCTATTTCTGTCTGTGGATAGCATACTTTAATAGAGCTTTCAGCACCGGGGCGCCGGTGATGTCAAGCGCACTTTCCTCTATCAAAGTTACGCCTTCACTCTCCATCTCGTTCAATTTTTGCCTGGCGCCATCCACGCCTATAGCACGCACCCATGTGGCTTTTTGGCTCGCTTCGTCTTTCCCTGGAGTTTTGCCCAGAGTTTGAGCAAAGCCAATCCTAATATTTCGCCTAAACGATACAAGCTTGCTAGCTGATTTTCGTTGGCTCCCATAAGTTTGCCACCAGACCAGAGGGAGAAACGAATGAGAGCACCGGTTTTTCCTGCGTGAATTGATTCCACAGTGGCGATATCAAATTTGGTGTCATCAGCTCCAGTGAACTCCATATCTTTTACTTGGCCGCCGACCATGCCATTTGGGCCTGTGGCTTGGCAAAGATGATGAGCAACTGCTAGTAAGTCAGTGGGGTTTACGTCTTTGCTTGTGTGTTCAATCAGAACTTCGTTGGCCAACATGAGAAGACCATCGCCTGCTAAAAGGGCGAGGGCTTCACCGAAGACTTTGTGATTGGTTGGTTTGCCACGGCGAAGATCGTCATTGTCTAAGCAAGGCAAATCATCGTGCACTAGGCTCATGGCGTGCACCATTTCAATGGCACAGGCGCAGGGGAGGGCTGTTTCAATCGGGTCCAAAATTCTTTCGGCGCTATTGCTAGCCTGACCATTTCTGTCCTGATCTTTACTGGCGGCTATGGCCTCAGCAGCAGCCAAAGTAAGCATCGCCCGCAGCCGCTTACCACCAGATAGCACTGAGTATCTCATTGCTTGCCAGAGGCGAACAGGTTCTTGATCTACTAAATAGATGGCAAGCCGATCTTCTACAAGCTTTCGCCTTGCTATTAGATAGCTTTCAAAATCGAAGTCTGATTTGGTTTGCAGTTGCATAAGTATCTAGATTTATTTGTTGAGCACTTTTTTGACGAGCTGGAAGAACTTCAACCCCTCAACTCCGAGAGTAAGAATGCTTCTTTCTTTAGCCATCAAGAGTGAGAGCAGCGGTCCGATTTGCTTAGCCATCTCGATATATTCAAGCGGTCCAGCAGCTTGAGCATCTTTGGGGAATCTTAGTCGTTCAGTCAAATCTTCCAAATTGAAACGAGCTGCCTGCATTTGTATGAGAGTTTGATCACGAATGCTGTCTATTAAAATTTCGGCAGTTTCCATACCATCGTTTATACGCCAGTGATTCAAGAGAATGATCCAAGCTCCAATACCTAGAGCAAAAGCCACCAGAGAAATCATGATACGGGCGGCCATCATTAATATAGGCGAATGTTGATCGAGAAAGGCGATGGCCACGGGGGCTAGAAGAATTACTGCCACTACCGATAGCAATGCCACTAAACCAATATAGAAGTAGCCAACCAGCAGGGTGACGAAGCGCACTTTTTCTATGGCCTCGGCTAGCTCTGCACTAATCGAAACCTGCACCTGAGAATTAGCTAATTGAGTTTCACCCTGATGCATAGGCATGCTCGGCTCAATGCGTATATCTTGAATCTGAATCGGCTGGCTGGCCGAATTTGTTGATGCTTCTAAGTCGTCGTTATCTGTCATTTTTATAACTACTTGAGGAGGTCGCGGGCAATGAGCATGCGTTGAATTTGATTGGTGCCTTCGTAAATTTGACCTGCCTTAGCGTCTCTAAAAATGCGTTCAATCAATAGCTCTGGTTTCATGCCATCCATTCCGAGAATGCTCATCACTTCGGTTGAAACCCTCATTGCTACGTCACTGGCCATAGTCTTAGCCATGGCTGCAACGGTGACGCTTTGCTCGTTGGCATCAATCAAGCGAGCCGCTTGGAAGGTAAGCACTCGTGCCGCTTCAATTTGTACTGCTAGGTCACCAAGTTTTCCGGCCATGCCATTGGCATCGGCAGTAATGGCACCGTCTCGATAATGTTTCTGCAGAGTTACAAGACAAGCATCGAGTGCCCCTTGCGCCCATCCAATAGATTGAGCGGCGATAGTAACCCTTCCTTTCGCTAAGCTAGAAAGTGCAACCTTGCGGCCTTCGCCGTGTTGTCCTAGCAAATTAGCTTTGGGCACTAGGCAGTCGTTAAAGACGATTTCGCAAGTAGAGTAGCCGCGCATGCCGAGCATATCGAATTTTTGACCGATGGCAAAACCTTCGAAATTGCGTTCAACGATGAAGGCTGTGATTTGGCCTGGCCGTTTAGCTTTGCCAGTCTCGGCTGGCTTATCGCTCTGTTCTGTGTTATCGAGAAGACGAGCCATAACAATGTAGTAGTCAGCCGAGGCACCAGATGTGATGAATGTTTTGGTGCCGTTTAGTAGATAGTCGCCATTGCTATTGATTTTTGCTGTAGTTTCAATGGCGGCAGTGTCAGAGCCGGCATTAGGCTCTGTTAAGCCAAAGGCGGCAAGCATTTGGCCTGACGAAGAAGGCACTAGATATTTCTTCTTTTGCTCATCATTGCCAAAGCGATAAATTGGCTCTTGGCTGAGCACGTGAACTCCTAGCGAGCTCATAATTGGCACGCAGCGCCTGCCGAATTCTTCATTAACTAGACTGAAGTGCTTGGGAACGGCAAGCCACCCAAACCCCATTCCGGTTGGCAGGCCTTTTCGAAGAGATCGCGCCTGAAAACATTTTCTTTGTCTGAGGCAATGACTTCTTCCAAGCTAATTGAACTGGCGAACGTTTTGGCTTTGTCTAGCCAAGCCAACTGTTCTTTGCTGAACTTGCCCTCTAAAGCGCAAGTGGAGCTTGGTGATATCTGTGTTTGGACCATATCAATCATCTACCTAGAAATACATATACAAATATAGCAAGTAATAGTCCCTTTTCCGGCCATAAGCTCTAACAAATGCTTGTTGAAGAGAGTTCTTTGGCAACTTAGAAGTCGATTGTCTGCTGTGGCTGGGCTGATGCGCCTTGGTAGAAGATATGATGGACTGTAAGATGGTATACAATTAATCTCGCTCAGCCAGTTTTGTCAAAAGATTGACTAGTTGCTCTTGGTAACTGCTGCAACCTTTACAAGATTTGCTTTTGATGCACGAAAGTAGTTCCTGAAGCAGAAATTTAGCAGGGTATGAAAGCTCAAGAAGTGGCACAGATTCAGAAACCGAGCGTTCTTAAAAAGGGCGATACGGTTGGTATCGTCGCGCCCTCTTCGCCGCAGTTTGAACCGGGCAATCTCAAATTTGCTACTGATTGGCTTACTAAAATGGGCCTGCATTTTAAAATTGGCGCCAATAGCACTAAGTCTTACAGCAGTTATGCCGGAAGCGATAGCGCTCGGGCTGAAGATTTGCACGCTCTATGGAGCGACGACGACATTAGTGCTGTGCTTCCAATGCGCGGAGGAGCTGGTGCTTCGCGCATTTTGCCAAAACTCGATTTTTCGTTATTTGAGAAGACGCCAAAAATTCTGGTGGGATTCAGTGATATCACGGCTCTACTAATTGCAATTAATCAGAAATCTAATTTGGTTACATTTCACGGCCCTACTGTCGGTTTAATGTTTGAGACGGCCTACACCCATAGCTATTATCAAAAAGCAATTATGAGCACATCGGCAATTGGTCTAGTTGCTGACCCCCCTAGTGAAGTTTGGGGTTCAGAATATCCACCTACGCGCATGGTTATCGCTGAAGGAAAGGGGCGTGGTCGACTGACTGGTGGTTGCCTGACTTTAATACGTGGCCTGATGGGTACACCCTACGAAATTGATTGTGCTGATCGGATTGTCTTTCTTGAAGATGTTGATGAAGAGCCGCACAATATTGATCGGATTTTGACCCAGATGATTCTAGCCGGTAAGTTTGATCGCGCCAGCGGTATCATCATTGGTGACTGTAGCGGTTGCCGACCCGGTGGTAGCAAACGCAACATCTTGTCGCTCAATTCTTCCCTTGAAACAATTTTGCGTGAACATTTTGGTCACTTGGGCATTCCTGTAATATTTGGTCTAAAACTTGGTCATACTCCGGATAAAGTGACTTTGCCTTTGGGTGTAATGGCCAGCCTCAATGTCACTAATAATAGTGTCAGATTTAAGATTGAGGAGGCGGCCTGCGTTGATAAAGCCCACAGCGTTAAAAAGTAAAGACCGAGTAGCGCTTCTTGCTCCCGCTAGTCGCCCAGCCAAACCTTCAGCATTGAAACGAGCTGAGAAGATTATTGACGAGATGGGCTTTACGCCAGTGATTGGTGCCCATGCTCTAGATACCTACGGAGCAATGGCCGGTGATGATCGCTCTCGGCTACATGATCTGGTTTGGGCCTTAGAAGATGATTCAGTTGCTGCCATCTGGTGTCTCAATGGTGGCTATGGTTCTCTGCGGTTGCTCCGCGATATTCCTTACCAGACTTTTGCTAATAAGCCAAAAATAGTTATAGGCAGCGACGATAACAGTCACTTGCTCTTTGCCTTGAATCAAAAATCTCAAGTAGTGACTTTTCACGGTAGCAATCTAGATCGCATAGATAGCAAAGAGTCTTTTGATCGTTACAAGAAATTGTTAAGTAGCCATGACCACTATCCTGCTATGCATGTGAAAGATCGATTTCTCTCTGACTTCTGCTACGCACCTGTTCACGCTGTTGGCAAGGGGCGCATGGTCGCTGGCAACCTAACGGCCCTGGTTTCATTGTTTGGCACAGACTTCGAGCCAGATTTGAGTGGGGCTGTCTTGCTATTAGAAGACAGAGCTGAACGTAACGACATTTTAGACCGCTGGTTTACTACACTTTATATCTCTAACAAACTTTCTACTGTTGCCGCTTTAGGCCTTGGCCAATTCGAAGATTGCAGTACCAAAGGCTCATTTAACATGCTCTCTTTTGAAGAGTTAGTATCTGATCGCGTCAGCGAAATGAAACTAGCTACTTGTTTTAACCTGCCCTTTGGCCAGGCTTGCGAAAATGCATTGGTGCCTCTTGGTCTGCAAGTTTCATTCGATACAGCAAAAGGGCATCTCACTTATTTAGAGTCGGCTTTAGTCAGGGATTAGCACTGTGGATTACCCCTTGGTTAATGGCAGTTCTAGTGAAGGTGCTGTTTCTATTACTTATTCATTGGTCAGTGATAGCACCAAGAAAGTCATTTTGACAGTGAATTGTATTATGACCTTAATGGCACTGTTCACCCTTGGATCAATCCTTTTTCGTCATCCAACGCACTCCTATCCAGGGTATGCACTTGCCTTCACGTTTATGCCAATCTTGTTGTTGTTTTGTATTCAATGGTTTGTCTGCCGGCGCAAAGAAGGGACGGTGCACTTAAGTGCTCAAGGATTAGAATTCATAGGTATTAGCCCTCTAACATTACTAAAGAGAAGTAAGCGCAATTGGTCCGATGTTCATTCTATTCAAATAACCTATCCACAAAGCATGGGTAAAAACTCGTTCCCGCATTTCAAGGGACAACCCCTAAATTTTTGGAGTTCACTTCGTTTTAATAACTACGGCCCAAATGTTACTTTTGATTTTAAGTCTGGCGGTTCCGCTACCGTCGAACTGCCTTACCTGACTAAGCCTCAGGCAGAGGAGTTTTTGGGCGCAATTGAGAAATTTGGGGAGCCATCGCGATTTTCTAGTGACTTTGTCAAAATGCAAAGGGCAGTTGTCTTAGAGCGCCTTGACTCGCAATCATTTACGCAATTATGGTCAGAAAGTCTCAGTCCAAGGTATTGTGCTACTACCTATGTGCCTCTGCCGACGAACCAAGAGCTGCAGAACGGGCGCTACACAGTATTAATGGAGCTAGCTGCTGGTGGAATGTCGGCGGTCTACCTGGCCAAGGGAGATGGAGTCAAAGTGATTCTAAAAGAATCAGTTTTGCCATCAGATATAAGTGAAAGTCAGCGGGAGAAAGCGCGAGAACTTTTCGAGCGTGAGGCGAAACTTTTGCTCAAGCTTAGCCATCCACAGATAGCAAAAGTATTAGATCGCTTTGTCGAAGCAACTAGAGATTACTTAGTGATTGAGTATGTGCCCGGTCTCACACTAGGACAACTTGTCAAAGCCAAGGGACGACAAAAAGAAAAGGATGTTCTTAAGTGGTGTCGTCAACTAGCTGAAATACTCTCATATTTGCACGGGCAAGAACCACCGCTTTTGCATCGCGACTTGACACCCGACAACATTATTCTAAAGACTGACGGCTCTGTGTTTCTAATTGACTTTGGCGCTGCTAATGAGTTTGTTGGCCAGGCAACTGGAACCATGATTGGTAAGCAGTGCTACATTGCCCCGGAGCAGTTGAGAGGTAAAGCTAGTCAAGCCAGCGATCTCTATGCTCTCGGTGGAACTTTAAACTATCTTTTGACGGGCGACGATCCAGAGCCGTTAAGCGTTTCAAGGCCGAAGGAGAAGTACTCGCAAATTAGCCAGGGTTGCAGCGACTTAGTTTCAACCTTGACAGCCTATGAATATAGCGAGAGGCCCTCTTCAGCAGCTGAAGTCTTGACTCTCATAGACAGGCTTGATACTGATGGTGGTATCGCCAAATCAGGGAAGAAGTAATGGCTAAACCTCCGCAGATAAAAGCTCTGCCAGAACTACCACCAGGTCCTGACGAGGTATACATACCTTACAGCGCTTGGCGCGCCCAGGGGCGGTTTCGTCATGCACTTCTGCAGGAGAAATATACTGCTAGAAGGATCGCTCAGATTGCTGCCATTGTAATTGCTAGTTATGCAGCCGTGGTTGCGGTGATTCGTATGGTGCCAAACTACTTCTTTGGAATTCCCTCTGGCATTTGTCTGGAGCTTTGTGTCTATGGTCTCTTGTTTATCATTTCTTATCCTCTATTAACTTCACCGACTAATGTTCAGATCGGTAAAGAAGGCATAAGAATTCACTGGTTGTCGTTTCTTGGCCTGCTATCCAGCCCTTGGATTAAGCTTGAGTATATAGATTTTGTCAACGTGTCTTCATTTCGGCGGGGCTACTACAAGTCTCGCGCCATTGATATTCACATTAACAAAGACAATGTACCTTTGAATATAAGACGGGTACTGCGTCTGATTGCTCCGTCATTATGGTGTGTGAGCTTAGGCTTTAAGCCGACACTAAAGTTGCGTTTTGATATTGCGGCGATTAGCCATGATGCTGATGTGCAAGTGCTACTGCGGACTTTTAAGAATTTGCTTCCGGCTGAAAAACTGGGTGCCGGATTGCTTGAGCTTGGGGATAATGGAGGAAGTTCATTTACGAAGCTCTGGTTAGATAGTTTGGACGGCGGTGAACGTAGCAATAGTAGTTTGAGCCTGCCACAGGGCGCACTAGAGACAGGCGAAGTTCTCCAAGATGGCCAGTTTGAGATTGTGCGACGTTTAGCGGCCGGGGGCCAAGCGATTACCTATTTGGCGTTGGCGCACAAAGTCAATGAAGAATCTGGTCAAGTTGTTCTCAAAGAATTTGTCTTGCCAGTGCGCGGTGGCATCGAGATTCGCAAGCGTGCCCTAGAAAATGTTGAGCATGAAGCAAGGCTTCTGCAAAAGCTGAACAATGAGCGCATAGTCAAGTTTCTCGATTGCTTTGTTGATAATCAAAAAGCCTATTTAGTCCTCGAGTATATTGACGGTAAGTCATTGCGCAAGCTCGTGCAAGATGAAGGCCCACTTAGTGAGGCTGAAGTGGTTCGTCTCGGTATCGAGATGTGCAGCGTGCTTGAGTATCTCCATACATTAGAGCCAGCCATAATTCACCGCGACTTTACCCCCGAAAATCTACTGCTGCGATCGACTGGTTCGTTGGCCCTAATCGATTTCAATGTGGCTGAACAGCTTGAATCGCAAGAGACTAAAACAATGGTCGGGAAGCATTGCTATGTTTCTCCGGAGCAGTTTCGAGGTAAAGCTACTACTCAGAGCGATCTTTATGCCTGTGGTTGCACCCTTTATTGGCTCTTAACAGCAAAAGATCCTGAGCCAATATCGATGTCTCAACCTTGCAGCGAACGGCCAGGCATGACCGTCGAGCTAAATACCATAGTTGCTCGTGCCACTGCAATAGATGTTAGTAGAAGATTCGAAAGTGCGAAAGCAATGAAGTCTGAGCTAGAAGCGATGGGAGCCACTAGAAAAATTTAGGCAGTTCTAAACAACGCAAACAAGTCAGCTTTCAGCTCATAGGCATCGCTGTAGCGATCTTCTGGTTTCTTGGCCAGTGATTTTAGGATAATTCGCTCTATTTCAATGGCAGCCGGAGAAGGAATTAGACCCATGGCTGGTGGCACTTCGTGCACATGCTTTGTCATTAGAGCAACTGGATTATTGGCAGCAAAGACCAACCGGGCCGTTAGCATTTCATACATAACACAGCCTAGCGAATAAATATCAGTGCGATGGTCCACTTCTCTGGCTAGGCATTGCTCTGGGCTCATATAGCAAGGAGTGCCTACCGCCTCGCCTGTAATTGTTAGAGCCATTGAAGCGTCACTTTGCACATGTTTGGCAATGCCGAAATCTATAATTTTTACAAAATCACTCTGGCTATCTTGCTCAATTAGCATTATGTTCTGGGGCTTTATATCACGGTGCATAATTCCTAATTCATGGGCGTGGGCTAATCCGGCTGCCACTTGAATAAATATCGGCAGGGCTCGGTCTAAGGTCATGGCACCGCTTTGCTCAATAAGTGTTCCCGCGCAAATACCTTCTATATAATCCATGACCATAAAGGGCCGGCCATCATTAAGTATGCCAAAGTGTTTAACTGCCACTGTATTTGGTGAGGTTAGTCTGCTACTAAGTTCGGCTTCTTTCTTGAAGCGATTGACCATTTCAAGGTTGCCTACTAGAGATTGATGCAAGATTTTTATGGCAACAATTTGGTTGTTTTTGTGATCAACAGCCTTGTAAACCTTACCGCTGTTGCCAGCGCCAACTTCTCCTTGAATTTGGTAACCGGAAACGTTTTCAATTTGACTGCTATTGGTGGTGATGAAGACTAGTTGTGAGCCATCCTCTGGGCAATTGACCATATCTCTACTGAATCTGCGGTCGCATATTAGACAAAGTTTTTTGGCATTGTCTGAAGAATCAAGCTTGTTCACTTTGTCACCTTAGGGTCTAGGCCTGAATATTATTGACCGATAAAGCCTAGAGCTTCAGCTCTATCTTTGTCTTTTTTTGCTTGGGCTGAAAGCGAGAGCTGTTCGTTGGCATAAGAGCGGTAAAAATAGGCTTCACCATTGTCTGGATCAAGCTTGATGGCATCGGTGCAGTCAATAATTGCTCGGTGAAACTGAGCCATTTGATTGTGCAGTTCAGCTCTGCGAAGTAAGGCGCTTGGGTCAAGTGGACTCAATTCAATATTTTTATTGTAGTCTTTCATGGCTTGATCGTAGAGCTTGAGCTCTTCTTCTGCGTCACCCTTGTAGGCGTAGGCTGCTTGGCACTGGGGGTCCAGGGCGATTGCTGTGTTGCAGTCGGCTATAGCCTTCTTGTATTTGAAAGAAAGGTTATAGGCATATGCTCTAGCCGTATAGCCGTCCGGGTGTTTTGGAGCAGCCTTAATACCCCTATTGGCGGCTTCAAAGGCTTGATCTAAGTGTCCGCTGTTGAGGTGAGCGTCTGAAGCAAGTACGAAGGCTTCTAGATTTTTGTCATCTATTTTGAGGATGGCATCGCAGCTCTCTAAACATTCTTTGTAGTTTCCTATTGAACTCTCTGTCTGAGCTTTCAGGGTGAGGGTTGGTAGATCGTTGCGACCAGCTGCTATTGCTGCTGTTAAGTCAGCTATTGCCTTGAGCTTTTCGTCTACCTGAAGCCAGAGTTTGGCTCGTTCGAAATAGAGATCGGCTGTCGGCTTAAAATCAATGTCAGCGCTCAGTTTGTCTATGCTTCTCTTAATTTCTTCTGGTTCGCCTTTAGACAGGTGATTGAATACATAATGATTGAAGGTAAATTCGATCGGTATCGAATTTGGTGCGCCAGATGGCAGAGGGGGGAAGGGCAGTGCTGCTTTTATTGTGGCAAGCATGGCTTCGTCAAAAGGTTTATTGTCCGAACTGGTCAGAATTTTTAGATCGGTAATGCTACCGTCTTTATTTGCTGTGAATGAAACAGAGCCACTGTCTCCGCTGCCTGTTTTGGGCAACCAGTGAGCCTTTATTCGATGGTGCAGACGAGCCATGTAAGAGACAAAGCTAACGGCAGAAATTTTACGCGTTTCTTTCGGCTTTTCTTTTCTTTCGGGGCTTTCTGTCGAGGTCTCTGCTTGATTGCATGAAGTTAAAACAGCTGCACTGCTGAGTATAACTAGAGCGAAAGCTAAATTGAGATTATAGTTTTGGGTTGCCATTTAGCGAGTTACTTAACGAATTACTTAACGATCTATTTAAGGAACTAAGACGATAATACTGATTGGGTCAGTTGTTCTTCTAGGCTGCTGGCTTCGCCGCTGGCAATATTAATGAGTGCCAGTGGAATAGCTGATCTAATATCCCCGGCAACCACACTAGCCTGGCCAAAGTTAGCTGCTACTAGATCGCCTGCTCTGCCGTGAATGTAAACACCAGCGCAAGCGGCATCAAATGGGCTCAAGCCCTGGGCCATCAAGCCACCAATAATTCCCGAGAGTACGTCACCTGACCCTGCGGTGGACATACCAGAGTTACCTGTCGGATTGATATAGACTTCACCTTCTGGGTGGGCTACTAGAGTGTAGGCTCCTTTGAAAACTACAATGCAGTCAAACTCTTTTGCAGCTGCTAGGGCAGAACCCACGCGGTCTGATAAAAGCTCTTCGATTGTTTTTCCCGTAAGGCGACTAAGTTCTTTTGGGTGTGGGGTGATGACAAAATTGCGAGCCGATTTGGGTAGCGAATTGATATTGGCAGAAAGAGCATTGAGGCCGTCGGCATCTATAACACAAGGCTTGTTAATTAAATCGAGTAAGTCTAGAACAAAGCTTACTGTATCTTGATTTTGGGATAGACCTGGGCCAATTACCACGCTTGAGATTTGATCAAGCATTTCGATTACTTCTTTCAGTGCTTCTTTGCTGATTGTTTGCTCTGTGGTTTCTGGCAGTGGCTTGACTACAATTTCTTCCACAGCTACATGATTGGCCATCGACCGTGGCGTGGCTAAGTATGATAGACCAGCTCCTACTCGAAGAGCACTACTGCTGGCTAAAGCTCCCGCACCGCCCATACCCAGGCTGCCGCCAATGGTGAGAACCCGGCCAAAAGTACCTTTGTTTGAATTAGTTGGGCGCGACGGTAAGACTGATTGTACCGCACCGCAGGTGGTGACGAAAATTCTTGGAGTGCTTTCGACGTGGCTTAAGCTTTCAGGAAGGTTGCTAAAGTCTGGCAGGCCGATGTCTATTAAATGCATGTTGCCTGCGTATTCTGCCCCCGGGTGGTTAAGATGACCAGGTTTCAAAAAGCCAAAGGTAACGGTTTTGTCTGCGCGAACTGCGACACCCATGATTTGACCAGTATCAGAATTGATACCAGAAGGTAGGTCAATGGCAAGCACCGGCTTTGTGCTTGAGTTAATGGCTTCGATAACACGTTTAGCAACACCACCGACGTTCCTTGTTAGGCCGGTGCCGAACAGAGCATCAACTAGCACTGTTGAATTTGAAGTAATTGCACCGAGCACTTCTACCAGTTCATCAGTGTCTTCTAACAGAATCAAATCAACACCTAGTGAAGCCAGTATCTTTCGATTTGCTTCTGCTTCTGGTGTGGACATTGTCACTTCTGGTTCTTGATTGTCTTGTTTTTCACTCGGTCTAGGATTGGCTTTACTAGTTTCTTTATTGGCTTCTTTATTAGTTTCTAGGTCTGAGACTTTTTCTGTTGGAGCGACCACAAAGCAACTAGCTGGAACACCCCAGAGATTGAGGTAGCGTGCCACCACAAGACCATCACCACCATTGTTGCCACTGCCACAAAATATTGCTATGTGCCCTGGGTTTTCATCCCAAAGAGACAGTGTTGCAAGTGCTGCCCCTCGACCAGCAACTTCCATTAATGTCTGACCCCAATTGAGGCCACCTGAAATCTCAGCGATCGACTCAATCCAGGCTGCTTCCAAGTTTCTGATTTGTTTTGTTGTCGGAACTCTTAAATTGCTCAGCATTTTTTTCTTCTTTGAATTTTTACTAAAAAACAACGAGCATCGTGGCCAGCTGATTTTTCTTCAAGGGGTGGAATTGATAATTCGCAGCTATCGACTCGCAACGAGCAACGGTTAGCAAAACGGCATCCGTTGGGAAGGTTAACCAAACTGGGTGGCTGCCCTTCGATTGGTATCAAGCGTTGCGAACCGGGCTTTGGTAGCGAATTCATCAAGCCAATCGTATAAGGATGTTTTGGGCTTTTGAAGAGTTCTTCGACGCTGGCATATTCCACCACAGAGCCGGCATACATCACAGCTACGGTATCGCACATCTCAGCTACCACGCCAAGATCGTGAGTAATTAAGACAATTGCTGTGCCTTGGTCTTTTTGAATCTCGCGCAGTAAATCTAAGATTTGCGCTTGCACTGTAACATCGAGAGCCGTGGTGGGCTCGTCGGCTATCAACATCACCCGCTGGCGCATTCCGCCAGAAAACTGGTGGGGATAATCATCGACGCGGTTGCGCGCTTCGGGAATTCGTACTCGATCTAAAACAGCAATTGCTTTTTTGCGGGCCTCAGCCTTCGACACTTTTTGGTGAAGTTCTACTGCTTCCATGATTTGAGCGCCAACTGTATAAACAGGGTTGAGTGAAGTCATGGGATCCTGCGGAATCAAAGCGATGCGGTTGCCTCGGACACCACGCATTTGCGCTTCGCTAAACTCAAGTAGGTTTTTACCATCTAGGCGAATTTGACCGCCGACAATTTTTCCTGGCGGTGGAATTAAACGCAAAATAGACAAAGAGGTAATTGATTTTCCACATCCCGATTCACCGACGATGCCAAGTACCTTGCCCTTTTCAACAGAGAGTGTGACGTCGTCAACTGCACGGGCCATACCGGCCTCTGTGGGGAAGGCAGTTGCTAGATTTTGGATTTCAAGAAGGGCCATGGCACCGCTGACAGAAAGAAAGCTATAGAAACTGTTGTGATTTTAGACTATCTACTCGATCAGTCTGACTAATATCGCTACAGAATGCTTAAATAGACATCTAAGTCCAGAGGGTTCTATGTCTACTGATTCAACTAACAACACGCGAGATATATCTGTTTTGCAGTTGCTCACCAAGCTGGTGAAAGAGACCGACAGGTTGGTTCGCCTAGCTGATGACATCGACACCCATGCCTCAACTCCCCAAGCAAAAGCGGCCTTTAATCTAATTGGCTCAGAAGTGAGCAGCATTCTTTCTATTATGAAATCTTCTCTTGACCCCCTTTATCGCCTTTACGACCTTGACCCGGGTATGAAGAATCTCGACCGCAACCGTCGCAACGCTACAATCAAAGAGTTTACGATCGCAAACGATCCTGATGACAGCTACGACGAACAGGCGCTCTGGAACGATATAAAGGCGAAAGAGTAAGTTTCTAAAGATTAGTAGAAGCCAAGTTCTTATTTGCCAGAGTCTTTAGCTCTTGTTGGATTTCAGCATTGCCGCCAACGCGGGCGACCATACGCTTTAGGCTGGCAAGCCAGGGCTTGAAGTGATGGCTTCTCATCTCGCTGTAGGCCTGATTAAAGCTCCAATGATCGTGAATTACACGAAAAACAGCAACCAGCGCACCTGTGCGGTCGGCCCCATAGCGGCAGTGAACGAACACTGGTTGATTGGCTGGATCATTAACAATATTCAAGAATTGAGCAACTTTGAAGAGCGACGGCCCCATGAAGCCAAGTGGAATATGGACGTATTTAATGCCTAGTTTCTTTGCCTTTGTCGCCTCTTCTGCTGCGCCAGGGCCGGCCATGCGTAAATCAACGATGGTTTTGACACCGCTTTCTGCTAGCTTTTGCATTGCTTGATTTGAGGGTGCAGCGCCCCGCCATAAGCCTTCGCTGACAATATCGAAATTGGAGATACTAGGAGCTGCAATTGATGCTCCGGCCACGTGTTCTTTGCTGTCACCGTTCTTGTGGCTGACGTTTTCATGCACCAAGATATGGCTGACACCTTTGTCAGGAGACGTCAAAGCCAAGTCTAAAAGGAACTGGTTTCTCTCTTCTTCCGAATCAAAAACGTTTTGCTGCACCGCACCGCTGAGCTGTCTGCGTGGCTCTGCGGCTGACGCCGGTGGCAAAATAAAGATTGAGGTTAAAGCTATGGCCACGATCAGGCTTATCGCTAAACGATGGCTTAAGCGCTTTGTTGAAGCAATAGTTGTCTTGGTACTGTGATAATTTAGCAAACCGTTGGCACAGAGTACACCGCTTGTGATGCTCTGTATTTTGGTATCAAAGGTGGTGTCAGCTTGGCTGCATACCATTTTAAAATAACCTGAAATTTTCCAATTTTGCTGATATTAACATGGTGCCTTCTTTACAATCAAGATATAGCAGCCAATTATTGCCATCGCGTTCTTTGTGCTGAGGCTCGCTCCCGGCTGATGCGGTTATACTCTTCTGGTGGAAAGTAAGTTAAATTCGACTACGGCTGGCAAGCAAGGGCGCAAGATTTATCTGCTCGTGCGTGTTTTGCTCACTGAATTTCGTGGTTTTTTGCTCTGTCTTTCTACTGCTTTTAGTTTGTCAGTGGCGCTTTTCTACTTTTATTATCCACATAGTTTGTTGCCTAGTGGCGCTGCAATGACCTTTTTTCAGGCCGCCTATTACACACTGCTGATGATCTTTTTTGAAAGTCCTCTGCAGTATGTGGAAGATATTCGTCTTTCGCCATTATTTTTCTTGTTGCCTATTTTAGGTCTGGTGACAATCGCTGAAGGGGTTGTGCACCTCGGCAATCTTCTCTTTCAGCACAAGCGTTATTCTAAGGAGTGGCAGAAAATGATCGCCGAGACAATGGAAGGTCATGTAGTCGTTTGCGGGCTCGGAAACGTTGGTGTGAGGGTAGTGCAACATCTCAAGCGCTTTTCTGAAGATGTCGTAGCTATTGAATCAAACCCTGATGCCCGTTTTGTGGGCGAGGTCGCAGGCTATGAGGTGCCTGTTCTGTTTGGTGACGTACGTGACACTAAAATTTTGGAGCAAGCTTCAGTAGCTAAGGCTAAGGCAATCATTGCCGTTACTGATAACGATTTAGCTAATCTTGAAGCGGCCATGACTGCTCGAGAGATCAATCCGACCATAAGAGTTGTGATTCGTATGTTCGATCAGAAGTTGGCCAAGAAAGTTGAAAAATTTATGGGTATCGAGGGCGCCTATAGCTCTTCAGCCCGGTCAGCTAGGCTTTTTGCCCAAGCGGCCATTTCAGGCAACATCATCGACTCATTTGAATTTGGCGGCACGATTATCAATGCTTTGCAGCTGATTGTTGAGTCTAATACCATTATTGTTGGCCAGACCGTCGATGATTTGCGGAATAACTATGAAGTAACGGTGCTTTGTCACGAGTCGAAAGAGGGTGTAGCCGACTGGAACCCTGCACCAGGCACACCACTATCAGTTGGTGACAAGCTGCTGATAATGACCGATCGTGACGGCTTAAACAGGCTGGCACCGGTTTCTAATAAATTATCTCTACCCCGCGAGTAGTTGTCAGTATGTTGCGCGCTTGCAACTACTTGTTACAACCGTATAAATGTCAACTAGTGGTTGGCATTTATGGGTAATCTACCCTTGGTTGATGTCTTCCATGGCGATACTTAATGTTCGGTGTTCTTCCGTCCGCGCAAGATGACTATCGTGATGAAAAAACGCTTGAGCGCCTCCTGCGCAAGATAGCTGCCACAGTGACGCGTCCATGGACCATAATGGAAGTTTGTGGTGATCAAACTCAGGTTTTGCTTGAGAACAATTTGATTGAGCTTTTGCCTAGTGAACTGAACATTGTGCACGGACCAGGTTGCCCGGTGGCGTCTGTTCCTGTTCGCGTTTTTGATCGTGCCATTGCTATTGCTCAAGAGCCAGATGTCTTGTTTTGCGCTCCGGCTGAGCTTTTGCGTATACCAGGTTCAACTTGTGATTTGCTCGAAGTCAAAGCCAGTGGCTTTGATGTTCGTGTTGTCTATTCTTCTATGGATTGCATAGCCTTAGCTCGGGCCAATACGGACAAGAAGGTAGTTTTCTTCAATGTCGGATTAGAGACTGCGGCTCAAATGGACGCTCTTGCTGTTTGGCAGGCTCGTAGACTTGGTATCACCAATTTTCATTTGCTCTCTTATCACGCTCAGATACCTCCGGTTTGCAATAGCATCTTTAGTCGTGCTGATAATGTCGTGCACGGTCTATTGGGGCCTGGTCAAGTTTGTAGCCTGACAGGTTTTGATCAGTATGAGGAATTGAGTAAGCAGTTCCAGATACCAGTAGTGGTGACTGGCTTTGAACCGGTTGATGTACTTGAAGGAATTTTGAAGTGCCTCTCTATGCTGGAAGCAGGCAAGTATGGAGTTGAGAATCAGTACCGCCGTGCAGCCAATAAGGCTGGCAACCCCGAAGCGCGAGCTCTTATTTACGAAGTATTTGAGTCAGCAGAACGTGATTGGCGCGGGCTTGGTGCCATTCCTCTTAGTGGTCTGCGTCTCAAGCCTGAGTTTGTCTCATACGATGCATTCAGCGCCTTTTCGCCTGAAGCTGAAGCGGTTCAAGAATTTGCTGGTTGTATCTCTCAAGAAATTTGGAGAGGCTTGCGAAAACCGACAGACTGTCCTTCTTTCGGCCATGGCTGTAAGCCTGATAGCCCACTTGGAGCTACTATGGTTTCTTCTGATGGCACTTGTGCGGCCTATTATAAATACCGCAAGCAAGAAGCTAGCTAATTTTGTGTTCTAAATTCCGGGGCATGATATGCGGAATAGCATACTCAGTGCACTCAAAACTGCGACGATAATTAGGGTGCTTTTGGGCGAGAGGCCTTGTACCCGCATCAAGCCGATGTAGCACATATAGCCTGTTCCCATGGTTGCTAGCATCGCTCCTAATGAAATCTGGCCTAGGGCAATCCAGGCAAAAACAAAGGTTGCTTTGCTGAAGGCAAGGACGCGGAATGTTCCTTCAAGATCGCCTTTACCACCGAGGCGCTTAAAAGCTAAGTCAGTAATAACTGCTCCCACACTTACTGACAGGAAGCCGATTATCATTCCCCAGAAAAATAGTAGCGGGTTCAATTTAGACACAGCGAACATAAGCGAACTTAAAATCAACGTGAAAACAAGATATAGAAGCGGTTCGCCATAGCCACCAGTGAGTGGTAAGTTTTGAAAATATGCCTTGGGATTAGTAAGTATGTCTTTAGTTACATTGAGGTTGTACGTGGCAATTCCAATAATGTCATTCTTGCTAAAGCTGAGGCCAATACTAGGTGGTGGCACTTCCTTAAGTTGATCTGTAGCATTCCCAAATAGCTTGCTGCGCAGTTTCGGTGACTGCTGCTCTTGATCATAGTTTAGATTCTGTTGATTCTGATTTCTGCTATTTGGGTTGGCGTTGGGCCATCCGGGCTGTTGATTTTGCTGTAACTGGAGATTTATGTTCGCTTGCTGCTTCTGATTGAACTGGGCACTCTCAGGTGCACCAGGTTGTGCCTGAGCCGTTGGCGCTTGTTGACCTGGCATAGCTGCTTGTTGCTGCCCTGGCCAAACTGGTTCAGTTGGAGCTTCCGGTGAGTAGCTTGGACCTGTGACGATCGGCAAAGAGTTGAAAGGTAAGGCGTTCGCTTGGCTGCCGCCGGCTGGTAGAGTTTTCCTCTCAAGCTGCTGCGGCGGTCTTTGTTGTGGTCTCTGTGGTTGTTCTTCGGCAAACAAATCCCACTTTGGTTCTGGTACTGGAATCCACGGGCTGGATGGATCAGGCGCCGGGGCATTGAGAACCGGGGTTCTGGGAATGTATTCCGCTGAGTTGGGGTCGTCCTGTGGCCGCAACTTAGGCAGTTCGATACCCGTTGGGCCGATGGGTTCTGCTGGACCTACATAACCGGCGCTAACAGGATAGGCGGAAGGCGGCTGACTGGTTACTTCCTGATGCGGAAACCAGGGATTGTTTGTCGGAGGAGGTCCTGCCGGCTGCTGTTGCTGGCCAGGTAGTGCTTGCTGCTGGGCGCTAAAGGGCGTATACCCAGGCAAATGTGAGAGAAGATCGTCTTCTCCTTCTTTTTTCTTGTTATCGTCGCCGGATGCCATATTTAGATCTTACCCATTCCTCTAGCAAAGCTAAGGATAATGCTAGATCTCTATTTATAGTTGGTGTCGTAAATATGCCACCAGCGGCAATGCGCTTGCCAAGAGGAGGCGGTCTGGGTGTCGCCACCGAGCTGTCGCATATGTAGTAAGAAGCTCAAAATTAATTCTTGACGTCACTTACTTACTGGCAACTCTTGCGGAAACATTGTCGCAGTCTGGGCGTCCAAGTATTCATGTAGCAATTGCTAAACATCTTGAATACTGCTAAGAAGGCTAAGCGTATTGTGCAATTACTACTTGTCAGGGATAATACCATCGAGTCGAAAAGTGGCTTTGAAAGGGCGTCTCTGACCTGCATAACTTTTATCTATGCATGAGGTATAGCAATGGCATCTCCGACTATCTTGCGAGCATCCGACCCAGTCGTCGGCACAAACGCAGGTAAGAGTTCTCTGATTTCGGTAAAGCTGACAAGCCAGATTCGTACAACGATGGAAATGCCTGAAAGGGTTTCAACTTCTGCTGGCTACCGCTCTTTGATGCTGAATGATAGCCTGGCTGGTCGCAACGCCTCTCGAGTCTTTAGAAACGAAGAGCGCGAAGAAGGATGTTCACGCATGAGAATGGTGAACAGACTGCGTCAGAAAGAAAAATGGTTGATCTGGAAAGAATTTTTCAAAGACTTTGACCACAATATCGGTGCCTTTTTCCAAAAGTGCACACCGTCAGCCTGGAACAATCACTAAATTAGACTGAATCACTAAATTTAGACTGAATCACTAAATTTAGACTGAATCACTAAATTAGACTCAAGTTTTAAAGCTGAGTTCCGGCTCTGTCTAGCTTGAAGCCTAGTTGATTGTCGAAAATTAGTTTGTCAACTTTGAAGGCGTCCGGGCTTACTTGCAGGTCGCCAGAAAAAGGCGAGCCGAACAAAATCACAAGATACATATTTAGTGATATCAATAGTGATACCATGCTGGTCATGGCCATCTGTGCTTTGGCGTCAGTTAGTCCGAAGAAATAAGTGAAGACTATGGTCACTACTGCACCAATTACTAAGACAATCCATTCAACAGCCGGTATGCCGTGTTGTGCCATATTCGTTCGAGCTCGGCGATAATCCCATACCTGACCTGTTTCTTGCACGGCAATGGGATAAATTGCTTTTTGATTTTCAGTAACAGGTTCAAAGCTCATAACTTCGGTCATTAGTTCTACTATGGCCTTTCTTGCTGTCTTACTGATTTTGCCATCAGCCATTGCCGGCCACTCTTCTGTGAGAATCTCTTTGACGTAGTCGTTGCATACAACTTGTACCTTGTGGCATTTCTCAGGGGGGAAACTGCGCGCTAAAAGAAAAACATCAGCTAAAGAATTAGCTTCTTGTTCAACAATTTCCCGGGCTGTCTGAAACTTGGTCATGGCATCGACCACAATTAGACCAAGTAAAACAGCATACATCGTGCCTACAACTGAGAGCAGATAGCCCCCGACTTCGTGGCAGCTTCTTAGCTTCTCTAGGTCAAAATATTTGCGCACAACCAAGAGGCCGAGCACAGAGAGCAGTGAGACACTAAAGATCAATATTGAACCAATGGCATACGAATCAAATTTCATATGCCTAGTTTCCTAGGAAATTCGATTTTGTTCAACTGCTATTGGTTCAGCCAGTTACTGATTTTAGTTCACTAGTTTTGGCGCAACTAGTTTTGGCGTGATTTTAGTTCGAATCACCGAGGCGCTCAAACGAATGCAAAACTTTGGTCGCGAAATCAAGCAGACCGTGTCCGAAGCCAGTTATTTCATCGTGAGCCACGGTGAGCAGGAAGACCGCCCCTAGAGTCAGCACTACCAGATAGAAAAACATTACAGCCATGGGCTCTCCGTTCAAAATTATTTGAATCAGCACTTTGGAAGCTAAAGCTCTAGCGTTCCTTATTGCCCTGCTAGTATCTTTTCAAGTGGTTAAAGGTAAGGTTAAGAGATTGCCTTACTGTGTCTCCTGTAACCATAAGTCTGTCTAATGTTTTAGTATTCAGTTGCTTTACTAGTGTTTGCAGCCAGGGCCGTGGCCGTGCCCTTTATGTGCGTCGTTCGTCTCAATAGTGCTATTGGATGGGCTATGGGAGTGAGCGAGAAAACTGCCATGAGTAAGCTTTCGATTCAATAAGTGCGTTCCTACCAGTAACAAGTTGCCTACTGATATTAAAGGAAGTTCAAAATTGGCACTGCAGCCACAAGCGCTAGACCAATAATTAGGCCTGCCAGAGCAATTGGTTTTTTGTGCTCTCTATACCCAGGAATGATTGCGAAAATAGCGAAGCCTACAATGAAGGCAATGAGAACGTTTTCGGTCGTTTCGCTTTGTAGCCACTGCCACTTCATACCTATAAATGGAATAGCCGCAACGACAAAAGGCATGGCCAAGCAATGAATGAGGCAAAGCACAGAAGCGAAAATGCCCAGGTTGTCGAGGGAGAGAATGGCCTTCTCTGCCGCTTCTTCTGCTTTTAGAGAGTCTAGTTCGGGCATCAGATTATCCGTCTGCAGTTGGAGTGCTTGCGTTTTGGTAATTGGTTTACTAAAGTAGTTTTTCTAGCAATTGCTTTCTAGCGCTGTTTTCCTTCAGAGCTGCCCTTCTTCTAGCGCTGCCCTTTTTTTTACGCTGCACTTCTTCTAACGCTTACGTTGGCTGCCGCTGCAATCATTGCAAAGACCAAAGATTTCGAGCACATGACCCTTTACCTGAAAACCATAATTCGAGCGAATACTATCTTCAAATTGTTCGATCAAGCATTCATCAAGATGCAGGCTCTTGCGGCAAGACTCGCAGACCAGATGGTGATGATGCTCACCAGGGCGAACTAGTTCGTAGCGCCTCTCGCCATCTCCGAGTTGCACCGCTTGGACTAGGCCTTGGCCAACTAGAGATTCGAGCGAACGATAAACCGTTGTCAGGCCAGGAGCCTTGGGGTCTTCAGTTCGCATTAGACCATGAATATCTTGGGCACTAGTCATATCGTGAGCACGCTCAAGATACTCAAGGACTTTTCGGGCACCCTTGGTCAGCTTTTGGCCGGGGTTAATAGTTAAACCGTGTTTATGCTCTACCATTATTAAAGGATAGCAGAAACGTCATAGATCAACTTATTGCCGAGTTTATCTTAGTATTGAATCAAGTCAGCAAATGCTAATTTTGCGCAGGCCATACCCTACTTCAGGAATGGTTGTGATAATTGACAGCGATTGATCTTGGCTGTCGTCAAGTTTTGTGCGTAAAGCGGTGATTGTTTCTAACAGCGATTCTGCCGTCGCCTTAATACCGGGCTTTGAAAGGCGCTGAAGAAGCGCTTCTGTGCTCAGTTCTTCATCTGGGCGCAGCATGAAGTATTCAAGTAAATCAAACTCTTTTGCCTGCAGCTGAACTTTGGCACCACTCTTGGTGACGATACGTTTGACTAAATCAATTTCTATAGCGCCGTTGGCAATTATGTTAGAAAGTTTGTTGGGTGGCCGTCTTAGCAACGCGCGCAGGCGTGCTGATAGTTCCTTAAGGTTAAAGGGTTTTGTTAAATAATCATCGACCCCAGCGTCAAAACCCTGCTCTTTCTCTGTAATTTCGGTTCGACCGGTGAGCATAATCACAGGTGCTTTGCCTTTAGTGTCTCTATATTTGCGGCAAATCTCAGGCCCTGAAAGACCTCCGGGTAGGTGCCAATCGAGAATAATTAAATCGAACTTGCCTTTGCGTAGAACTTCCCAGCCTTCTGTGCCGTCATGCACAATTTCTACAGAGTAGCCGTCGGCCGATAGCCAGTCCTTGACCATTTCTGTCAAGTCTTTATCATCTTCCACAAAGAGGATCTTAGCCATTTCGCTCCGACAACTTAAGGTGTATATCAAATTCGCTGTCTAAGAATATACGACGGTCTCAATCGTTTCAAGTAAACTTGTCAGGTTACGTATCTGAATAAGGCGCCCGGTTCGAAATGCGGCTCTCTCTGGCAGCCAAAGGTTTAATACTCGTGGCAATTCCTCTTTGCTTCGAGCTAGCTTTTGTCGTGGTTTTGGTAGATTTGCAAAGGCAAGCAGAGGCTGAGTCTGCCATAGCCTTGCGCTCTAAGAAAGTAGCGCAGGGAATAGCCGCTCTCACCCATGATCTTTTTGCATTATGGCAGACTATTTATAATACGACCAGAACTCAATGGCGTGCTACTGGCCGTTTTGACCAGAGCTACAAACCGGGAGTGGCGAAGCTGCTATCTGGATACAATGAACTTGTTGAACTGACTCCGGATGACCTCGAAATCAATCGCCGACTGAGAGTTTCACGTTCGACCTTACTAAGTGCTGAACTAATTCTTGATGCCATGATGAAGCGGCTTAATGCCCACGATGGCAGTCAGTTTTTCACCGATGAAGTTCTGGCCATTAAGCAGATTCAGTCGACTTTTCACGCGCTGATAGAGCAGAATCATGAGCTAGAGGCCGTCTTTAGAAAGCAAAATAGTGAGAAAAATAGCAACCGCCAGATTGAGCTAAGGCAGAGGATATTGACTGTGGCTACCTTTGCTGCCATCGTCAATGTTTTGCTGAGCATTGCTGTTGCTGTATTCCTGCTCAAAGACGTTGTTGGACGCTTACGACTGCTCCAAGATAATGCTTCAAGATTGGCTACAGGTAAGCAACTTAGTGCCCCCTTGCAAGGTAGCGATGAGATCGCTGAAGTTGATAGAGTTTTTCGCAGAATGGCCCGCGCCTTAACTGAATCGAATCACAAAGAGAGGGCCGTAATCGAAAATGCTCTTGATACCATTTGTGCCATTGATAAAGACGGTCGCTTTAGCACGGCAAATCCCGCTAGTTTTAAGCTCTTTGGCCTTGAACCAGAAGATCTTATCGGCACACGAGTTGTGGATGCCATTGCTGAAGAAGACAAAGCGAGAATGCTCTTGTGGATCACCGAGTTGCGTGAGAGAAAAGAGCGCGTGCCGAGCCAATCTGAGCGCGAAAAGGAATTTCGTGTGCGTCGCCGCAACGGCAGCATAGTAGATACCCTCTGGAGTGGTCACTGGTCAGAAGAAGAACTGTCTTTGTTTGTGGTCATTCACGACATGACTGATCGCAAAGAACTAGAGCGTGCCAAGCAAGAGCTTGTGGCTATGCTTACTCATGACCTGCGCTCACCGCTTACAACCATTCAAGGCATGATTGAAATGGCTCAGGCCGGAATGCTTGGTGAGCTCAATGAGAGAGGTGTGCGCTTGACTAACTCTGCTGAACGCAACAGCTCGCGCATGCTCAGCCTTATCAACGACCTGCTTGATATTGAAAAGATCAAATCGGGCACCATGGCTCTAGAAAAAGAGACAGTGAGCTTGAGCGCTTTGTTTGCTGATGTTAAGGCTAATGTCTCTGACTGGACTGCTGTGAACGGTATCGTTATTGAGTGCAGAGAGACGAGATTAAGTGTCTTGGCCGATAGAGAGAAAATTAGCAGGGTGATTTTTAACCTGGTCTCAAACGCAATTAAATTTTCACCCCCAGGCGGGCGCATAGAGCTTTCTGCCACTGCCAAGAGCGAGTTTGTGGAGATCACAGTGTCAGATCAGGGCCCTGGCATGCCACCAGAAATGGTATCGTCAATATTTGAGCGTTTCCAGCAAGGTACAGGCTCTGCTCATAAGGGCAAGGGCGGCTCAGGTCTGGGGTTGGCTATCTGCAAAGAAATAGTTACCTTACACGGCGGTAAAATTTGGGTAACAACAGAAGAAGGCAAAGGCAGTCAGTTTCACTTTACTGTTGAAGGTTAGATTTCAACCTTAGCTAAAATCTAAATTTCGATTTTTGAATGGTAGCCCCAAATAGCTAAACCAGCGATTCTAGGTTAGAAAGCTATTTGTTTTTTTCAGCAAGCGAAAGCTCATGTCTTAATTCGCGCATACTGGCATCAGCTTCTTTGTATGCTTGTCCTGGTCTGCCCGCCCTCAGGCGCTCATAGGCGGCAATAGCCTTTCTGGCATCTACGCTATCGACTTTGGAACCAAGTTGTAAGTCGCCAACCCAGCTAGAGGCTAGTGCATTGGCTAAATTGCCTAATTGCGCATCAAATTCTTTGGGCGATGCTGTTTGCTTCAAAGCTTCTGCTCGCGCCATCCATGTCTCACCACTAGGCGGCCGCGTGGCTGCATAGGCTTGTTCGATTGTCATTGGCTTGCTGATGAAGTCGCGCGAATTACCCCACTGGCCATCAATTTTTACTAGCCTGGTTTTAGGATCGTAGTCGACAATATTGACCACATGATGATCGGCTAGAATTTTCTCAGTTGAAAGCGGCCCGGAGAGTGGGTTGTTTCGCAGGGTGCTAACAAGTGGTTCGCTATTGACTCTAACGAATAGTGTGGCGAAGAGCGGCCCTTTTTCTGTCTCGCGTAGGTGCTTAAGTTTCTCGGCGAAGTCTTCTATCGATGTTATACCCGTGGCCAGGTTGTGCTCACTGTCTCGCTCTTGCTCAGCGTGATTAATGATAAACATCTCTGGCTGCCACTTCTTGGTGAACTGTTCGTTGATGCGCATCATATTATTCATGTAGCCAGCCATGCCCGGGCCCTTATCTAGCTCTTGGGGGCGACCGTGTGAATAGTCGACTAGTGACTCACCACTATCGAAGGGGCCAGTAGCTTGCTTCTGATAGTAGTGAACATCGCCTGGTGGCATCTTACGCAGATTTTCTTGATTGTAGAAAGCCGAGATGGCAGCAGTTTGAAAAACTTGGCTGGTGTATGAGCGCACCCATGAGCCACTCTTAGCGTTAAGGGCAGCGTCTCCGTGTGCTCTTAGATTGGTTTCTTCCATTGTCACGCTAGTGCCATCTTTTGTGGTAAATCGTCCTTCACTAGCAACTTGCGAAAGAATATCTGTCACTGTGGATGGTTCTTTGGCATAAAGTCTGTTTTCTATAGTCGTAATTTGGCAGGTGCCGTACTTGCCTTGGTCGTTTGATGTAGGCTCAGCAGCATTGGCCATGGCACCGTTCACAAGCCTTACTCGCTCTCTTTGCGATAGCGGCACATTGCCTTTTAGCTCTAATATATGAGCCAGGTCACGGTAGGTGCTGGCTACTTCTTCACTGCTGATACCGTCTCTTTTGGCTCGGGTCTCAAAAGTCTGCATGTCACGCTTTAGTTTTTCTCTTTCATTCGGCAGCACTACTTTTTCAGTGATCAAGCGCTCTAGGCCAGCTTTCTCTTCTGCCACGCTCTTGGGAGCGGGAGGCTCAGGTTTGTCACTGCTAATTAGGCGACCATCGGCGCTGCGCACAACAGTAAACTTGTCGGCTGCTTTAGGGCCAAAGTGCTCTTCTTTGTAGCTGTCATCAGCTTTGCCAGTAAAGCTGCGCTCAAAGCCGCTGCCGTCTGGTCTGGTTACTTTTACTTTGCCGTCTTCAGTAATTGTATAAAGCGACTTGCCAGTATCAGTTAGAACAACAGCACCATCTGCGGTGTGGCCCTGCATTCTGATTATTTCACCGGCTTTAACTGTTGCTGTTTGGGGTGAATCGCTTGTTGCTAACTTTATGAAATTGAGTTCGTAGATTTCTTTGGCGTGTTGCTTAATTTGTTCAGCGCTGGCGCCTGACCCTAAATGCTGGGCAGCAATTTCCATCACCGATTGCTCTGTGGTGGTCTTGATTTCAGCTGGCTTCACATTGATCTTTATAAATTCGCCAACGGCAGCTTCTTCGGTTTTGATTCCGGCAATTTTTATAAATACAGGGCCTTCTTGCTCGGTACTTTTGGAGCCTGTGGCTTTTTCCGGATGTTCTTCTACTTTTGCATCAGGAAAACCCATGGCCTTAACAGCGCCAGAGTCTTTGCCCTGGGCCAATGCGCCATTCCATTCGGCAGCATTGCGCCTCAGGTCTTGAGCCTGGTTGGCAAGTGATTGGGGCTTTTCGGCCGAGTCGTATCCAGCGCCGTCTTTGGGCACTTCTGCTGGTTTGTGTTTGCCGTCGCTCGTGTCTGCCTGTCCCACGGAATGAGCCTTTAGGTACTTTTGTTCTCGGGAAAGTGGTTTTAACTGGTCGCAACTATTTATATACCCTTCTGAAATGATTTCTCGACGGGCTTATGTTTGGTCTTTTGTCTAGCCTCGTATCTAGCGTAGGGCCACTTGGCGGTGCTCTAAGTGGCACCCGCGCGTGCTTGACATTGGTGATGTTGCAAATTTGAAGCAAAGCTAAGCTGATTACGGCTTTGCTCTTCTTAGTCGCTTGCCCGGCATGTTAGACTGATTATCTTGTCGGGCGATTAGCTCAATGGTGGAGCACCTCGTTTACACCGAGGGGGTTGGGAGTTCGAGTCTCTCATCGCCCAAGACTTTCGGGACTTTGGAAAAACCCATCCCAACAATATCCCAACTTTTCCCCGGAAAAGATTGGCATGATAAGAAAACGT
>LNEX01000203.1 GCA_001464165.1 bacterium Ga0077546
TTGATACTGGCGACGGTCATGAGATTTACTATGAGCTGTGCGGCAATGCATCTGGCCAACCCGTGGTTTTCTTGCATGGCGGACCTGGTGGCGGTTGCTCAGCTTCGCACCGGCGACTTTTTGATCCCGCTAAATACAATATTCTACTTTTTGATCAGCGTGGTTGTGGCCGTTCGCTTCCGCATGCCTCACTGGAAAACAATACAACCTGGCATTTGGTCGATGATATAGAGAAATTGCGGCAGCTTTGTGGTTTTGAGAAGTGGGTTGTCTTTGGCGGTTCTTGGGGCTCAACTCTAGCTTTAGCCTATGGCGAAAAACATGCAACACGAGTAAAAGCATTGATTTTGCGTGGTGTATTTACACTGCGTCGCTTCGAACTTGAGTGGTATTACCAGTGGGGCGCATCTTTATTCTTTCCCGAAAAATGGCAACGTTTTATTGAACCAACTTCGGGCTTGCAGAGCGATATGATTGCCGCATACAACAAGCTTCTCACTAGCAGTGATGAGGTTGTGCGCTTAGCTGCGGCTCGGGTATGGAGTGTGTGGGAGGGGGAGACTACAACTCTGTTACCAAGTGAAGATAACAGTGCCCATTTTGCCGACGATCACTTTGCCTTGGCCTTTGCTCGCATTGAAAACCACTATTTCTCAAATGCTGGTTGGATGGAAGACGGTCAGCTAATTAAAGAGGCCGGTAACTTGCAGGGAATACCAGGGGTAATTGTGCAAGGGCGTTATGATATGGCTTGTCCACCCATTTCAGCTTACGATTTAAATAAGGCTTGGCCGACCAGCGAACTGAAAATGGTTGAAGATGCTGGCCACGCCTATAATGAGCCAGGTATTTTGCATCATCTAATGGAAGCGACAGACAGGTTTGCATAGCGAAAAGGGTATACTTGGCGACTACTCGGTATGTGGATGAATTTTTGGGCAGAAGTTGTGGCAAAAGTATGAAGCGACCTGACTTAAACAGGCTACGAAAGTGTTTCTGGCCGAAAGTGGCACTGCTCTTAGTCGTCACCAATATGCTTAGTAGTATGGTCAGAATTAAGTCTAGCAGCATGCTTAATTCTGAGCCTAGCCCTACTTGCTCTGCTTACGCCGATGATCTCTTCTCGAAGAAAAGTCTGTTTGATAACGATGATCTTTTTAATGACAATGAGGTCAAGAAAAGTGAGGCAGCGCAGGCTTCTAAATCAAAAGTAGAAGCTGTCAACAAGGTGATTCGCCAGCACGAATTGATGACATCTAAGGCCATAAATGATGGCCAAATGTTTGACCAAATGCGTCAGGTGGCTAACTGGGTTGATAATTGGGTGGTCTGGAATCATCGGTTTCCTGAAATTGGCGATGAGACAACTTATGCTCTGCAGCAGTTAAATGAGTTGATTCCCAATAATCCATATATAGCCGGTAGTGCTTATATGGTTTCTGGTGAGACAGTTGACAATGCCTATTTAATTCAAGAAGGAGAGCAGCAACCGCCACCAATGGCTGATTCTAAAATCGACTCTGATCGCATTGTGTTTGTGCGAGATTTTGGATTGACAGTGCCCGAGATTGATCAATATAGTGTTGACCCACCGGTTGATTGGCGAGCTAAGCCAGGCACAGTCACAGTTATTACCAACGACCAGTATCTTTTCATTGTTTGGGGGGCAGGCGCTGATGGTAAGCCTTTGCGAGACTTCGGTTCCAAACGTGTACGTTTTGCTGTCGGAAATTATCAGCGCTGGGATGCGCCAGTTATGGATAATCAAGTTGATTAGTTTGCGAAAAAAATTGTCTTGAGAAGGACTGATGTTTAGAAGAACTAATTTTTACACGAATTGATTTAGAGAAATTTTGATAGTAAATAAAGGTGATAGTAAGTGATTGATTTATCTGCCAGCGCGCCATTGATGATTGTTTCATTCTCAGTGGAGGATTCTAAGCAAGCCGAGTTTGATCGTTTTTACCACCATCAGTTTTTGCCGAAGTTGCTTTCTATTTCGCCTGAAATCAAAAACATTGCTCGCTATCAAGCTGACAGTGCTGTTGCGGCCAATACTGTAGCTGGTCAGTATCTAACTATCTATGAATTGTCCAATAGCGATGCGCTGAAGCAGACTGAGCAAATTTTTGAACGCACTGGCTTTGCTGAAGAGCTGGCACAGTTTAGACAATGGAAAGAGTCTGCTCTCAAGAACTTCTCTCGCACTAGTTATCAACCAATTTATGAGCATGAACGCCGTGTCTATAATGGTCATTTTGGCAGGTGTCCTATGCTCTTCTTTAGTTCTGAGATTAAAGTGCAAGACTCTGATGCCTTCCGTCAGTGGTATCAGCTCTCTTACTTACCCCGACTCATGGCTGATGTGCCTACTCTTAGCGGTTGTCGCCGCTATGCTGCTTGGACTAATGCCAGTATTGAAGCCAGTGATAAAATTAGTAGTGATAAAGCTATTAGTGATAAATCAGCAAATAAAGAGAAAGCGGTGCAGTACATCACTGTGATGGAAAGTATTGACGAGCTTACCCTTTCCCGTTCGATTGAAGGCATGGCTGTGCCTCATAGCTCCCTCGAAAATGAAGGGATGCAAAAATGGCTAGATTCAGCAGTTTCTTTTACCGCTACCAATACATTTAGGCCAATATTCTGCTTGCCTGAGTAGTTCAGGCGTTGCTCTTCATTTTTGCTCTTCATTGTGACTAACCCATTGCGCTTTTAAAAAGCAAAGAGATTTTCCCCGGGAAAATCTCTTTGCTTACGTTCTCGTTTTGTCGACTTCCGAAATAGTCATATTTTCTCAGGAAAATCTGACTGTTTTAGAAAACAAAAATTGAGGCTAGACGCTCGTTTGAATTATGTCGCTTGTCTATTCTTGATATAAAAGAGCTATGGCTTGACAGGCCAGGGCGTTGCCCAAACCTATAGCATCCAGGCCTTCATGGGTCTTGGCTTTGACACTTATGCGCGATAGCTCGATATTTAAAACCTCAGACAGCAGGGTTCTAATTGACTCTAAATGTGGTGCCATCTTGGGCTGTTCCACAATTATGGTCGAATCAATATTGCCGATAACAAAACCTTGATTAGTGACTAAGCCTTTGACTTGGGCGAGCATATCTAGTGAGTTTGCGCCTTTGTAACGCTCATCCGATGGTGGAAAATGCTGGCCAATGTCTCCTAATGAAAGT
>LNEX01000204.1 GCA_001464165.1 bacterium Ga0077546
TGTATGCAGTCTTCTTCAGTGCGATATTCTCTTTGAAATTCAATCAGAGTCATACTACTGTTCATAAGACATCCTCTCAATTTTGGGGTAGAACACTATATAACACAGTATGCCCAAAACAAAGAAATAGTAACGGGGCTGCATCAACCTAATATCCAGGACAACTTTTTTTTAAAAAAAAGAAGAAAATTCCATCTACCTAACACTAGAAGCCCCTGTGGGCTGCCCGGAAAACAATCCGAGCAGCCCTGTAGAGCAGAAGTGTTACTTCTTCGTCGAGGCGATCTTGCCGGCGAAGAGCATGGTGTCAGTGCCTTCGTCCATCAGAATGGCAACGAAGGGGCGATCGACGCGCATCTTCTGGGTGAAACTGACGCACTCGAGCGCCATGCCGACGGCGGTGACAGCAGCAGCTTCGCCACCATCTTCATCGAACTTGGCGTAGGTCTTGTGCTTGACAGTGCTGATAAGCAGGGCTTCATCGGCCATGCCGGTGAAGTCGGCGCCAGGAAGACAGGCCGGTTCCATGCCAAGGGCACAGAGCGAGTCTTTGAGGTCCACGTCGTAGTCGAGCTCGAAGCGCGGCAGGGTGAGGTCGACTTCGCTCTCCCAGGTAGTGGCCTTGATGGCCGTGAGCACCGAAGCGTCCAGGCCAGCGACGAAGGCATTGATGTCGACGCCTTGGTTGGGCAGCAGAACATAGAGCTGAACGCGCTTGTTCTCGCCGAACGGCAGGGCCACAGCCGCGTAGTCCTTGCCCTGCGAATAGCGCATGTCGCCATTGCGGAACATCATGTCCGCGTCTTCGGCGCCAGCTTCACCAGCGAAGCTGCCAGCGGTGGTCAGGTCCTTGTCGAACTTGGTGGTCCAGGGGCCCTTGAAGTAGACGGCATTGAGCAGATACATGACCATGTCGGGAGAAATCTCCTCGATGATGGTGGGAATCTTGCCGTTGGTGTTGCTCTCGGCCCAACCGTTGATGTCGGTGACGGTCTTGGGGTCGAGGAAGTCGGCGGTGTGAACCTCGGCCTGGTAGCTGGCGGAAGCACGGTCGAAGAAATCGGCCTTGAATGCGATGTTCTGCTCGGCCCAGATGGCGTTGGCCACCTTGAGCACGACGCCGATGTTGGGGTCGGTGACACCGGCGATGATGGCAGCGAGACTGGCATTGATGGCTTCCACGCTCTCCGATTCGGAGTAGCCCAGGGTAGCCTTCATGGCCGCGAGAGTGGCTTCTTTGGCACCGTTGAGGGTCATCGCCAGGGCGATGGCCACCGATGCCGGCGACACGAGAACGTTCTTGCCTTTGGAGGCAGCTGCTTCCTGCTTGAGGAGAGACAGACCGAAGCCAATGGTGACGTTGGACTTCTGAGCGGGGGTCGTTGAGGTTGTGTTCATGAGTTCTCTTTGCGGGTTGAGTGGGCAATTTCCTCTAAGCAAAACCGAACCGACAGAAAAACAAATCAACCAAAAATCCGGTCAACCCTTTATCTTCACGGGAAACACACGGAACAGTGTGCGCCGACAAAAGACAACGTAAGTGCTGCTCTTATCTGTGATGAGTTAGGGATTGGCTGATTTCTGTGTTTATTTGTTTACTGAAAAGTTGGTTAAAGAGGGCCTTCACCCTACGACATACAAGACCCAGCATTCCGGTAAAACCTTGTATGACCTGATTAATCAAGACTTGTAAACAAGCGACACAACCCTGCCAGTACAAGACATCGCAGCTCCTGACAATCAACACCAAAACAATGTCTTTGAAGGGGTTAACCTTGTCATTTGGCCACAAACCTAACGCAGCTAGCACAGGTCTGCCAATAGGCTAGCTAGAGACCTCAAATCAATAGCCTGTTCGCTGCCAGAATAGACGACAAAACGGCGATCAGGTTTGATATCTTCACAGGCGAAGTGAAATCCTTTTTCAACCTTAGGCACTAGGCTGCGCTTCACCTCAATTGCCCACAGACCATTTTTGGTCGGTAGCTCCAAGACTAAGTCTATCTCGGCACCACTAGCAGTGCGATAGAAACTTGCCATCGTATCTTCTGGCGCCGCAGCCAAAAGATTCTCAATAACGAAACCTTCCCAACTGGCGCCAACAATAGGATGGCCAGCCAAATCATCAAAGTCGCGTATGCCTAGCAGCGCATGCACGAGCCCGCTATCACGCACATAAACCCTTGGCGATTTCACAAGGCGCTTACCTACATTAGCAACGAACGGACGTAACCTTCTGACTAAAAGCAAATCTACTAGAAGGTCTATATAGCTTGTTACAGTGGGCGCACTAACTGATAGACCGCCAGCCAGCTTGAGGGCATTTAGCTGCCCACCTTGATTGTGAGCCAGCATTGTCCAAAGCCTTTCTAGGGTCTCTGCCGGTATTCGAGGACCAAACTGCAGCACATCTCGCTCTAAGTAAGTTCGAATGAAGCTCTTTCTCAGCTTAAGGCTATCCGAATCATTTTTCGCCAAGAAACTATCAGGAAATCCGCCACGCAACCAAAGCTCGACTAACTCTCTCTGGTCGCCGCCTACTTCTAAGGCGTCCAGCGGGCCTAAATCAATGTACTCAATTCGACCGGCCAAACTTTCGCCAGACTGCCTCAGTAGTTCAATAGAAGCAGATCCAAGAATTAGGAAACGGCCAGTGCGCCTCCCCCGACGACGCCCCTCATCGATCAAACCGCGCAGCGTCTGAAACAACTCTGGCATTCGATGAATTTCGTCAAGAATTACCAGGCGATCTTCATACATTCGCAGAAATAGAGCTGGATCAGATAATTTGGCCCTATCCTGGCTAGACTCTAGGTCAAGATAGAGAGCTTGGCGTTGATCGGCGATTGCCAAAGCCAAGGTGGTTTTACCGACCTGGCGTGGACCAATAATCGCCACAGCAGCCTGCCGGTCAAGCGCTTCCTTAATATTCTGCTGTAATCTGCGAGATATCATCCTTGCATTTTAAAAGCTACGCTTTCAATTTGCAAGGCAAATTAATACTTTAGCCAGCATCCAAAACCAATTTGCCCGTGCTTTTAGCCCTTAGCCGCGCCGTTGAATCAATTCAGTGGCTTCAAGCAATGGTTCCATTTCTTCGTGCCGCAAGAGATAGCCGTAATTTCCTAGAGCACCAGAAAAAACATCATTCAATCTCTCGTGGTGCATCATCACAGAGGAACACTTTTCCAATATTTGCTGGTGTGACATTTGATAAGGAATGCGATCTTTGCGACCGACATAAAACACTAAGTGGCTGCGTTCGCCCATTGGCTCAGAGACGCCATTTACAATCAAATTAGCCCAGGTGCGGTAGCAATCGGCATCAAAAGTATAATTCATCATATTGAGAGTCAAGCCGCCTGGTGGGCGAATATTGACCTCCAAAGGAGTTATGGAGCCATCTTCTTTCATGAAAAATTCAAGATGGAAGAAACGTTTGCGCATATCAAAAGCCTTAAGAGTAGCAATACCAGCAGCTTCTAGGGCAGGCTCAATTTCACGCACAGTATGATAGTAGCTATCAGAATCTTCGTTAACAACTTCCATAACACCACGACTGTATCGCAGTGATGATGAAAACACCACGTCTCCATTGCCGTCTACAAGCCCGTCATAAGTAACGATTTGCCCTTCGCAATATTCTTCTATGATGTAATCTTCTGACAATTTCTCAGCTAAATAATTATCAATTTCCGACTCAGAGCAAATTTTGAACGTCTTTGCCGCACCAACACCAATATTTGGCTTAGCAACAACTGGATAACCAACCTCGCGAATAAAGGCAAGCAACTCTTCTCGTGTATTACAAATACGACCGCGGGCGGGCGTTAAACCAGCTTTAACAAATACTTCTTTCATCTCAGACTTACGCTTAATTTTGCCTATCTGATGAACGTTAATGCCTTCAATATTAAAATCGGTTCTCAGACGAGCTTCTGTTTCAAGCCAATATTCGTTGTGTGAATCAAGGTGATCCATCTTGCCGTAACGATGGGTGAAGTAACCCATGGCCCGGACTAGCTCGTCATAGTCATGCATGCTTGAGACACGATAATAATCAGTCAAGCTGCGACGCACATCGCCGCTAAGGTCGTCATAATGATCATCCCCGAGGCCCAAAACACAAGCACCCGCTTGTTTTAGCTGTACAGCAAAGTTAGCGAAGTTGGGCGGAAAATTCGGCGAAAGAAAGACTGAATTCATAGGTAATCACTTCACAAGAATGACAAGGATGAAGAAAGAGCGTAAACTCAAAAGTCTAAGTAAGTATAGCGATTTAGTTACTTACGAGACTAGTAACCGCTCAGTTACCGTTGACGTTCGCGCCACCATGATACAATTTGTCCGCATCAATACTGGCTAAAGGCAATCAAGGCAAATGTTGCGGGAATATCATAAATGGCATAGCCCAGCTCTCGGTCGCGAGATGGAGCTTCTTCAGTTCGGACACAGCGGCGCTCGCGTCATTGTCTTTCCAACTTCTCAAGGTCGCTTCTACGATTGGGAGAACAGGGGTCTAATCAACACCCTTGGACAACACATCTGCGAAGGTTGGATTCAAGTTTTCTGTGTCGACAGCGTCGACCCCGAAAGCTGGTTCAACCAAGATGCCCACCCAACAGATCGCGCTCACAGACACTTGCAGTATCAAGATTATATTGTTCAAGAAGTCTTACCCTTCACCCTCTCAAAAAACGACAATCCATTTGCCATCGCCACCGGCGCCAGCTTTGGAGCGTATCATTCGGCCAGCATAGCCCTGCGCTTTCCTGAACACTTCAAGCGCGTGGTCGCCATGAGCGGTGTTTACGATGTGCACGAATGGGCAGACAACCACTTTGATGATGTCATCAAAGAAGGCAGCCCCTGCGAGTACATCGAACACTTGAACGATCACGACAAGCTTCATAAAATTCGCGAAATTGACTGGATCATCCCAATTGGCACAGAAGACCCGCTTCATGGCAATAACAAAAGGTTCTCACAACTGATGTGGGATAAAGGCGTTTGGCATGCAGTTGAAGAATATAACGAAAACGCTCATGATTGGCCACAATGGCACGACATGATCATCAAATACATTGGCGGAAAAAAATAGCTAAGTAAAAAGCTCACGAGAACCTTTCTCGCAAACAGATATGCACCCCTTGTACTTTCCCAAGAGGTGCATATCTACTTGTGCGCAGCAAAGAACTACAAGTAAATTGCGAAGACCTACCTAGCCGAAGAGCTTGAATGGATTCGGCAACCTGTCAAAGATATTCCTTGGCGAAGGCAAACCTGGAGGGGTCGGTAGTCCACTTAGTAAATCACCGGGGCTTGGTAGACCTGGAGGGGTTGGTAGTCCACTTAGTAAATCGCGAGGAGAAGGCGGATTTGGCAAGCTATCTAACAGCCCACCAGAGTTTTGTGACTGAGACGGGGGTCGATAGGTACTATCAACCAAACGCAGCTGCGTACCTGAACCAGTAGACGAGAAACCCCTACCATCAAACGAGTTAGAGAGTTCATGCTGACGGAAGTAGTCGACCAACTGATTTAGTAATTCAAGCGGCGAGGCATAGCGCGAACTATCTCGCGAGCCACCCCTAAAACTATTTCTTGAGTCACTACCGAAATCACGCTGAGTTTCCCAGGGGGGCGATTCAGTACTAACAAAACTGTTGTCGTTGCCTGAAGAGCGGTCAAAACGTGAAGATTGACCAAAGTCGCGAGAGCTATCGTTACCTAAAAATCTGCGGTCAGACGAAGAAGAAGAATCGTTCATACGGTGCTGCGAATGAGAGTGGCGCTCATGGCCATGGTGCCACGGGTTATGCGAAGATTGATCAGCGCGAGAAGAACGATCAGTAGGAGAAAAATCTCTATTGTTGTCAGTCGAGCGATCGTGTGAACTTCTTCCACTATCGCGCCCCGAAGAAGAGCGCGAGTCATTGCCGTCCTGCTCAAATACTATTTGCAACCCCGGTAGAGACTCTGCCCCTCGCGAAGCGCGAATATCAATTCTAAAAATAGCTTGGTTCTCCGGGGTGTAAGCCTGGCAAGCCGCTTCACGCATTGGGCTGCAGTCATTTCCTCGAAAATTTTCAGCCTGAAACGACGGTCGTAATTGATCGCTCATAGAACCTCCAAATATAGAAAATATCGGCTTGGCCGATGTTAGTAAAACTCAAACACCTATAGCCTTTCGACCGGCAACAAATGTAGCCTTCTAGTGTTTTTGTCAGGGTGTTGTCTGTACGGAGAGCTTCGAACTTCCGTGATTGCATCCTAAGCAGCAATTGTGACAGCACTGTGAAACGGTTATACTTTTGTCGCTGTTAGGGGTGCCCATAAATAGATATGGCCAAAATATTACTTGTTGAAGACGACGAAGCATTCGCTGCTGTAGTAACCGATTGGCTAGGGCGCGAGAATCACACTGTTGACGTCTGTCACGACGGCACTTCAGGCCTTGAGATCACTAAGTCATTTAAATTTGATTTGATAATTTTAGATTGGCAACTACCTGGCCTATCCGGAGTAGAGGTCTGCCAGAGCTATCGCAGCAACGGCGGCGCTAGCCCCGTGATAATGCTCACCGGCCTTGGTAGCATTGACGATAAAACTAGCGGATTCGACAGTGGTGCGGATGACTACGTAACCAAGCCTTGTGACTTACGTGAACTATCGGCTCGCATTCGCGCTCTTTTAAGGCGTCCAGCCCAGCTTGCAGAAGAAGTATTGAAAGTTGCTCACCTCAGCTTAAATACTAAGTCTTTAGTGGCTGAAGTGGCAGGAAAAAAAATAGAGTTACTACCCAAAGAACTTGCATTGCTAGAGTTTTTTCTGCGACACCCCGATCGAGTATTTAGCCAAGATGCCATTCTGGCCCATGTATGGAAATCGGACTCTGAGGCCGGACCAGAGACTGTGCGCACATGGATCAAACGCTTACGAAAGAAAATAGACGTCGATGATAAGTCAGCAATTCAAACTATTTATGGTGTCGGCTACAAGCTCTCTAGCGGCAGCTAAATATCACCAATCGGCAAACGCACTGTAAAGGTGCTACCGTGCTCGCCATCGCTTTCTAAAACAATATGACCTTTGTGTTGCTCGACTATAGCTTTGGCAATGGCCAAGCCCAAACCACTGCCAGCACTGGTTTTACCACGACCAACAATCTGCTCAAAGCGATCAAAAATACGAGCATGATGCTCTGGCTTAATACCAGGCCCTTGATCAGCTACAACAAAAAATGCCTGATTATCGACCTCTCTACACTGCACTGTGACAACGGCTCCTGCTGGAGAAAACTTGATGGCATTGGCAATCAGATTGACCAGCACCTGAATCATTCGATTTTGATCCACAACCAAATCAAATTCCGCACCAACCTGCTTCACAGTGACTTGCTTACGCTCTGCCATGGAACTTACAACATCAATTGAGCTAGCAATTATTTGGGTAGAAACAGCATCAATTGGCTCTAATACGAGCATTCCCGATTCAGCTTTCTCTAAATCAAGCAAGTCAGAAATCAATCGACTTACTAAATTGACACTTTCTTCCAGCGATTTAAGGCGGTTCATGCCTTTCTCATTTAAATCACCATAAAACTTCTCAGCCAACATCGACAAAAAAGCCTGCACAGAATTTATTGGTGAGCGAATATCGTGGGTAATCATTGACATAAACTCGAGCTTAAGACGCTCTAGTTGCCGCCTGGCTGTAATATCGTGGGCCACGCAAAAATAGCTCTTCTCGGCTTCTGACCAATTGATATTCCACAACATCGCCAAAGGGGCACCAGCGGCCGTAGTCACACTATTCTCAAGATCTTGGGCTTTACCAGTCTTCTTGATTTCTGCCATTTTCTGTCGAGTGGAATCCCAATCAGCTGGCTCAATCAATTCAGCCAAGCGACGTCCTAGCAGATCATCTTCGCTGAAGCCCCAAAGTTTTTGAGCGGCATTATTGATGGTAACAATAGAACAATTGGCATCAAGCGAACAAATGACATCGCCAGCGTTATCTAGTATTGCTCTCTCTTTCTGTCGCGCTTGAGCCAACGAATCAGCCATCTGTATCAAAGTGCGCTGCAACTCTACCAACTCGTCATTTCCCGTCAAACGCCCGACAATTGGCTTACCCATGACTAAGCTACGAGCATTGTGCAGCAGTGTTTTAAGCCGGCTACCGGTCTGCTTACTAAAGTAGAAACAGAGGCCTAGTGCCATCGCCACATCTATTAAAAGAAAAAGCAAGAGCGCCAACTTTTGCTTCTGCCGCAGCTCTTCTTGCACAACCGGGCCCTGGGCTTGCAATTGTTCGAAGTAAACGGCACAAGAATCGATTGCCCGATACACAGCCTGCAACTTCATTTGCAGCTTTGCCACTTTAGCCAATACTGTGAAATTTTCACCAGACTTAGCATAGTTCTTGATCTCTTTCATGGCATGCCAGCTATCGCGCCATGTTGTTTCTAACTGTTCAATTGCCTTTATATGCTCAGGATGACCAACAGACAAGCGCCTTAACTTAGCAAACTCACGCGGCAGAGAGTCACCCGGCGTAGAAGGTCTAAAGCCGTCGCCAACAACACCGCCACCAGGAGTTGCTAGGGTAACACCAGCGCTTGATGCCAAAATAGCTCTGGCAATATGATTTAGACTAGTGACCATATCGCGAGCCTGCTGCTCTTGAATAATTTCATTCTCAGCCTGTTGCAACATACAAAAGAATGCAACCAAAAAGGCCACCTGCACAGCCAGAGGAATTAGCACTAAAATGAAGCCTTGGTTTGTCAGTTTAATTTGCATTACGCCGATTATAAACCTGGGACAAGCAGTTTAGTTGATAGTCTGGTCGATAGCGTCTACTTTTCTCTGCTTGATCTTCCTCATGGTCATCCAACACGCCTTCCAGATAGCCTCCCCATAAGCGCTGCGACTTGGCCTCGAACTAAGCCCAGATGCACTATGCCGTCCTAGATACGAGAGAAACGCCAAGGCGTCGAAGTAGGGCCCCTGAGGGTGTACAGAAGGGTTCTCGTGGATGAACTGGTGCAGCGCCTCTAGTATTGAATCGTTGTCTCCTGGACAAATCTCTTGCACCAAAGCATGAGCCCTCTGCATGCAGCGAATTCTCTTCCGCGCCAGGGCTTCCGAGGCCGACTGCAAGCGCGCCGAGTCAAACCCTGCTGGGTGCGGCGCCCCACAAAGCAAAGCTTCAATCAGCTCTCTTTGCTCTTTTGCCATCGCTAAGCGATTGCTACCTAGATCAAGATGGCCTTCAGGCATTGGCTATGGCCTCCAACTCGTCAACTAGCTCAGAAAATGGAGGAAAGCTATCATCACGCTCAAGCATTATACGAGGCACCTGAATGATGCCTTTTAATGCTGTTAAAAGCTTGAGTGATTGCTTTTTGAGAGAATGGCAGTGACTATCATGATAGAGACCATTTTTGAATATCCCCCCAGCCATATGAACGTACTCAAGACGTTCAAGAGGAAGACCTTTCAAATAATCAACAGCATCAAAACCAAGATTATGACTATTGGCAAATAAATTAGACACGTCAAGCAATAGGCGAGTATCTGTACGCTCTACAATTGCCTTGACGAAAGTTACTTCATCCATTTCATTGTCTGGCCAATCAAAGGTACAGGCGATATTTTCTAAAACTAAAGGCACAGATAGACCGACTTTGACACTCTCTACGTTCTCGCAAACAACAGCTAAATTAGCTTCAGTGCGACGCACTGGCAAGAGGTGACCACTTTCGATATTGCTTGCCCGAACAAAGGCAATATGATCACTGACAAAAGGCGAATCAAAATACTGCGCTAGACTGTTCAAATGTTTGATTCTTTCTGGCGCAACCTGCTCCGCACCGCCTACAGAAAGCGATAAGCTATGCGGAATAACGGTGACACCCCGCCTCTGCAGATCGCGCAGAGCCTGGGGAATACACTCAAGATGCTTATAATCGTCAGCTACGATTTCAACAAACTGAATATTCTCGTGCTGCTCGATGAAACGCGCCAGCTCCGGACGAAAGCCAATACCCAGCTGCGGATTTAGACTAGCCCTCTCGTTAGCTTTTTGCTTAGCCATCTTAACAACATTAGTCATCTTAGCCACCGCATCCGCCACCACATCCACCACCGCAACTACTGCCACAGCTGCTACCGCAACCGCTTCCAGAATCACCATTTGCCGCATAGGCCCGGTGCAAACCGGTGTGGGCAGCCATAAAGGGGTCACCGGCGAGAGCTAGGGCGCCAAATATACCGTAAGCCAGAGCGCAGTCTTTGAGCGAAAGACCCGCTGGATTAGTAGAGTGAGTCAACCTTAGGGCAGAATTACTGTCAGCCAGAGCCTTTAAAACTGCATGTCCTTTTTCAGTTTTAAAACTTTCATTCTTGACTAAAAGAGCAGTGGCAGCCAAAGCAACAATCATTTCACAAACCAGAAAGCTATAGGGCAAGTGCTGCTGGCTAGCGATGACAAACTTCGGTACAGCAAAGATCAGAGCCACACCTGCATATACAGAGGCTGGCAAAATTTGCGCGGTAGTGCTTTGACAAACATCCACAATCAAGCCACTTCGGGACAGCTTGCTCTTAATACCTGAGGTGGCTGTAGCCACTGTCGCTTTGCAAGAAGTCAGTGATTCACCAGAACCTCGCACCTTGTTCAGCAGCGCTTGTTCCACTCGTTCAAGTTTGCTGTAGACACCGGAACCATGAGGGACGGTTATTGTTATCTTGCCTCTGACACTATCAATATCGATTAGCTTATGACGGGCGAGAGTGCCACAAGCAGTGAGAAAGACTCTCTCAACACCACCAGCTAGATAGGCCGCCTCGTACGGTTCTAAAGACTGAGCAATAACTTTCGCATCATCTTCACCAGAGCGATCATTGAGCTTGGCGGCTTCACGAAGCAGATGCCGTCTATAAATATCTGCGGCTACTAGTGTCGTTCCACAAATGCCTAGATAAACTACTAGATATACTGGGCCATGTATTTCAAACGGATTCATTTTTCTCTTCTCTCTTTCTTCTCTATTTATCTGATACCAAGCTATACCCAGCACAACTAAGAAGCGGTTAAGAGATAGTTAATAGATCCTGATTAATGAGCAGCCGTTGTCACTTTTGATGTCGCCGTTCTTGGCAGAGTGGCAGTTGGCAAATTCGCAGTTACGTCTGCTGTCACCTCCTTAGTGACATCAACAAACTGCATTGGCAATGGGTTGGGTGAGTAAATACATTTGTCTGGCAACAGGGGCAGCTTAGCGTCAAAGTAGCGATTGAGAACAACGCGGAATGAGTTAACCGGCGTTATACCGTCGTAAATTGAATCGGTACTAATTGTTCTTGCATAAGTCGCTCCCGAACTAGTCGTTCCTGAATTAGTCGTTCCTGAATTAGTCGCTCCTGCATTGGTCACTTCTGGGTTAGCAGCTGGCAGGCGATAAGCGTTCAAGATGCGCATGCGCTCGCGTAGAAAAGCCGGCGACGGATTACCATCACTACCAGTCTGCAAGGCCGGACCGTGATCGCCCTGGATGATCACAACTTTCTTTCGTGGGTTTTTATCCAACTCATCTAACATGGCTAAAACCTGGCGCTGAAGGAACTTCACCTGAGCGGCATACTTCTCTTTCTCAAACTTATCGGAAAGCGAAATTACGTTGAGAGTTTCAGTATCACCGTCTTCTTTGAAGAGAAATGGGGGGTGGGGAACAACAACATGGACAA
>LNEX01000205.1 GCA_001464165.1 bacterium Ga0077546
TGCCGCCCAACCGAGAAAGTCGAGATCGCGCTGCAATGGACCGATTAGGGTACTGCGGAGCAAGGCAAGATGGAAGCCATTGCCGAAGGGAAATCCAACATTTTCGTCGGCACCAGGCATGTAGTCTGTCGGGCTCCAACCAGAGCGAACATTAATATAGCGATAACCGACGCTCTTCAACAGTGAAGTAACTTTATTGCGTTGAAGTATGCGATAGAGCACGCTGGAATCATGGTAATCACGGCCTAATATCTTCTCCAGATGATCTAAATACTGCATGTTCAGCGATGAAGGAAGCGACAGACAGGTCATCTGATAATTGCTGCGACTGCCGGAAGGAACGACAAAGCCTCGTTGTTTCAGCCCATCAATGAACGAAGAATTGTCGAAGTCATAGACCTCTTTAAGTGTGTCGCTGCGGCCGAAGGCATCTAAAATGAAGTAATAGATATCTGGCGAATCCTCTAAACTCTTGGTTTTCTTCAGATGAATTGCCGCCAGCTCTTTATCGTCGTTCTGAAAGATTCCACCTAGTATGGCCCCCACTTTGTACTCGTGACAAGCAATATAGCCGACGTTACTAACTACCAGAAGCGCACTAATCATATTGAGGGACGATGTCGCCAATTTGTAGTCGCTTTTTGCCTTGAGCAAAATATAGACTACAAAACAGATCAAAAGCGTGAATGGCAGCAGATAAAATCTGTCGTCTTGAGGCAAACCAAGGCTATTCAAAAGTCGGTTGGAGGGAGCCGCCATGGCGTCGAAGGAGAAGTTCATCAACATCAACACTGACGTGACAAGGCCTGCTCTGCGCCAATCACGCAAGCAGGCATACGAGAACACGAGCACTATAGAAGCCAGAGCAAGACAAACAGCTAGCGGTATCACCAGTTCTTCCGGAAGAAGATATGAGACCAGGCTTGAGTATGCACAAAACACTGGAAGAACACCAAACAATATGGCATGCAGTGGCACAGTTTTAAGCATGTAGCTTCATCCTCTAAGTGGTGAGAAAATCACTGAATTACTTTGGCTAAGCCTTACTTTCAAGCAAATAGAGTGTTCTATGACTGCCAGCAATTGGTATACACTCAACGATAGAAAAATACTGTGAAAAATTCGCTTCAAACGATGCTAGCGAATAGTCTGCAAAAATATCTTGTCGACTAGACAGCAATCTCTTCACTTGCGAATCTTCTTTTGTAATAAACTCGATGATCAACCAACGGCCAAGTTTAGATAAATAAGCAGCAATTTGATCGAGAGGAACATTGTTTGCAATAGCCAGGTGATGAATAAGAGCCAAGGCCAAAATTGTATCGGCCTTTCCCCTCTGATCAAGCGTCTGCCTTTCAGTATTGGCCCAGCCGATAGCTGGTGTTGGCTGCGACATGTCCACAACCAAAGGCAAGAGGCTGTGCCCTGATTCACGGCTCTTTAGGTAATTTGTCTCCACACAATTGTGATCAAAATCCATTGAAACTGTGCAAATTCCTTTAGCCGCGGCAATGTCACTGAACACGCCAGTATTGGCACCAAAATCCCAAAGCATATCAGGCTTAGTCAAATCGATAAGGCGCGAAACTATGGATTGCTTTTCGATTTGGGCCGCCTCCGTATAGTTATTATCATCGTAGTAACCAGTCCAATCAGACTTGACCTTGGCGATTTTGAGAGCTTCCACAGCTCCCTTCAAACTGTCTATCAAACCGAACATGGCATCTTTCGAAAAACCAGATTGCTGACCGCTGGGCTCTAATTTAGTAATTGTGTTCTTATGGGCGCTAGCATGAATAGCTAAGTGTATTGCCACACTGGGACGAATAAGGGCGAGAGTTGGTAAGAGTTTGCAAGCCAAATCGAGAGGGATGCCATCAATGTAATTGCGCGAAAGGCTGCCTAAGCGAACATCTACCGCTGACATCAATACTAAAGGTGCTAAAAAATGCTGGCAAAATTGGCGGTACGCTATCCATGGCTTGCCCGGCTCATAGCGCTCAAACGAGAGAGTATCTATGAGAAGTGGCTTGCCGTTGACAAACTGAATGTTAAAAGCACTACTATCTTTGAGAATCATGCCATGCTTGAGAGCTATTGACTGTATTTCCAGAGTGGCCAAAGCGGCGTCTTTAAGCTGACTGAAGCACCATTCATAGGGATAGGAAATAAAAGGCACTTTCTTGGGTTTACAAATTTTGTAGACACCAGATTTAGTATCACCATGTAGATTCTTTTGTTGCTCAATTTCGATTCTAAACTCAATCTCTTCGTGGGCAATGAGCAAATCCGCCTGAATCAGAGCCTCATACAGACCAGACTCAATAAGCAAGTCATAATGCGGCTTGTAGACCAGATTGACCTGGCGATAAACCTCATCATTCTCGCAAAAAACACTGCCAGACGGATCGCGGAACGACGACGAACTAATTTCTCGATTGCTTATACTCAAGATCACTTCCTCACTACTGAGCAAAAGTATGATTGAGCAGACAACCACAATCTACGTGAATTAAATACTAAAGCGAAAAGAGTGCCCAATCCGCACTGAATAGCATAACTTCCGGTGGATGGGTCTAAGTATGCACATGCTGGCTCAGGCAGCAGGCAGAGCAAAGAAATCATAAATACAAAGAAGGGAATATTTCGTAGTCGAAGTACATTAGTCATTGTTATCTCCTTAATAGGAACTGCCCAAAGGGCGCGAACACCGCTTACCTTTTCATCTTCATCCGCAATCAATAGCCTGTCGATTCTCTAATGCGTACTAACGAAAACGTGTATACCCGAGAATGGCGTTTTTAGGAGGTTTGCGTCGCAGCACAAGGATAACGATGTAACGCAAGATGTAGGATTGCGCAAATAAGGGAATAAATAGGCATTGGAAAGAACTGATTAATCCGCCAATGAGTGAGTAATTGAGGTCAATCAAACCATGAGATATTTGTGCCGCCATATCTTACTAGTCAGCCTTGTTGCAATTACATTTTCATTGAACGCCGCCCAGGCAGGGCAACATACTCCGATTGACTCGTTCTCAGACATGACACCCCAGTGTTCTTACGGACACGATCCGATCATCAGCAAAATTGAAAATCAGGCTGGCTACGCTGAGATAGTCGCGAGCCTAGAAAAATCGCTCAAACCCAATGAAAACATTCTCTGCTTCTTTAGCATCGACAACTACGGCCGCATAAAGAACCTCAAGGTTTGTTCTGACAAAACACCGACAGCCGTGGAGAAAAAAATACTAGCTTTGATTGCCAAAACTTCTCCATTTCCCTATCCGACTAAACAAGAAATGATTGATAGAGGTGTGCACGTCGAGTTCTGGAAAGCCGATCGCATACTATCGCAAGCCCGGATTGCTCCAGCTCCTGCAAAACCGAAAGACACCAAAATTCCAGTCGATAACTTTAGTGATTTACGCAAAAGCTCTTCCTACTAGCATCGGACCTGAGAAATAGACATGAACACCTCCTCCAAATATCAAGCCTTAAGCTTTCCACTATATGAAATAGTCTCTAAAAAGTCAAAAAAAATTGGCGCGCTGTTCACACATGACAAAGGTGCTGGGAAAAGCACGATATTTCCGACTTTTCCCAGCATTACTTCAACAATTTACCGACTTTGCTTCATCTGGGCCGCGGAGGAAGACTCTGAATAGCCCGAGCGAATTCGACAAAAGTTTCACTGTAGTACTTCTGCAACCTGACAGTCGTTCCTACAGGTGACTTACGGCTTACTTCTGAAAGAGCAAAGATACCCTGGGAGAGAAGCCTACGAGCCTCTTCGGCCTGGCCTCCGCCGAACGCGAGCGCTCTGCCTAGGTTACCCCGGGCGACGGCAAGCTTAACGGCATCCTGAGCGAAGATCACTTCGGCCAGAGAGAGTGCCTTGGTTGCACAATCAATGGCATGCGAGGGATTCTGCAGCTCGATGGCGATAGCACTACGAGTGGTGCTGAGCCAATACTCGCTTTCACTGCCAGAGCCATTGCCCTCAAGGAGCATAAGCTTAGCCATGTTAGTGAAAACAGTAACAAGGTCTGCTCGACCCTGCTGGGCCCAGAACAGAGCCTGATCGATCTGACGGAGAGCCTCAGTCAGTAGCAGGGCTTCCTGTATGGCAATCAGCGCCGTAGTTAAATCAGCACTGTGAGAAGGGTTGACACCATGGTCGTCGCCTACTGCAGTGTTGTTGTCTTGTGTCATGGAACGAATTCCGCTTTTCGACCGATTATGGTCTTTTGCTTCTATTTTCTGTTTCGATATTTGGTTGCGGTCAAACCGCAAAGAAAGAGAGAGTCGCCGGAGACCAAGAACACAAAACAGTTCAAGACTCCGACGACTCTCCGAAGAGGCTAATCAATTAGCCAATGGCCATGTTATTGCTAACTGGCCTTGCTATTGTTGAAAGGCTTTGCGCGCATTCTCGGCGTTGCGAGCCATGCGTTCGAGCATGTCCAGGCGACGCAGATAGGTCTCGGCCTTATAGTGGTCACCGCGCTGGTCTTCGAAGGCAGCCAGGTCGAGCAACAGCGGCGAGAGTTCCACAGCATCGAAGCCATGAATCTTGACCAGCATGCTCAATGCAATCTGCATGTTGTCGGCCGGATCGGTGTAGGCATTGCCCTCGTCGTCGGTATCGCCAGCATCCTTGACCTGCAGCACGCGGCCGAGGCGGTGGAAGAGCAGAGCCAGCTCAGGAGCAGCGCGACCAACTTCGACTTGCACCGATTCGATAGCAGCTTCGAAGGCAGTGACCGCGTCGTCGTATTCGCCAGCGGCGAAGGCTTCGTCGCCTTCTTTGCAAGATTCGACAGCGGCGCTATCGCTGCTGGTGAAAGGCACCTTGAAGGGTGAAATTTTCTTAGCAGCAGGAGCAGCCTGGTCAGGGCGGTCAGCAACCAGACGCTTGGCTTCGGAGGCAGCCTCGCTGATATCACCGCAACGACGAATGAGGGTATCTGCCTTCTGCAAGTCGCCGGTCTGGTAGTACCAGGAGATCAGCAACTTGAGCACGGGCAGAAGCTCTTCGCTCTTGCCGCCGAAATGCTGCTGAAGGATGGCGAGGGCCTGCAAGTACTCTGCGCAGTCGATTTCATCAGCTGCTTCCTCATAGTCGCGCAGCTGAAAAAGCTGACCCTGCTTGATCAGGAGCCGAGCCACTTCCACTGAATCACCACCGAACTCAACTTGAGCCAGGGCAATGGCTTCGCTGATGCTGTCGATGGCTTGATCGAAATCAGCATCTTTTTCTTGCTCTTCAGCCTGAGCGATGTAGGCGGCAATGGTCATATCTTCCTCCGGTTCTGTGGCTTCTTCGTGATGCTCCGAATCAGCTTCAGAGGCAGATTGTTCAGAATTGGCAGCGGCAGCAGCAGATGGCTGGCCGACGCTGTCAGGAAACTGTGGTGCGCGTGACGGTTTGACGGCGTCGAAGGGGTTGACTTGCGCAACCTTGGGTCTCTTGAGCGAACGATAGACGACGAAGGCCAGAATGATGGCCAAGACCACGCCCACGATTAAGAGAGGTCCGTTCATAGAATTCTTCTCCGGATTAGTAGTGAAAAAGAATGAGTGCTCCCCAAATGAGCAAGACGACAACAGCGCCAGCAAAGGCGTAGATGGCGCTTGCAGGAGCGATAAGAATGAAGGCCGGCAGAAAACCGCCAGCAGTCGAGACATTGAGCAATGACGCAACAACAATTGCCAGCGCCGTTGCTATGGCACCGACAACAAAACTGCGTCGACCGGCTGTTTCGTAGTTGACCTTAAAGACGTTGGTCAAAACGAGCACACCGACGATGCCGGTGGCGAAACCGCCCAAGATGCAGGCAAGTAATGCCCACAAGAAGGGGACAAAAAGTTGGAAAAGTTGGAGAGCATCCACAAGTGAGATCTCTTTCGAGGATGGTTGAAAAAGGTGCGATGGCGCCAACCAACTCTTTCGAGTCAATTAGCGCCACCGCCCAGTCCGAATGAAGAAGAGCTACTGCCGTTGTTCAGCAGCGCTCTTCTCTATCGTAGAGTTCGCTTCTTTTGGAAGCTCCCTCATTGGTAGTACTTGCTTCTTTTGGAAGCTTACTTCTTCTCGACCGGCGCCGTGGCACCAGCATCCGGCTTCTTCAGGTCACGCGCGGCAGCGTTCTCTTCGCGATTGCGAATGAGCGTGTCGGCGAGCAGAAGATTGACGAGGCCATTGCCACCGCCATTGCTGTCGCCACCGGCAACAACCTGCGGCACCAGGGCCTGACCAGAAGCGGTGAGCAGCTTGGTCACCTCGATGGAGGTAACACCCTGCGCCGTCAGCGCTTCGACCTGCTTGGCGTAGGCTTCAGCAGTCGCTTCACCCTTGGCCTTGATGACACCGGCTTCGGCATCACCGACGGTCTTGACGCGGCCGGCATCGGCCTCTGCTTCGATGCGAGTCTGAGCCGCCTTACCCTTGGCGCGCTCTTCCATCTGTGCCGCTTCGTGCTTGGCCACCTCGATGCCGGCTTTCGCCTTGACGATGGTGTCCTGCTGGTCAGCCTGCGACTTCGTGGCCTGGAACTCGATACGACGCTTCTCGGCCTTTTCCTGGGCGTCGAACATCGTCTCGCGCTGCTGGGCCAGGTTGCGTTCCTGGGTGGTGTGCATCAGCTCCTGCGGGAGCTTGATGTTGCAGATCATCACCGACACCACTTCGACCTTGTACTTGACCAGGTCGCTCTTCACGGCGTTCTCAGCGTCGAGCTGCTCGGTGGCACGCTCCTGCTGATAGTTGATGGCCGGCGACTTGGAGACCTGAGCGCGGAAGATACCGTCGATCTGCGGATGCAGGACGTTCTTCTCCAGCTCTTCCACCGAGCCGAGCTTCTGCACCACATACGGTGCGTTCTCGGGCAGGATGCGATACTGGCAGCGCACTTCGACCTGCATCATGAAGCCGTCACGAGAGACGACAGCAAACGGGTCGAAGTCCTTGGCGCCGGCGTTCTCCGACCACTCGATGGAACGGGTGGTGGTGGGCACGACGATGACCGTGTAGGCCAGCGGGTTGATGTTGTACTTGCCGGGGTTGAGGACATCCTTCTGGATACCGCGGTAACCCTTCGGCACCACGTGGCGAGCGCGCACGCCGGTGTTGTGGCGGGTTTCTTCGGGGTCGGTGGCACCGACGGTGAGCGGCGAGCTGTCGGCAACCGAAGTGTCGGCAGGAACAGCAGGCGCCTTGACGACGGCCGGCACAGTGTGGTTCTGGAAAGTACCGTCATCACCGAACAGCTCGGCCGGATCCTTGCCGATGTTGGAGATCATCACACCGACTTCACCCTGCTTGATCACCGTCTGCGGCTGCATGGTCACCGAGAACAGGTAGGGGTTGACGTAGTAAGTACCGGGGCGCAGAACCTCTTCCTGAGGGCCACGCTTGCCGCCGTTGTTGAGGAAGGCCTGGCCGTCCTGGTAGGACATGTGCAGGCTCATCTCCGGCGAGGCGCCGACAACGTCGTCCTTGCCCATCGGCTCACCAGCCTTGGCTTCGACGATGCCGATCTGGTTTTCCTTGACCTGCACCGCCGGCTTCACATCGACCTTGAACATGTCGGAGAAGATGTTGTAGGTACCGGGGCGGAGGAAGTCGATCTGCGGACCCTTCTGGCCGCCGTTCTTAAGGAAGGTCTCACCCTTCTGGAAGTTGTCGTGGCCGGTGGCGCGCTGACCAAGCAGCTGGCCTTCGATGAGCGACGCACCGTCAGCAGCGGTGACGACACCGATGCTACCTTCAGGCACAACGGTCTTGTCGATCAGGTCGACCTTGAACAGGTAGGGGTGAATCTTGAAAGTACCGTTGGTGAGGAAGCGCAGCTGCTTACCGCGGATACCACCGTTGCTGAGGAAGCCCGTCGGGTCCTGGAAGGAACCGTGGTTTTCGCCAGCGGCGTCTTCAGCGTACACGCGACCGGAAGGCATGGATTCGCCGTCGGTAGCAGTGATGACGCCAAGCTGGTCGGAACCAATCACCACGAAGGGAGCCTTCTTGATGACGCGGGTGATCGGCCAGAAGATGAAGTGCAGGCCGGGAGAGAGATAGGCAGCCTGGATGCCGACTTCGCCGGAAGTGGCGAAAGCGCGGTTGGGAGGCAGCTTCTTGCCGAGGTAGCGGCGTTCGGTGATGGCGATTTCGGTAGGGCCAACGTTGACGATGAAACGTGTGGCCAGAAAGCCGAGGGCGAGAAGGCCGATGACGGCCGGAACCCAGGGAAGCAGTGACAGCATGATGTCCATAGAATTGTCCTTTGGTGAAATTGAAAGTGCAACGATGCTCGTGGTTCGCAACACAGGCACGCTTGCACTGATAGGTACCAGCTCCTCCAAGACTGACTAGCCAAACTCTCAAGAGACCAACAAAAAGAGCACATCAACCAAGCCGGCCTTACACGCATCCTTTGAGGGGAAGCGGAAAAATCGGAAGTGATGCGCGGGATTTGTTTTCGAGAGGTTTGGTTGGATGCGAACAGGAAGAGTTGTGGAACTCAAAACCTACGAACTAAGTGCTCGCCAAGGCGATTATTACAGCTTGATGTAAAGTAGTATTCTCTAAGCTTGCCAAGCAAGATTATTAAATCAGCAAAGTTGACGCTAACCATCTAAGTTGTCAAAGATCAATCCAGACCAGGCTTTATCATCACTCTGAGGCTCAGCGGCCTTCTTAAGAATTCAAAGTAGGTCATAGCTACCCATGTGATTCTCTAATTTGGCTACTTGTTGACGGAGCTAGCACTAGGTCGCTAAAACCGACTCAAGCCAAAATCACCGAATCGTTAAAGTGAGCTGAACAGATAAATATCCAGATAATCGGAAGAGATGTCACTGCCATTTATTTGGCAACCACATCTCTTCCTCCCCCTCGAGAAAAGCTAAATTGTTAGGAAACGCGAAATGTGGGCCTTTGTTTGATATTGAAAACTAGCTGACCATGGAACTAGCCAAATAGCCATAATCATTGGAGCAATAACGGGATCTCATTGCGGCCGAGAGATCGTCAATAGTTTCTTTGCGTTGACTTTCACCGTGATAGGCCACCGCTCCATAAATCAAAGAACCGTTCGGACCCTGGCGAACTGGACCACCAGTACCGACATGGTCTTTACTTACTTCCAGATAGCGATCAGCGCCGCGATGATAGAGGCGCAAAGAGCTCATGGTCTCCTGTTTGTCGGGAGTGGAGGCACGGAAATAATTGAACTGGTTATAGTCGACTACTATGCCTTGGTCCTTGAAGGTTTCATTGAGGGCGCGAGCAACACGCTCACCTGACTCCTTATTGGCAGGAAGTTCACTCATTGCTTTCTTCAAAGCTTCTGCGTCACCATCAACAACAGCGCGGCCGATGCGGCAGGCAGCTAAATATTCTTTGGTTGTTAGTTCCGGAAACTTGGCCATGTCTCTGTAGATATCTGTCGGTTGACAGACATCAGGACGGACGGTTTCTGCGGGCTTATCGGTGGGTTTGTCTGAGGTGCCGTCAGTTGGTTTGGTCACAGCTCCTGGTGCCAGATTCTCTACTGGCGGTTTCTCTGATGGCTTCTCCGTTGGTTTGGTCACAGCTCCTGGTGCCAGATTCTCTACTGGCGGTTTCTCTGATGGCTTCTCCGTTGGATTGGTTATAGCTCCTGGTGCCAGATTCTCTACTGGCGGTTTCTCTGAAGGCTTCTCCGTTGGCTTGGTTACAGCTCCTGGTTTCGGAGTTTCCGCGGGTTTTTCTGCTGGTTTCTCTGACGACTGATCCTGGTTCGTACGCCCAGGAATGTTCAACTTGGTTCCGCGCTTCAATAAGTGTGGATTGCAATCAAGACCAGGCAAATTTTCTTTGTTGGCCTCGACCAATTCTTTAACACGTTTCTGAACTTCGGCGGCGGACGACTTGCCACCCTCTTTCTTTATGGCCCGTTCGGCTATGCCCCAAAGGCTGTCACCAGGTTTAACTTCATATTTACCATCAGGGCCGACTTCAAGGTTGCTACCCTGTTGTTTCTTTGCTTCTCTGTCCCAGGCACGCCCTGACTCAGTTTCACGCTTGTAGTCTGGCGTAAAAGGCGAGCAAGCATCATTAAGAGAGCATGCACCATTGCTGCGAGCTGGTAGCTTGTATTGCTCTAGCAATTCACGCTGTACACCAGCAGCGTTACCGCTAGGGGCAGCTGCAGCAGTGCGGTCAGTTGGTAAATGGTTTGAATCTAACATTTCGCTTCCTACCTGAGTTGAGAGGGGGGGGTTCTCTGTGGACTCAATATAGGAAAAAGTTGTTACGGCTTAGTTACTAAACTGCGAACAAGCAGATCGACATATACAGGAAGGTGATCCGAGCCAATGTTCGGCCCGAGAACACGATTCAACACCTCAATGTCTTTACTGACCAAAAAATGATCAATAGGTACAACAGGGATAAGCAGCTCAGTTGACCAAGATGGCTGCGGTCCAAACCCTTGTTCTGAATCACTGAGCTTTCCCACTTCAAGCATACGAGTGAAATAGTACGACCAGGGGCTGCAATTCTCTGACGTAGACGATAGCAGCAGAAACCTGATGATTTTTGTCTGCCTGCGGATTGATCTGCAAAATTCTCATTCGTACATGAGGCAATCCAAAAACTAGCTTTCCCTGCTCATTTCGGACCGAATTCACCCGCGGGCAGTACATACTAAATACGGGTCGGCTCGTCAATAAAAGCAAAGCAAATGTGATGGCAGCGGCCTTATGAAAGCGCAAAAACAATAATCCGACTAAGAGCACAAGCAAGAGCGCAATGTAGACAAGCTTAAAATGGCTAAGCAAATCAAACCAAGGATGGAATTGCCCGAAGCAACTGGCTAGGGACAAAGAAGTGACTATAGCCACAAGAAGGTAGAGACAGGACCTAATAATGTGAGAGCTCCAGACTTACAGGAGCATGATACAGACAAAGTCTGCGACTAAGCTACCTTCACCTACAAGGCATAGTATATAAATCCAAAAATTTTAGAGCGCTGAACCCAAGAGAGAAACGGGGGAAGATCCAGAGCCTGAGCCCTGATACCTTCCCCCTTATTGAGGTTGATGAAGAATCGAAAGTTATTGCCGCAAGACTATTTCACTTGAGCCCTAACCACCGACTAGTCACAATCGCTACTTCATAAGATCCTGTAGGTCGGGGTCCTCGAGCCACTGCTTACCACCCTTGCCGAACAGCGCAACATCGCTGACTTGACGAATGGTGGGCAGGGAAGTGGTGTCACAATCGACGCCGAACAGAGAAAGAATTTGACGAGTGCTACGCCGCAACTTGCGGTTAGCTAAACGTCTGTCATTCTTGTCAGAATCAGCATCAGTCATGCCGGTGATGGGGGTCCGCTTCAACGAACGACTCATCTGGATCTCCTTTGTTTTTTTAAGCAAGCAAAGCTTGCGGATGATTTCCCAGATCAAAATCACCACATGAAACTGCGAGGCAATTTCACTTGGTGTTACTCATCTTTTTTCGCGTAAAAAAAAGCACGCGAGCAGAATCAGTGTTTCAATTTTTCTGAACAGTGTTTCCATCAAGAGGCGCTTGTATTCTCGATTTCACCAAGACTAAGTCAGAACAGCACACCAGGGTGAGTGAAGGAGAAGTGATATAGAAGTTGAACTATTGCGCTTTTAGATGGAAGTTGTCTGGAACAAGGGGAAAGGTTTGGGAAGGGTCTGGGTGTGCCTATGGAACCTATGATGCATGGCCATTTGATATCAAGCGATGTCAAGGCATGTATCTAAAGCAGATTATGAGAATTGCTTGAGAACCAACCACAGAAGCGCAAAAACGGTTGTCAACAACAAACTAAAGACTTGCTCTGCTTCAATCTTCAAGCCCAAAGAGTAAAGCAGAGCTTAACTCTTGACAATTTACATGCGCGAGCTAACGCGAGCATGTAAAGCGGTCTGTTAACAATGTTTAGTGCTTTTAAGAGTTATTAGAGAGCGATGAAGTTGATCCTGTTTAGCTCTCACTATTACATTCAAGACATCTTCTACTTTCTTAAATCGAATAGGTTTCTCTCCCCCCAAATATTCGAATTCCACCCCAAACCTTATTGCTTGTGCACCTCCGCCTTGACGCTTGCGTTGAGTGGTCGGGTAGGTGGCGCTCGCATGGACAATTTTATGTCAACAACCTACAGTAACGCCCAAACTTTCGTGCGCGCTGCGGTTGCCGATATGCTCAGTGCAATCACCGGTAACCTCAGCTCGACAAGAATGCGATTGGTGTCCACCACACCAAACTATTCGCACTCTCGCTTCGTCTGGATCATGGTGGAACGAATCGCCCCTGGTACCACCGGTGATAGCGTCATCGCCAGAACCAACGATATGGACCTCTCCGGAGGTGTTCCACCGAGCCTCTACGTCTGTGCCCCGCTCGCCCGGGTGCAAGACCTCGAGGTTCACATTCTCAACTTTCTTGACACCGAACTCTTGAATTACGGCAAAGTCGACGCATTGCTTCAGTCTGATATGCAAGACGGAACGCACTGCGCCACATTCGTCGGCGATTCGGAAAGCGGCTATGCCAACATCACGGAGCAGGTCAGCCTGATTACCGTCTGATGCTGGTTTTACTCACCAACAAACTCAAACATGCGCAAGGCCCGTAAGCCAAGCGCTTGAGGAAAACAAACATGTCTCTCATCATTTCGGCAACATCCAGCCGTCTTGACTCGGCAATTACGCGGGTCAAAGCTGGAGAACGCGCCAACCTCCTTCTCGTTGTATTCTCTGGTGAAAAGCTTTCCGGCCAGGCTCTCGCCGCTGACGATCTGACCAACGGTCTGATCAAGCGTCGTATCAAGCAGGACGGCTTTCAAGCCAAGTTCATCCAAACCAAGGTGATCGACACCGATCTCACAACCGACGGTCTGGACAAGATCATCCTGGTCAGCCTGGGCGCACGCTCCAAGCTCACTCTCAACGGTCTGCGCGCAGCTCTGGCTGAAGCGTTTACCACCGCTCGCGACGTGGCCGGCTCCGAGCGCCTGATCTTCCCACTGATTGACGTTGACCTGCATGGTTTCACCGTCGAACAGTTCGCTCAGGTCGTGACCGAGTATTCGGTTCTGGCCGACTACGAGCCCAACCACCGCAAGACGCGTGAGTGGCAGAATGAAGCCCCTCGCACCCACCTCAAGTCGATGAAGATGCTCTGCACCGCTGGCACCCTTGCTGCGGCCAAGAAGGGCATTCTCATGGGTCGCTTGCTCGGCGATGCCACTAATCGCGCTCGCGACATGGTGAACGAGCCGTCAAACATCATGACGCCCAAGAAAATCGCCGCCATGGCTCGCGCTGTGGCCAAAGATTCGGGCGGCCTGGTGAAGTGCGAAGTGCTTGACCTCGAAGGCATCAAGAAGCTCAAGATGGGCGGCCTGCTGGCTGTCAATCAGGGTTCGGAGAACCCGCCGGCTTTCATCGCCATGAGCTACGACCCAGAAATCGGTCTGACTCAGCAGGTGATTGGTCTGGTTGGCAAAGGTATCACCTTCGATACCGGTGGCCTCAACGCCAAAGACTACGACGGCATGCTCGACATGAAGAACGACATGGGCGGTGCTGCCGCTGTGTTGCAGGTGATGTCGATTCTGTCTGTGCTGAAGCCGCAGATTTCGGTGCGGGCAGTGATTGCCGCCAGCGAAAACCTGATCGACTCCAAGGCCATGCGCCAGGGCGACATCCTCAAGACCATGGCCGGTCTGACTGTCGAAATCGGTCACACCGATGCCGAAGGTCGCCTCACGTTGGCTGATGCTCTGCACTACATTCAGACTGTCAGCGGTGCCAACCAGGTGATTGACGTGGCCACCCTCACCGGTGATGTCGAAACGGCGCTTGGTGACAAGATTTCGGGCGTGATGGGCAATAGCGAGCGCTTTACTCGCGAAGTGCTGAAGTGCTCGAAAGAAGCCGGCGAACCGATGCACGAACTGCCGCTCTTCGATGAGTACAGGGACTGCAACAAGGGCGTCATGGCCGACCTCAACAACAGTGGTACTGGCCCTGGTGCGATTACCGCTGGCTGGTTCTTGCGTGAATTCGTCAAGGAAGGCACAGTCTGGGTGCATATGGACATTGCCGGCACAAGCTTCCGTCGTCACGACCATGGTGTCGATGCGGCTGGTGCTACCGGCGTTGCTGTTCGCACCCTCGGCCAGCTGCTGCGCCAGTATTCGAAGCTGTAAGAAATTCTCGAAGCTGAAACAAGCTGTCGAGGCACTAAAAAGAGAACTTCTCTTTTGGGAAAGCAGAGTAGGAGCCACGGCTCTCACTTTGCTTTCTTTTTCATCATATCTATTGTCTTATATAGTTAAACTTCGAACTGGTCATAATTTGAAAAGAACAGCTACCTTTTCCCGGACATCATGAAACTGCGCTAGCTTCACCACTGCAGAGCACCATATAAACTCTCGATAATATCGACCCCAACTCTTTGCAACTCTTTACTACTCAGATCTTGTATTGATGTCAAAGAGCCAAGTAGTTTGAGTACATCACCTTTCAATTTTCTGAGATTTACTTATCGCCTACGCCCAGCACCACAACGGCCCTTGTAAGAACCACAAGAAGAGATGCTCTCTCTTAATCTTCACGGCCACTGAACGTCAAAAGGGCAACATCTAGCAGCTGCCGATCAACAGCTTGAACCTAACCAAAGGTCGATGGAGCTCCATCGGTCAACAACTCTGTGAGAAAAACATGTGGATCATTGACCAATCAATACGCAACCTGGTTCAGCGCATCGATAAAGGCGAAGAACCGCTCGATCTGCTTCTGACCCGCCTCATTGCCAAACTGCAGAAGCGTTGTGCCCATCCCAAAGTGGTCGCTCGCTACGCCCAGTATGGCCGACAGTTAGCCACGACCGCAAAGCCGTCCGCAGCCCCACGTCTTCCCCTCGACCAGGACGGTTATGTCATCGGCTTCGACCCGCTCACCCAAGAGAAAGAGTTCGTAGATTCATGGAATCGCTATGGCATTGTCGTCGGCGCCAACGTCGTCAGCCAGAGCCAATGCCAGCAAGTCGTGGAGCGTATGCATGAGCTTCTGCTGGCTCTCAGCGCCGGCACCTGCGACCTCAGCAACCCTGCAACCTGGGACAACATTCCAGTCGATCAAGCCGCTGTCCCGATCATCTCTCGTGGATTTTTCGAAATCTACCATGACCAGGCCCTCGCCGCCATCCGCCAGAGCGTGCGTGTCTACCTGCACTATGTTCTGATCTGGGGCCGGGCCGATCTGTGGACGACCTTCGACCGGCTTGGCATCAAGCTTCCAGGTCTTGCCGATGGCAAAGCCCTGCCCTTGCATGTTGACCAAAATCCCAATGTGCACCCCGACTTCCGCACTGTACAGGGTGTCCTAGCGCTAGCCGACTGCCCAGCCGAGCGCGGCACTTTCGTCGGCGTGCCCGGCTCCCGCGACAGCTTCTCGGTCTACGGCACGATGGCCAAAAACCAGGGTGAGTACGTGGAACTCGACCTCGGCCACAAAATTGCCGCCGAGTTCACTGCTGGGGCTCAGCTCTGCCCGCTGCGCGCTGGTCATCTGATTTCTTGGGACAGCCGCACCACCCACGCCAACAGCAGCAACGTCTCAGAGCAGACGCGCACAGTCGCATACATTGCCTTCGGCCCGCAAAGGCAGAGCGATGAGAGCGCTTGCCAGGCCCGGCAGGACGCCTTTGAGAGCGGCTTAGGCAGCAATGTTCGCGACGCCCTGATGCACGCCAGCAAGCGTCCTCGTTTTACCAACCAGACTCGGTTAGCAGCCCTGCGCCGGTCAGAAAAACTAACTAAA
>LNEX01000206.1 GCA_001464165.1 bacterium Ga0077546
ACTGTCTGAAAAGAAATTGGATGGTGCCGTTATGGTTGCGAACGTAGCCATTACTGATTTTGATTTCTCGAAAGAGTTCAACCTATCGATTGAAGCCAAGGTCAAAGCTGAACAACAGGCTCTGCAAGCTAATAATGAGAAAGAAAGACGCATTACTGAAGCCGAAGCCGCCGCGCGAGAAAAAACATTGAACGCTGACGCCGCAGCCTACCAGATAAGAAAGGAAAGTATTGAAAGAGCGCAAGCCATTCAACGCGAGGCCAATGCTCTTGCACAGAATCCTAGCCTTATACAATTGAGAGCTGTGGAGAAATGGGATGGTGAATTGCCTACATTTTCAGGTGGTGGATCTTTGCCCTTCATTAGTTTGCCGGCCATGGAAAAACACCACGTAGCGCAAGGTAAGGTGAAGGAAACAAACTAGTCTAGTGGTAACTAGTCTAGGGGTAATCCAAGTTCCCAATCCTCAAATTCAAAGCCTCCAGTATTTGGTGGTCGATGAACTGGGCGAACGTATGTTTTAGGATTGGTCGGCTCGAAAACAAATTTCTCCCATTCTCTAGTTTTCAATTCTTCAGGTGTAAGAGGATGAGGTTTGGCGGATGCTGCCGAACCTGCGGGTCCGCTGGCAAGCTTTGCGCGTTGACTATTGAATGAGTTGTAAAGTTCATCTATTTCTTGTGCACTAAGACGACCTTCGCGTCCGATGATACTTGTTGGTGTTCGGGCAGCCAATTGTTCTATTGCCTCAGTTTCGGCTGTTCCGCTTCTGAAAAATGTTCTGGGCGATAGTCTTGTTAGAATGCCAGGCTTATGAATGATATAGGCAAGCTGCTGTCCTTTTGTGAGTTGCTCTCTTCTGAAAGTGTTTGACGTTCCATCATAAGGCTTACTCCGAGATCTTTTCTTCTGCTGTTCTTTGAGTCTGCCTTTTAACTTGTGACGCTTCCATGCCTGCGACATGCATCTTGGTTGTGATATAATTACTTATATCACCCTCGCGGGTCCCGTATTGCCGGCGTTTTCTGCCTCAGCTTGCATTTTCACCGCGATAAGTTTTGGTGTGATCGTTAACCCCTTCCGTAAGCAACCCTGCGGAGTGCAAACCATGCCCAAGAAGAATGATATCCCTGTTCCTTATCATCTTAGTTCTGCGAAGTGGCAGTCCATGCATGTTAAAGATCTCGTGGCAGTAAAGCTAGCCCGCGCCATTGAACAACGCGGCTTTTCTCAGCGTCAGGCCGCTAGGTATCTGGGCGTAAGCCAGCCGCGCGTATCAGATCTCTTAAGGGGAAACTTACATCTTTTCAGTTTGGATACTCTAGTCGAGTGGATGTTTGCCTTGGACAAGCCAGTCATGATTTCATTCGACGCACAGAAAGATTGGGGTCGGTCTAATCCGCAAGCCCTTAGCGAAGAAGACTTGCACGATCAGGTTGCCTATTTCAGCAACGTCATCAAATATAATCCGCGCAGCTTAATGGCATACGAAAGGCGGGGAATGGCTTACATGAAATTGAAGCAGCATGAAATGGCAATCAATGACTACAGCAAATGTGTCGAGCTTGACCCTGACAGAGTAGGACCATGGACGAACCGCGCTGAAGCATATAACCTCACGAAGCAATACGAAAAAATGCTCCAAGACTGCAATGAATTGATAACGAGGTTCCCTGAAGATGGTTCTGGTTATTACCTACGAGCAGATGCTTATGCTCAGTTGAAAGAGTTTGACAAATCTCTTGCCGATTACACCAAGATGATTGAAATTGATTCAACGCGTCCTGGACCTTATATTCACAGGGCTTTAGTTTATTTGGAAACAAGTAGGCTGAAGGAAGCATTAGCCGATTGCGAAAGGGCTCTCGAAATAGATCCTACCAACGTTTGTGCTCTCGAGAAGATAGAAGAGCTAAAAGAGCTGATCGCGAGTCGCTAGACCGATGGTTGAATCATTGTCCGAGATGATTCTAGATAATCTCCCACACGTCGCAGACATGGAAGCGTCACAACTTTTGGGCAACACTAATTGCTGGGTGACAATAGAAGAGAAAGACTTCATAACCAAGTTGAGGGACAAACTATGACAGCAGCAAGAGACAATTCATTGGACCTGGCAAAGAGCGTTAGACCGGAGAATGTTCAGGAGGCCGTTAAACAGACTCCAGCCACGTTTGACTTTCTGTCTATATACGGCAAAGGACCGCTTGAGACGCCAGGTCGTAAAGTAAATCCTGAAGTAGCAGAGTTCGCGGCTGAATTGGAAGGTCGATCGGCGATTTCTTGTGCTTTTGACCTAAGACTTAAACTCAATACAATGAAACCAGCTCAGGCGAAAGCTTTTGTCGAACAACTTAGAGTAGCTCAGAACATCAAATATGCACCTGAACTAATTTTGACCAATACCAAAAGTGGCACTAAGGTTGAGTTTATTGACACTCTCTCAAAGTCTAATCTCCGGGAGCAAGTGGCAACAATCACCGACAAAGAAGTTATAACAGAAGACAATACACCGCTCTTTCGGAGAAGCACAGACGCTCAGTTAGCCTTGATGGGCCAGTGGGTAGTGATGAAAGGTGGTTTCGAAGCATATAAGTGTCTAGTTAGAGGAAGTGCGTTCAATCCTAAAGTAGCATTGGCTGAGTTAGCAACCGTTGCAGTTATAGCAGCAGCTGTTGCTCCCGCATATAATGAGCTGTTTGAAGCATATCGAAAAAAGCAGAGTAAACACTGGTGATTTTAGTTTTGAAAGTCGCATTCTTTTGCCTGTGCTGCATATTGGTAGTGTCAGGAGGAGCTGCGCAAGCACAGGATGCCTTTGGTTATGGACCATCCTACGCAGACGAGTTGTGTATAAAGATTGGTACTAGCTGGTCGCCACCTAAAAGTCTGACTTCTTATGATGTAGTGACGCGATTTGATATTAACCGGGCTGGAGAAGTAGCTAATTTGAGAGTGGTGTCCTCCTCTGGTGATCTTGGCGCCGATGCAGCA
>LNEX01000207.1 GCA_001464165.1 bacterium Ga0077546
TTTTTGATGTCAGTTTTGTCAGGGGTAACAACCTTTGGCACGGTAAAGTTGCAGCCGATGCTTATGCTCGAGCAGTCTTCAAGCGATAAAGGCAATGATGAAGGTGATGGTCGCGAATTGCGACCGGTGAAAACTATTCCATCGCATTTTTCTCCTGTTTATGAGGCGAGTTCCGCTGACTTTGCCTTAGTGTTTGGCGAAGAGGACGCTAGCGATGCTAGCAACACTCACTTTAATATCGGTCGGCCCCTCAATATGGAAACGCCGGTTTGCGTAGACCTCAACCGTTTCATTGAGCGATCAAATGGAATTTTTGGTAAATCTGGCACGGGCAAGTCTTTTCTAACTCGCATTTTCTTGAGCGGTATCATCAAGAAAGATCTAGCCTCCGTGCTAGTTTTTGATATGCATAACGAATATGGTTGGCAAGCCATGTCTGAGAGCAAGGCCGCGCCAAGGGTGAAGGGTCTCAAGCAGCTCTTTGGTCACAGCGTCGTGGTTTTCTCGCTCGATCGCGAATCCTCGCGTGCTCGTGGCATTCCTGACGCACGCGAACTCTATATTGGCTACAACCAAATAGAAATAGAAGATCTTGATCTGCTCAAGAACGAGCTAAATTTGACCGAAGCTTCCCTTGAAAATGCCTATATTTTCAAAGAAAAAATTGGTGCTGACTGGATTGCTACATTGCTTGATATGTCGGGCGATGAAATAGAAGAATTTTGCCAGAATTTCAAGGGCCACCCAACTTCACTTAAGACTTTGCAGCGTCGACTTAATACGGTGGTGCAAAAGACACCATATTTGAAACCACGAGTGGGCCACAACTATATAGAAGAGATTTTGGCCCAAATACAGGCAGGCAAGCATGTGGTACTAGAATTTGGCCGGCAGAATAATTTGCTCTCTTATATGCTTGCCACCAATATTATCACCAGGCGTATACATGCTGAATATGTGCGTCAGTCTGAGCTCTACATTTGCGATCCTGAGCGCGTTCCTGCCCCGCGCAAATTAATGATTGTGATTGAGGAAGCGCATAAGTTTCTTTCTCCGGCTGTGGCTAAGCAAACCATATTCGGTATTATCGCCCGAGAAATGCGCAAGTATTTTGTCACTCTCCTCATTGTTGATCAAAGGCCGTCTGGTATCGATCCTGAAGTACTTAGTCAAATTGGTACAAGGGTAACAGCCCTGCTCAACGACGATAAAGACATTGATGCCGTTTTTACTGGCGTGTCGGGGTCGCAAACTTTGCGCACGGTTTTGGCTCAGATGGATCCAAAGCAACAAGCTTTGGTTTTGGGATACGCTGTACCGATGCCGGTGGTGGTGCGCACTCGTGCCTTTGATCAAGATTTTTATAAGGCCGTGGCCGATCTCGATTGGCTAGGCGACATTCATAGTGCTTCTGCTGAGGTCAAAGCGGAGGTGAGCCAGCGGGCCGAAATAGCTAATAGAGAGTTATTTGGCTAATAGCTTTGCCTAATTTAGCTATGCAATTTCTTGACTATATCCTTGTTTTCCTGCCTTTTACCGGGTTTTACCACTTGCCACTGGCTCTAAATTTAGGCTACTCTAGCCTGCATGGCACAGCCCCCTGACGAATACGATCCTTACGCTGATATTGGCTCTTCTGACACCGAAGGAGAGGCACAGGACAATTTCGTAGAGCAAAAAGAGCCAAGCGAAATGCTCATGTGCTTGATTCTTGCTTCGGCTTACCTAGGTTTGGCTAAATACTGCTGGACACCTTTGCTTTTGGCAAAAGACTGGAAGCTGCTTTTTAACATTGAAGGATTTTTTCTTGGAATTGCCGCTCTCGCGGTTATGGTTGGCCTTCGCCCCTACCTGACCCCTTCTAGTTTGCAGCTCAGTCGTCATGGCATTAAGTATCGCGGACCTTACTGGCCGCAGCGTAAAACTGTTAACTGGCAGCAAGTTGAGAAGGTTTACCTTAGTCCAGAGCTTATACTTGTGCTCTACCATCCCACCATCGGCAAGAAGCAGCTCTGGCCGCTAGTGATAACGTCTATCTATCTAAGCGATAGAGATCGCATAGCTAAAGTGTTCATCAAATATTTGCCTATACCGCCAATTATTCTTTCTAGCCCCGCGCTGCTGTCGCGCGTCATTATGCTTTTGCTCTTCTTGGCAGTGGTGATTTGGCTTTTAGAGATGCTGATTATTCAGTAAATTTTTCTGTTTTATTTGTCGAAAGTGAGATTGCGCAAATAGTCGACGAGATTATCCATCTCTTGGTCGTTGATTATTTCTACGGGTTGGCCTGGCATCATGCCTTTTCCTTTGCGCAGGTATGCTTTTAGAGAGGCGTCGTCAGGGAAGTTTGTGCGTAAGTTTTCTAGGCTTGGGCCCATGTTGGCTCTTCCGCTGGGATGGCAGGTATTGCAGCTGCGAAAGAAGAGTTGTTCGCCATTTAGGTTGGTTGAGCCGGCTTCGGCTCTTTGCTTTTGTGCCCGTTTGACGATTTCGATGCGTTTCATTTCTTCTGACATAACGCAGCCATCGAGCAAGATAGCAGTGCCGAAAATGGAGAGCATTATTGTAAAAACGCGACGAAAAGACATAAAAAATCCCCTTGGCAGCCAGAGTTTACCGCACTTTAACATCCTACTTTATAACTGTTTTCAATGGGTTTAAGTAAGACCAGCTCAGGATGCGGCTAAAACGTAACAGAACAAAAAGTGCTTTCCGAAATTTGCTTAACATTGTGTTTACCTGGCCGTTGTAGAGTTACTACAGAGGCGGAAAGTAACCAATCTTTTAATCAAGCTTCCCGGTATCAAAATTCGAACCAGTCACCTCGCTAAACGGAGCCATGCGTCAGTGACTATTTGCCCTATCTGGGCTGGAAATCAAGCTCCCGAGATGAGCGGCAGGTAACATGACACCACCACAAGCAACCAGACTAGATCCTCCAGCCAAGCAAGGGCCACAGGAAGCCGAAGAACGCATTATCATCCGCGGCGGCAAGCCTCTGCGCGGTGAGACTAGAATTTTCGGCGCCAAGAATGCCGTGCTCAAAATGATGGCAGCTGCTCTTCTCGCCAAAGACGTTACCGTTTTGAGAAACGTACCTAACTTGACTGACGTTCACATGATGGCTGAAGTGCTTCGTCACCTCGGCGCCAAAGTTGAAGTCAGAGATTCTGAAGTTAGTATCGATGCTACTAACCTCACCGAAATTGAAGCTCCCTATGAGTTGGTTAGCCAACTGAGAGCATCGTTTGTTGTACTTGGTCCATTGCTGGCCCGCTGCAAAGAAGCCAAAGTTTCGCTACCAGGTGGTTGCGCTATTGGCGAACGCAGAATCGATTTGCACGAAAAAGGCTTAAAGCTTCTTGGCGCCGAAGTTGGCATTGACCACGGTTATGTTTATGCTTCAACCCAGAAGTTGACTGGCGCTCGTATTTACCTCGACCGTCCAAGCAACGGTGCCACTGAAAACATTATGATGGCTGCCGTTCTTGCCGAAGGTCAGACCATCATCGAGAATGCTGCTCAAGACCCTGAAATCGTCAATTTGGCTGACTGTATAAATGCCATGGGCGGCAAAATCACAGGCGCTGGAACTTACCAGATTGTCATTGATGGCGTTGCTCAAGAAGAGATGCACGGTGCTGTTGTTGACACCATTCCAGACAGACTTGAAGTTGGTACTTTCTTATATGCTTGTATGGCTGCTGGTGGTGAAATCATCATCAATGGCGCCAACGCTCACCACATTTATGCTGTAATCAGTAAGATTCATGAGATGGGTGCTGAGTGCTCAATATACGCACCAGATACTATCAAAATCAAAGTTGAAGGAAGACTGAAAGCAATTGACGTCACTACAGTTCCTTATCCTGGTTTCCCTACAGATTTGCAAGCTCCGTTGATGTCAGTTTTAGCTGTGGCTGAAGGTACTTCAATCATGACTGAAACCATGTACGAAAACCGCTTCATGCAAGTGGGCGAGTTGCGCAGAATGGGCGCAGATATTCAGCTCAAAGCCAATTCAGCCATCGTC
>LNEX01000208.1 GCA_001464165.1 bacterium Ga0077546
CGATACAGGCGATATTTTTGAATACAACTGCGCAGTAAAAAGCACGCCATGCTCACTGCAATTGTTTTTCCTCAACGGGGAAGTAACTTTCGCCAAAATTTCCGCTCAACAAGGTTACCCAGCGATTCCGCCACCAACCTCGAGGTAGCCCTTACGTAGCTTTTCCCTCACAAGCTTCTCAACTTCCTGGGCTGCCGCTTCAGGCGTATCAAAGCTCTTGGTCTTTGATTGTCCAGCTGTGCCAATGCGACCATACTTAACAACGGTGTTGCAACTTTCCTGCTTGATCTGCCAAAACTTGGAGACATTTCCTTCCGAAAACTCAAATCGTCTGAAGCCAGTAGCGTCATTTGGACTACTTATCAACTCAGCACTACCAACTACTGGACTAGGTGAAGAAGACGAAGAAGACGTAGAGGAAGAAGAAGTCGGAGAAGTCGGAGAAGTCGGAGAAGTCGGAGCAACTAGGCCCGAAGATTGGGCTGAACTAGGTTGAGAAGGCTCATCTAACTCTAACTCAACTCGTGCCTCAGTTTGGCCATGAAGTGCACGCTCGATGCGGGCTATGATTGCCTCCGGTTCGTGATACCAATCTCTAGTGAGAACAACCGCAACTTGCCAACCGAAGGCACGCAAGATACCGGGCTGTGTTACATAGCGTTCAAGAACATCAGCATTGGCGTAGTGCTCAAGAGTATCAATTACAACACCCACGCGGTACGCACTGTCACCACTCAAACAGACAGCCAAATCGCAACGAAAGCGTGACTGACCAACCTTTTCGTCGACAACTAATCCACGTTGACGCAGAGCTTTAGCCAGTTGGGATACGACAGCGTTTTTCTCAGTAGAGTGTGCGAGCGACTTGCGAGCCAACGGATTTAACCCCTCAAGTATACTTTGAGCCAGTCTCGCTTCGCCTCTAGAACTAGTCTCAGCGTAATGCAAGTAACTTTTTAGGGCCGCAGCGCCATCATTGTAATCGTTGGTAATAGCGTTATGCTTGATGCTACTTACTACAACCATGTGATACCGAGCACGACTGAAAATAACGTTAAGGCGCTTTTCACCACCGCGCTGGTTTATTGGCCCGAAGTTCATCACCATTCGACCATTATTGTCGGGGCCATAACAGACACTAAGAATTATGATGTCTCGTTCGTCACCCTGAACATTCTCTAAATTTTTCACGATCAGACCACAAAACTGATCGTCCTCTTCACGCGCATATTCTTCGTCTAGTCGAGCTGCTAATTGGCTGTCTGTGGCTGCAAGAGCGTCAAGAGCCGATTCAATCTCAGACTGTTGAGCTTCACTGAAAGCCACGATACCTATACTGAACTTTGTTTCGCGTCTGAGCAACTCGGCAACCAGCTGAGCAATGTAAGCTGCCTCACCAATATTGCAACGAGACTCATAAGGGCTTTTCTCCATGAAATGGAAACTTATTGGTCGCGTCAACAAGTCTTCCACATTTTCAGAAGCATCATCAGCACTACCAACTACAATATCTGACCACTCATCAGTTTGGCGCTGCCGATCTGGAATAGTGTATAGATTGCCAGCGTAGAAAGCGGCATTACTGAAACTGATGAGAGATTCAGAGCGGCTTCTATAGTGCCATGCAAGCATAGTGGAAGGAAGATTCTTGGTACTCTGCGATAAGAAGCTGTCTGATTCAAGCGATATCATCACTCGCTCGCCATCCTCCTCGACTTCAAATGAATCCTCTTCTTTATCACGAGCACTTGAAAAGAAATTAGTTGGTGGCAGTTGCATCTCATCACCAACCACAATTACCTGTGGTGCGCGATATAAAGCAGGCACAGCTTCTTCAACAGGAATTTGGCTAGCCTCATCGAATATAACCACATCAAACAAGTCGGACATTAGAGGCAAGGTATCAGAGACACTAAGCGGGCTCATCAACCAAACAGGTTTGAGATCTCTCACCACTTTGCCGCTATCACCAGCAATCAAGTCGCGAATAGATTTAAAGCGCATGGTCTTGCCGAATTCATGTTCGAGGTCACGCCGACCAGAACTGTAGACTTTCTTAAACTGCTTACCGCTAACATCTAATTGGGTTGCAGAAAGCGAAGAAACTCTGACATGCTCACGAAAGCGATTGTGAACCTCTGCACGAATCACGAGAGCATTTTCTTTCATCCATTCGCGCTCACTCTCGCCAAGGCGTTCTGCACGAGAATTGAAAACACGCCCATCAAGCTTGGGCAACCAACGCTCGCCGCGATAGATCTTCTCTAAACTCTCTTGAGCGACTGCAGCCTCGATTTGATCTGGCAATAAATCGAATGTACGCAGAGCGTGCGCAAAAGCTGGAGGGGTATCGGCAAGTTCTGCCAGTAAGGGAATCAACTCTGGTAAAGAATCTGACTCTTCGCGCAAATCACGAATAATTTCACCAAGCAACGACAAATCTTGGCTTCTATAGTTGTCCAGAAGCTGAGCACAAACTTCCAAGAGTTCCTTAAGGCTTGGCCCAAGCTTCTGCAGCGCTTGTACTATGTCGACACCCTTACTGGACTGCAAGAGAAGCTGACGCATGGCGACAAGAGCTGGCAAGCTAAGCTCTGATGATCGAAGTGGAATAACTAGTTCTAAGAGCTTTGATGGTTCATCTCCATATTCTGATACCACTTGCTGCCGGGCGAGTTCATACTCATTTGCCGCCGCATGCTCAGCTTCAAGGTCTGTCAGAATTTGCAAGAAAGTTGGGCGCAACGCATGCTGAGAAAAATCATAACGCTCTTCGATAAGCCTCTTAAGCTTCCACCAAGATGGCTTCAGCCATCGCAGAACAGAGCTCTCATTGGCTTTGACCAGCACTAAAGCCGAACTGACATCTACAGAAGAAAGCTTCTCTTTCCAAAAATTAGTTTTCTGCTGACTCTTCTTCAACGCTAGCTCTAATTTACCAAGAGCGGCAAGCGACTTCTCGAAAGTACTGGTCAATTTGCTCTTAGGGTCAA
>LNEX01000209.1 GCA_001464165.1 bacterium Ga0077546
CATTGCGTGCGAATGTGGGAGAGTAGAGGTTTCATAAAAGTGGTACCAGAGCGATGCATATCAACGTCACTAGCCTCCCATTGTTGGTTATCTTGTCGTGGAAAGTGCTTGTTCAGAACGCATAGAATGTCTAGTGTTCCAAATGAGTCTTCAAATTCTTTTTGGCCGATGAGAAAAATGCTTGTTTTGATGAATTCGCTAGTGAAGCCAATACTTTCAAGCCGGTTTGGCGTAACCCTTGAGCCGCTGCCGACGGCCTGACAGTCGTTATCGAGCAAGAGAAGTGTTGAGCTTTCCTTGTTTGCTCCTAATAGTTTTAGGAATGGTTGCCAGCTGCCTGAGCCTCTTAAATTGATCAGGACTACGCCATCTTCAATTAGCGTTTTGTGGTAGAGATTTCTGTACAAAATTGGGAGTGCATTTTCCTCGGATTCACCTTCGACGATCAAGAATACTCTCTCGTAAAACAAAGCTGAGTTGCTTATACCCACGGATCTGCTGACTGTGCTTAAGAACTCTTTGATCTCTGGGTCACTGTCACCTCTTAAATATTCAATAGTTCGGCCACCATCCTCGTTTACCTTAATTAGGTTTATGGATTCTCCTGGAGCTCTGTCAACAAGAGCTAGTGAATGTGTGCATACTATAACTTGCGTCTTGGACTCAGGGTCTGAAGTTGCTGCCACCATATTTGCAAATAGTTTTCGTTGCGCCTCGTAATGCAGGCTCATATCTGGTTCGTCGTAGGCTCGTATACTGGCTGTCCCTTCGACTTGTTTTTGGGCTTGCCTTTGCCAATCGAGAAGACCCATCCACATCCTCTTCTTTGTACCGTCCCCGAAGCTGGAGATAGGTTTCGGCCCTTGCCCATCGTCGCAATCCAATAGTAGCTCCGGTATTTGAACACTTTTTGCAAAGTCAATTCTTGGATTTGCTGCAATATCTTTGATTTTAGGATAGACGGCTTTAAGTGCATCAACAGCTTCACGCATCTTCGAGTTTAGAGCCATTTCAATTATGTCGTGAGCAGCTTGAAGTGTCGGTATCAGCGGCGGCGTGGCTTCCGGGTCTAGTTGCGTCTCTCTTATGCAAGCATTTACAACAGACTGAAGTGTTTTTTGTACTAGCAAGTGAGGGTGCTCGAACTCAGCTGAGGACGTGAGCTCAAAAACAGGCAAGTAATTGGCAATGGCCGCGAAGGAAATTGAAATGAAACCCTCGGTTGTTTCTATTTCACCACTTTCAACCAGCTTGTTTATCTGTTCGACTCTTAAGTCTTTGGTAGCTGCTGCCGAGTGGCCGAGAGCCCTTAAAAGCTCTTTTTGGGTAGCAGCATCTTTATCCTGGAAGGAAGCTATCTGTTCGTCTCGAATTCGTCTGCCGAATACTTCACAGGTGTTACTGCCACCTGTTGTGAATGTTTTTTGAACTGTGAATTCGCTACTGCCGTTTGACCGCCAGTTCGTTGGAATGTGGCTATCTGGGTTAATTTCGAACGTCCCCTTTATAACGATATTCTCTGAGCGCTGGTCTTTGGCAATCTGCCGGTAGTCAGAAATTTGTGCTCGAGCGTCTGTGGTTAAAATTCTAATGGCATCCATTAGGACGCTTTTACCTACATCGTTTTCTCCAATGAAGACTGTAAGCTTATGGAATGGCACATCGCTGAGGTTGCCGTAGCAGCGAAAATTAGACATTGAGATTGTTTTTAAATGCATGGAGCTATTCTCTAACAGAGGTTGAGTTTCTTTGATTCAGACTGAGGGCCAACAGCGATTAACGGATTTTGACGGTCGTGAATTTCTCTAGGATATACTTTCTGAAGTATTTACCATGCGAGTCTGCGTTCATTAGACCATTGTGTGTTGCTGATGGCACACTCAGGTATTCATAGACAGTTCCCTTTTTGAACTCTATCTCAAGTGTCTGTGAATCCTCATCGTAGCCAACTGATTCCAGGCTGCTTGATGTTATATGTTGTCTTTGCATTTTTTTTCTTCCGATTTACATTACTTTGGTATTAAATGTCTGCAACTTGATCTCGTTCACTTTTGGTTGCACAATTGAGTTTCTCGAGATGATCTTCAGTTGCTGTTTGCTTTGCAAGCATCACTGCGTCTCCCTATTCACATAAAACATCCGAATCGAATTCAATGATCTGTACTCCTTATCTGTTGTTGATACCCGGTGGCCGCTACCCAGAACCAATCGACTCCAAGCACCTGTGTTGTCTTTTTGCACAGTAAGTGAACCTGGTGGCACTGGAACGTGCACATTGAAGCCCGAGTTCTTGTCTTGGAAAAAGATATCCATTGCTTCTTGGCGCGCTTCTGCTAGCTCAATAACCTCTGGAGTGGCGCGCAGCTCTAAGCCGACGTTCATGTAGCCTTCTACCCAGTTTGTGTAGGCTGTTCCACGAATCTTTCGCTCCTTCATGTTGATTGGCCAATTCTTTGGTTTCGCTAGTTCCTTTTGTTCGCGAGCAAACTTACTTTGTTCGTCTCTTCTCGTCAGTGCAGCTATTCGATCGTCTTTCTCCTTTTGTTCTCTGAGCTTTTCCTTAAGCTCGAATTCTGCCACCATTGCGAGCTTCTGTTTTTCTGCTTCATGAATCTTTTGTCGTAGCACCACGACTGTTACTGCTACTGCGCATGCAAAAGTAACTAGCATGATCAGAACTAAGAGATTTCTTTTCTCTTCTAGTTTTTGCATGGTCGGCGCAATAATTGCTCCGCCTAATGCTGTTGCATGCGATTTCTTCAATACTGTTGACACTACAGGCGTTCACCGTCTATCGAGGCCGTCTCTATGTTTGGAGCGGTCCAGATTGGATAGTAACCAATGAAGAGTTTGTCAATCTCCCATGGTGGCACAATGCACATAATGGCGATGGCGCTTAGGCCTAGTATCCCCGTGATGGTAAGTTTCTCTTTCATCGAGCTTTGGTCTTTGCTGGCCGGCAGTATTGATCGTATTTAGCTTGCGCCCATTTGTAGTCTTCCATTCGATCAACTCGCTTGGCTGATTTCATAAGGCTGACAAGTTCGTCTGCCGCGCTTGGTGGCAGGCTATCATCTGGCTTCTTGAGTTCGGCAACAGCTTTCCATCGACACGCGAAGTCTTGAAGCATGAAGGTTTGAACT
>LNEX01000210.1 GCA_001464165.1 bacterium Ga0077546
GCAATCGCAATAGCACGGCCTTATCAGCGGCACTACCTGGGGCATACAAAGCTGGAGACTGAAAAGAAATCACGCCACAGTCAATACGCTCGCTCTTCTCACCAAAGCGAGCAGCAATCTCCTGCTTTAATTGCTTGCTGTGGTTTTCATAAATTAGAAGACCGACAAATCCAGATGCAACCAAGGTACTACACCAGAACGACAATAAAATCTTTCTCTTCAAAGATCGCTTTCTCTTCGAAAGCCTATTATTACTGCCGGAGAACAAGATTTCTTTCAGCTCAGACGTGAGGCCTGGTTGCAAGCCCTTTAGAGCATCCTTTAGTTCATCAAAACTTTCAAAGCGATCAGCTGGATCTTTCTCTAAGGCCTTATTTACTATTTTCACCAATCGCGGTGGCACAGCAGCACCACTTTTAGACAATGAAAGCGGTGCTTCGTTGATATGCTTGTTCATCATCTCATACGAGTTGTCGCCTTCAATCGGCAATCTTCCCGACAGCACCTCGTACATTACGCAACCAAAAGAATAAATGTCAGTGCGAAAATCTATCGGCCCTCCGGTGCACTGCTCAGGCGACATGTAGGCTGGGGTGCCCAGCACTTCCCCGGTCATAGTCAAATGCTCACGATTATTTTCTTCGTCAGAGACTACCTTAGCGAGGCCAAAGTCTAGAATCTTGACAGTGTCAGAGCCGTCCTCAGCCCTATCCAGAAGAATGTTAGAGGGTTTAATATCGCGGTGAATCAAACCCATGGCATGAGCAGCAGAAATGCCATCACAAGCCTGCAAGAATATTTTTAGAGCGCGCTCGCTGTCAAAACGCTTGCTCTCAGCCAAAACAGAAGAAAGGGTTGTGCCTGGCGCCAATTCCATCGCCAAATACGGTTGACCTTCGGGCAATACACCATAGTCATAGACGGCCGCTACATTGGGGTGAACCAAAGTACTAATAGACTCGGCTTCGTGCTGGAAGCGTCTAATCTTGTCAGGCTTATCAACAAATTCAGCGTGTAAAATCTTTATAGCAACTGAGCGCCGCAAACCTTTCTGCTCAGCTTTGTAAACCGTGGCAAAACCACCCATTCCAAGAACTTCAACAATCTGATATTTATCAGCAATAAGTTTTCCTATGAACGGGTCGCGCCGCACCACAGCAAGCAGGCTGTTATCGTCCGGACAGCGCTCCATTTCAGGGCTATACTTGAGGTTACATGCCGGGCAGACCTTGCCAGTCACCAGTGAACGAGAATCCAAATCCATCAGACTTCGCCTTTTCGACGTTCAGCTGACTTTATTCCCAAATGGTTCACATTTCGAACCATTCCTAACAAATTGCAAGATCACGAGAGCTGATGGGTACAAATTGGGTATGAAGAACCATTTGACTCAGATTCTCAAGTCGTATTCTGGGGAACTGGCCCAACTGATGCCTACGGCCCTCAAAGACGGCGAGGGTGCAAGGCAAAAGCAGAAACTACAGAATACAATCATGATTACGGCAGCATTGGCCCTGCTTGTAATTGTAGCGAGTTTATATTTCGGAAATAAGCTTGAGCTGATCATCATGGCTCTAATTGTGGTTGCACTGCTAGTCTACCTATACTACAGTCAAAATAAATTCTTGAAACAACACGAAGAGCAGCAAATTAAGTTGCATAGCATGGCAACTTCGGTAGAAGAACGCAATCGAGAACTAAAACGACTGATAATGATTGACCCGCTGACAGAGGTCATGAATCGGCGCGGATTTGAAAGGGTTTTGCAGTCAGAAACAAACAGAGCCAAGAGAAACAACACGCAAAACTTTGCCTTACTAATAGACTGCGACGACTTCAAAGGTGTCAACGAAAAGTATGGCCATTCTGTTGGCGATATCGTCTTGCAAGAGCTTTCTGCCAGACTGCAGAAAGCTATAAGACCTTCAGATCATGTAGCCAGAATTGGTGGCGACGAATTTATGATTCTTGTTACCGACGCCGATCAATCAACAACTCTGCAAGTAGCGGAGAGAGTACGACTGGCTGTAGCCGAGACCCCGATCAATTTGGCTGATGGAGTAACCAAGATTACAACCAGCACTGGCGTCACTGCACTCTCAGAAAACTTGATGTCGATTGAAGAAATACTAGCCGCTGCCAATTCTGGTTTAAAAATAAGCAAACGTTCTGGCAAAAATAGCGTTTCGTTCTCTAAGCCCGGCGGCCAGGTCAACGAGATGGCTGAAGTGCTCGAAAAGTTACGCAGCGGTGAGTGCTTGCGCACTGTCTATCAACCGATCTCGCAACTCAACAATCAACATGTTGTAGGTTACGAAATTCAACCCCGCGGCTTAGCTGGGGTGTTTGAACAACCAGAAGCATTCTTCAAACTCGCCCGTGAACACAATCTGCGCACGGCCGTCGACCTACGTTGTCTCAAACTCTGCCTGTCAATGATAGATAAACTTCCGGACGCAGGCGATTGCCATATCAAAGTCTTTTCCTCCACCCTACTTGATGTTCCGGTAGAGAGCCTGAGTGAAATATTTATGCCGACCAAACGTAAAGTATGTCTAGCTATAGGAGATCAAGAGTTTCTTGCTGAACCACTTTGTCTCAAAAGCCATGTAGATAAATTAAAAGAACTGGGAGTTGCAGTCGCCATAGACCGTGTAGGCTCTGGCTTTAGCTCATTAGAAAGCTTATTTTTGCTCGAACCAGATTATATTAACCTCGACAAAAGCCTCCTCAAAAAATGCGAAATTAGTGAACTCCACCAAAAGTTCTTAAAAAAGTTGGTTAAAGTGACTGCACAAATAGATGCTAAAACAATTGCCGAAGGTATTGAATCGCCAGAAGATTTGCGGCTCATGAACAGCTGCGGTGTTGACTATGGCCAGGGTTTATTCTGGGGAATGCCAGTGGCACTTGGCGGCCCGTGACAGCAAGAAATTGCGAGCTAGTAAATAGACAAGAGAGAGAATCGATTGCAAACAGTCGTCAGAAGGCTAAAACCGAATCAAGAAATTTTTGCTGAAGTTGAATCACTCTGCCAAGCTGAGAACATTGAAGCAGGCGTAATTTTATCACTAGTCGGCTCAGTCAAAAGTGCAACCCTTCGTTTTGCCAACCAAGAGAACGCCACCGAAATTAAAGGGCATCACGAGATAGTTTCAGTGACAGGAACAGTCTCGAAGACTGGCTGCCACATTCACATATCAGTTGCAGATAACAAAGGCACTACTACTGGTGGCCACCTGTTGCCCGGTGCCATTGTTTACACAACTATCGAGTTAGTGATATTGGACATGAGCGATAGTCACTCGTTTAGACGCAGCCACTGCCAGCTATCAGGTTTTGAAGAACTGACTATAGTTGAAAGAAGCTGACCATAGTTGAAAAAACTGGCACTCAACCTGTTTGCTAGTTTTTTCCTACTCGGCTAGGTAAATACCTGATGTGTAGCTACTTGCCAGCCGCTCTAATTTTTAGAGCATCGCCAAATGAGCTTAAGCCAGCGCCATAGTTGCCGTTGCGGGCGTAGGCATCGGCCAAGAAAAATGCCACAGCCGGGTTTTGTGGACTAGTTTTCTTTAAGGCAGCCAGTTTGGCAATAGCAGCATCATGATCTCCATCGAACTCTTCTTGAACATGAGTGCGATAAGCAGCAGCCCATGCATCTTTTGGGTCACGTTTAATAAGCTCACCAAGTTGGTTGAGACACTTTTGATAGTACATTCTAATTTGCGGTTCAGCCCAGGGCGGAACATCATCAAGCGCTCCCGGTATGCGCGGAATGGCTGATGCCATTGGTCTAGTACCGGTCAATGCTGAGGCAAGAATGGCCGCACCACCTAACAAGCCAGCAGTCGTCTTGCTCTGTTTTTTAGGCATGATACCAGCCATTCGATTCTCTAAATTGACTTTGTTGCGAGCCTTAGTAGCGAATAAATAAGCCTGCATGTAATAGCCCCAGCCAAGACCGTAACGAATACAATTGTTATTCGGTTCATCTTGCAATGTCAGCTCATACTGGCCCACAGCACGATTGAAATAATCAGGGTCGCCGGTAGCTTGAGCGAGGTTGCGCGCCCGACGCACTTCTTTTAGGGCCTGTTCAACTTGACTGGTACGAGTTAAAGCTACAGCATAAATAAAAGCAGCTTCTGGACTCGTAGGATATTGCTTTGCCTGCTGGGCCGCTTGAGCAAGATCACAAAAAGGAGTGAGGGCATCCTGACCGGTAGAGCCAGTCAAAATCACACCGGGTCGCCATAATGTGGTCGAGCGCGGCGCATTGTCGCTATTGTCAAATTTAGCAGTATCGGCCTGCAGAGTAGACGATGAGGGAGCAACGGGCGTAAGAGGAGCCACTGGAGTGGCAACTGGAGTAGCAAACTGATTAACTAAATCAGGCGACATGACGCTCTTCACCTCTTCAGGTGGTTGTGTCACCTGCGGGGGAGCCGGAGCAGGCTCATTGCGCTGCAAACGAAAGGAAGATTGTGATCGATTGACCTCGACCCCGCCTTTCTGCACCGGTGCAGCCATCGACCTAGAAGGACAGAAACTAGTAAGCAAGATCAAGGCAAATAGTGACTTTAACTTCAATAGATTCAGTCCTTAACAAAACAAACGACCACAATTAATTGTGCCCATAATTGCCCTAATATTATTGCCGGGAAAACAGCTTTTCTACTCCTTCGCCGGGCTTAAGTCGATAAAGTGCTAGCAAAACGTACATGGACATAGCAAGATTACCCAGAAAAGTTATTGCAAAAAACATGAAAACTTTCAACGGAAGCGATTTCTCTCGGTAGCAAACCCAGAGAAAGAAAGAGAGGAAAGCAAAATAGGCATCGAACAAAGTTGCTCTAAACCAGACATCGTTTAATACCACTGGCGGTATCTCAAGAATGTTCTCTTGAGTGGCACACCAGATAGTGAGAGCAAACATGGAAAGAAAGATTAACGCATAAAGCAACCGCAAAAAAACAATCATTACTAAACGCCCTGTTTTGTAGGCTCTAATTTTACTTTAAGAGCATTGAGAACGGTCGGCAAATACCCCTTAACCTGAGAAGCAAGCAACCACGGAGGCAAGGCAATGCCACCATCTAAGTGAATACTATATGTGACCAACGTAGAAGAAGTTTTAGCCACAGACTCTAGCTCCCAAGCACCCATCACTTCTCGAAACGAGCCTGATCTTCGCTTCCACTTGATCAAACTTGGCTTTGTTTCAGTCAAATTAACAACATAGTCAAACTTAATTGGTCCGCCAGGCTTAACCACTTGCCGCACTAACTTAACGTCACCCTCATTGCCTATGACCTGACACAGACTCAAATTATTGAAAATTTCAGTAGACCTATCGTAGTCAACTAAGGTCGACCAAACTCGCTCACGCGGAGCATTAATCAACACAGAGCCAACGACGTAGGTGTGTTTGTCACGCCTCTCTATTCGCACTTCAGGCTGCTCTGTGTTCACTCTTACCACCTGCCGCAATAAATGATTTGATTGACCTGATTGACTGGACAGACTTGAAGAACTTGATTGACGATTTTGCTGAGCAAAAGCCTGAGGAGCCAAACAATGGATACAAAAAATAACTAGAACGAGCAAAATAAATGTAATCGCTATGCTCTTCAAAACAGGTTCTCCACCTAAGTGCAAAAGCTTGGGCTGCTAGCGCCAGCTAACAGCCCCAGCTGCTTAAGCTATTGTGGCATCAATACCTTATCAATTACATGAATAACGCCGTTGGAACATTTGATGTCAGTGGCAGTAACGTTGGCGTCACCAATCATTACTTTGCCATCAGCTTCTTTGATGGCGACACTGGACCCTTCTAAGGTCTTAGCTGATTTCAGCTTCACAACTTTCTTAGCCAATACCTCACCACTGACCACGTGGTAAGTAAGAACCTTAGCCAACTTGGCCTTATCAGCAAGCAGGGCATTTAATGCCTCGGCTGGCACCTTTGCAAAGGCCGCATCGTCTGGGGCGAACACAGTGAAAGGTCCTTTTCCTTTTAGTGTTTCAACCAAACCAGCAGCCCCGAGGGCCTTTGCCAGCGTAGTGAACTTACCAGCGGCCACGGCAGTATCGACAACGTCTTTTTCGGCACCCTCTGACGATTTCGCCATCTT
>LNEX01000211.1 GCA_001464165.1 bacterium Ga0077546
CTGCGAATTCGCTGCAGCAGTTCGTTCAGCCGGCGAAATTGATTTGCCTGGTGCAAAAATGTTTGCGCCATTGCAAGTTAGGGTTTTAGAGCGGCCAACTCTAAGATAGCTTGGCCCGTTTTCATGCAGCACCGGATAGGTCGGCTCAAAGTTCGGATCGGTGAGCGCCATATTCGGCGGACCATACCCCGAGCGTTGCCGCTTGCCTCCAGCCGCTGGCAATGGATTAGCAAGGAGCCCGGAAATCGTATTATCATCCCAACCACTCTTCTTAAGCTTCTCTACAGCGAATAAGAGATCCGGCGACCTCTTACTATAAGCCTGCCACAGCTCAAGAAGTAGCTCCTGGTCGCGCGTAGAATAATCTACACTTCTTTTCTCGGAGTTACCGCCCACCTGAACACTGTCAGGAGAATCGGGCACTTCCTCGGCAATTGAGCGCCCGCATGAGCAAACCAATACGACCACCAGGCTCAAACCCGCAGACTCAATTAATCTGAGAAATCCCCAAACGCCAATTGAGCGCCAGCAAGTAATCATCCACCCAGTGTACACCAACACTCTTATCGCAAGCAATTTTGAAGGAACCAAGGAACTGACTGTTTCGATTGAACTAAATCAAACAGAAAAGCGTATTAAAGAAAACCAGCATTGAGACGCAAAACACCGACCAAAATCGGACATTTCAAAACTACTTATTGCGCAAATGTCCGAAACTGCTATAATCACCATACGGCGTAGCCGGGGAGTGCCAATGGCCAAGCTTGAAGCATTTCAATATCCCGGGTTTACCTTAGAAATGTACCCGGAAGACCATTCGCCACCGCACTTCCATGTGATTAAAGACGACTGGAACATAAGGGTTAAGTTCAATCTAAGTATTGTCAAACAAAAAATCATGTGGGATTGCAAGTACCCAGCTAACCTAGCGGAATGCCCGCTCAAAAGTAGCGAATTAAAAACACTATTCGACTTGATCACGCAAAATCGCAAAGAGCTAAACAAGCAATGGAAAGCATTACATCCCAGTCGACAAGAATAAAACAATGACAACAGCCCAGAAAAAGTTAATAGTAATAGATCCAGAAAATACAGTGCAGAAGGAAGTTATCAATCCTGATCACTACCTTTTTCGCATTGAAGTACAAGCGAAGGAGAAAGAGCGCGATAGCTTCCTTGTTCTAAAGTCCAGTACCTTAAATCAGATTGCTGACAGAGCAATTAATCAATCACGCAATATGCAAAACCTTAGAATTGTCTTTGTGCGTATAGACTCAGATACTGATAGGTTCTTCGATAAGGTGCAAGAGCTCAACGCACCAGAACTATTGCAAAAAATCTTCCGAGTAACAGCAGTCGAACAAATCAATAGAATATTGAAAGCATGGCATGAAAGGCAAGCAGACATCAAAATTGCTAACGCTTATGTTGAGCAAGATGATCTTATCGTGCAAGCCTGCGATCTGAAGCGCTATCGAATTAAGTTTGCCGATTTTGCAGGACTGGCTGAATTGCCAAAAGGACAACGCAAGCAATTTCAAATAGGGGCAAATGGAAATCAAATATTTTGGCCTGGTACAAATACAACCATCGACTTAGATGTTGTCCGCTACAAAGTAGATGAACAATTCAGAAAAGCAAAGAACTCTGACGCATTGTCAGACTATAAAGACTACCTAGGCCAGGCAATAAAGGCAGTGATGTCGACGCATCACTTGACCCAGGCAGCTCTTAGAGGAAACGGCGGTCCAGCTGAGCGGCACCTATATCGTATCGAACGAGGCGAACAAGAGCTTACATCACCAATGATCGACCGATTGGCCACGGCCCACGGTCTAAGCTCTCAAGACTACATCGATGAGCTAATAATGGCTTGTGATCAGATTGTTGAGGAGGAAGCGGCCAGTCTCTGCAAACACTGAAGGGACTCTATACTTTCCAACTGAGAACTACGTCCTTGCATTTCTCGCCCTCAAGCGCTGATGCAACTGCTCTGCAGCCAGCCTGCGCTCACGAGCACGACACCTACCAACAGAACCTCGTCACTTCTTCATTCTTACCCAAATTTCATGCATATCGGTCTCGCCAGATATCTCGTAATCGCCCATAAAGCGAACGGAAAAATTCTGTTTAACGAGTAAATCGAGCACCACTCTCTTCTGCACCATAATCATGGCTGGCTTTCTCTCAGCAATGTCTCTGCCATAGTTGGCAATAACTAGTTCAGTCATTTCTTGCCAGCGCTTATCCTGTGTCTCGTTCGCGCAATAGTCGAGAAAGGGCAGCAAACAGAATATATAACGACTGCCCTGCTGCCTGCCGCTTTGCAAAATAGCAGGATAGCCAGGCCCAATGCCCGTACCCATAAAAAATGCACTATCAGTTGGTTTGGTCTTATCCACAATGAAAAAGAAGAGCGGGTCCAAGTCAGATTTCAGACACTTGCCCTCGTATCCCAATGGGCTCATATCATATACTGCCGCACCCTTGTGACAGTCTCTCTCAATGTTTATGACTTGGTAGGTGAGCGACCCGGCAACACAAAGCATGGACCCAGCCAGCACCCACTGCATTAGCCGCTGCAAGCTTAGCCTGCGCAGCACAGCGCTCAAGACAATGCCGAACATCAAGCCATCAAGCATAAAAAGCCCAGCACTCATTGGCAAAAATCTATAGGGCCACGACTGTGCGCCATAAATGTAATGGAAGACAAAGCTTAATGACAAGGCAGCCAACGGAGCAATCAATGGACTGTAACGGGACAAGGCAATGGCAGCTGATAGGGTCAAAATCAGATGAAGAAAGGGCAGATAAAAGTCACTATTTGTTCGCAGCATTAACAATAGTGTCTCACTCGAATAGCTCAAGCCACTCAAATAAAGTGGCACCACCTGGTGAAAGTAGACATGCCAAACAGCTGGGGGGAGCAAGAGACAGAGCAGTAAATAAGCAGCGAAGACAGACACCACACTATAAATTTCCGGCCTAACAAAAGTTCTAATCGTCTTGAACTGGCAGTAGAAAAACAATTCAACGACAAGTGCTGAAGCCACAAACTGCGGCTTCAACGCCATACCGACTCCTGCGAGCAGACCGCATACCACTGCATCAGACTTAGAAATCGCCTTTGGATTGCCGACTTCACAATGCCAAACGATGCTACGCAAAACGAAGTACGGTACGTAAGCAAGAACAAACAAGTGTTCGCGCTCACCAGTGTTAATTAGCAGGTCTTGGCTAAAATAGGCAACAGCAAACAGCATTGGCAAAAGCACAAAGAAATCTTGCCGGCTCAAATACTTGTACGCTACGCGCAAACTTAAAAACGAACTGAAAGCACTTAAGCCCAGCACCGAGAAATTCAAAGCCAGCGGAGCCGGAATGTGCAGAAGTTTAGAAAGCCAAAATGGTATCAGATTAAGATACATAATTAGTGGCGGATTCCACTCAAAGAAATCCACATAAGGCAATTTGCCTTGAGCAATCATTTCAGCCATGGCAAAGTACGCTGATTGATCCGGATAAGTAAGCAGTGGATGACCAGACCAGAAAAAAGCTTTGTTCAAAATCAAGATGGCAAAGGCCAAACCAATAAAAAGCAAAAAGAGACGATTGCCTTTCTGTTGCTGAGACTTTGATTGAGATTGTTCGTCAGTAGTCATTAGCATTGATTTGCCTTATTTACTTCTCTTGACGAAGAATCTAAACTGCGGATTAGTGCCGCAGTACTCATGAGGCTGATGATTGCCTACACTAAAGTAGTCTCCCACAGTATCTACTTCTAAGTAGCCCTTTCTTAGTGCACGGAAAAACTTTTCGCGGTCAAAAGTATTGAGTACTTTATCATCTGAAGCAATGAACAAATCAGTTCGATGCTGGGCAATTTCAGACTCAATATTAGACCAAGTATGTGCCTGAAAATCTTTCATCGGTCCTGTAAAAGTAGAATTGTCGCTGATCCATTTGAACAACCAAAGGGGTCTCGACCAGAGCAAATAACCACCAGGTTTTCTTCCAGCGAAAAGAAGCAAGGGGTAAGCTGGCTCAATATAGGGGCTCAAAATGGTGACGCTATCGTTAACTTTAGAGGTTTTCTCTAGTGCTAAATCTAGTGGCAGATTTCCCTTGGTGATATTGAGACTCACATAGTCTTGCAGCCTAGAGCGATCATGTTCAAGGGAGCACCAAACTGCCATTGTTGACGCCAGCGCAAGCGCGACTAGCATAGATTGGAATGCCAAAGGCGACTGCAATATCACTAGGTTCTTTGACTGCGGTGTGAGCTGAGCGAACCAATTCACCCCCTGCCTAACAGCAATAATAGCCGAACATACAAAGATGGTTGTGATTGCAAAAATGGCCACGATAAAGTCATGAGAGAAGCCTTGGCCTTCAACCATGTATAAGCCCAGACCAGACAGCATAAGTCCTGTTAGAGGGGCAAAACAGCTATGCTTTTTACTAAAGAGAAATGCGACCAGCCCTGCTGCCAGCAAACAATAGACTATATCTACTCGATTGGGAGAAGTTAGCGGCGCAACCATTGCCGGGTCAACAATAGAATAGTTCAGCCATTTCAATGGCATTGTCCACTGCCAGAAAGCTGTGTGTACTGGCTCTGGCAAGTTTGTCAAATAGAGAAAGTTTATAGCAATAATAAGAATGAAAGTGAGCCACTCTAAAGAGAACAAGCTGCGCCATCGGTGGGATTGCAGAAGCAGAACCAACTCTACTATGACGAAAACAAACAAGTATGGAATATCAGAACAGGCCGCCGCACCGGCAATGCCTCCAACTAAAGCAGCAAGAATTGTTGGCAAAGACATTTGACAGCGGCTAATCTTTTTGGAAGAAGAAGAAGAAGAAGAAGATGATGAAGAAGATGAGCCCTGAGCGGAAGTGGGAAAAGTACTCTGAGATAATTTATTATGAGCAAGCCAACGCAAGAAAAGCCAAGGAGCAACGGCCAGCAACAAAACATACTGCAACTCGCCAAAGTCAAAGCGGGCGATAAGAAGCGTCAGAGCCAAGCCAAAGGCACAGGCTAAAGCGAAGTCTTGAATTTCTTGCTTCGCCTCATCAGAATCGACAGAGGCGAGCGCTTGCCTGGCAATTGCAGCAAGAAAAATTAGAGAACCAATAATCAAACAAAAAATGCAGAGCGGAATAAACGAAGCGGGAATTACTGAAACACCCATTGCCCCTAATGCGGTGCAGAACATATGGAGATACTTAAGAGATTCAAAAACAATAGGCTGAGACCAATCCCAAAAGTCAACATAAGGCAACTCGCCCTTAGCCAGCAAGCTAGAAGCAACTATGCGCATAGCCAGCCCACCTGAAATAAAGTATGGATAGCGCCAAAGGTCAAACAGTAAACATCCAAGAGGCACCAAGCCAAAACCCAGCAAGACAAAGTAACCTTGAGCTACTTGTCTTGGCCCAGGTTTTTGACCCTCACAATTCATTCAAAGACAACCGTTGCGCTCAATTAATCCAGTCAGCGCTTCCATCATACCTTTGAACACCACATGGCTCGTTTGCGCCACTGGATCAATTCTTCGCACCATAGGCTTAAGGGGAGAATTAGATGCATAAAAACCATCAGAGTCGGTATCTTCGGGCTCAGGCCGAGGCTCCAAGTCGACAGCCAGGTAGGTGCCATCAGGTAAATCGAAGAACACTAGCCACTTACGCGTGTCTGTGAATCTTACTGGGCGCTCCTGCAAACGCTCAGCCTCCAGATGCTCTTCAAGACTCAAACCTTTCTCTGCGCACTTCTGCCGCAGTTCCTCCATTTCCTCTGCATAATAGTCAGTCTCTCCAGGCGCACAAACCCGCTCCAATTCTGCCATTGAGCGAAAAGTGCCAGCCGATGGTGCACTAAATTTGATACCATCACATTTTCGGTAAAAAGTACTTAGCTCACCGGGCAAGGGCATGCCACCAAAACTATTGTTATTGCGCAAATCTTGCAATGCTTTCTCAAAATCAGTGTGGGCCAACGGAGGTTTGACAAAACAATTCTCACCCAATGAAGCCAACAAATTATCTAGAAGCCCAGCCTTGCGCACAGCCCAGCCGAGCTTTGGTCTGATTGTTTGGGTATCACCTACTTGTTCAATACCAACGAAGCCACCGATTAGCTGCATCTCTCTTGATTGCGTAGCTGCCTCGAAGCGGAAGGGCACAATCGACAAGCCACCAGGAAGCTCGGTCGATATAAGCCCAGGAACGTACTGGAAAAAGCTTGGGGAGGCCGCAGATTCTTCGTCAGATTCGATTGAGAACGGCTTATTAAGCAATGGATTGACAACATTAAATGATCCGGTCTGACCATGACGAATATAAGGAATTAAACGAGCAATCCAACCGTTGATTCTGTCCCATCCGTAAGCTTGCTTTAGTTTGTAAATGTTCTGCCAATACTCCGAGTCGACATCTCCGTTGGCGGCACGCACAAAGTGATCGAGAATAGGCCGCAAGCTTGAAAGCCACCAATCCATCTCAAAATGCGCCAAGATTTCAATTTTTTCTCTCAAGCGTTGCCAATCGCTGACTGAACCTTCTAAAGTAATTGAGGGAATACCGCAGATGCAATAAACGACGTACTCAAAGTATGCCTCATAGGCATCCAGAATTGTAATTGCGCACACAGTTTTCTCAAGGGGCCCGGTGGTACTAAAATCAGCCATAAGCTCGTCATAAGTTTCGCCGATACTTGCTTTCAACAACCCACCAAGACCATCAATGAGCCCTTGCCAATCACTTTCTGGAGAATCTGGGTTAAATCCATCAACGCCAAGAGCAAGCTGCATTCTGCCCTGGTGCGAAACTAATCTGTTGCGCAATCCCTCCGGATTGTTATGAACATGCTGAGCGACGCCCTGCATGATAGTTATCCATAACATATCAGGCGAGAGCGAAAGTGGACGATGCTCCGCAAAAGCCGTGTGCACGGCCTCAATTAGGGCATGATTGGTAATCTGACGAACAGTATTAGAGTTGTAACCCGAGCAACTGAGAATGGCACGAAAGCCCTTTCCCTCCGCCCCACTCAACAGGGCGTTGATGCCCTCATAAGCCTTCCAGGTCTCCTTCGAGTTTGTGACAGCAGCCACGTCATGAACCGGAAACGTAATAAACTGGTCGCTTACTCTCTTGGTTATCATTTTCAACCTCACAGCCAATATTCGAAGTAGACCGCCGTCCACAATATGCCACAAATTAGCTTAAGTGAAAAACTAAGGCTTGCTATTTTGAAGCGCAAGCTTACGCAACTGAACCTCTTCCGCCTCCGCGCCCCTACCGGTCTGGCGGAGCACTTCTACATAGTTTCCTAGCAACACGACCAGATAGGGACAACTCTTTCCCAGTTCTCTTTCAGTAAAGGCAATAGCTTCGTTGCAGAAAGACTCTGACTTAGAGAAATTTCCCTGCTTTAAGTAAAGTTCTGCTAGGCCGTTAAGAGAAATAGCTAGAACTGTGGAGCCTTCCCTATGATTTTGCTCGAAAGCCTTTTCTGCGATTGCATGAGACTGCATACACAGTGATTCTGCTTCAGAAAATTTTCCTTGTAAAACAAGCATCTCTGCTAAATTAGAGAGATCTCCGGCTAAATTTGGATGCTCTCGCCCAAGCTGCTTTTCATCAATTGCCACCGCCCGTCGACAAAGACCCTCAGCCTCTGCAAACCTCGCTTGATTTTTCAAACACCGAGCCAAGGCAAATAAATGAGAAGACAGATTCTCACTATCAGAACCAAAAATTGCCTCGGCCAAAGCCAGAGCTCGACGGTATAACTCCTCAGCTTCTTCAAAACACTTTAGCTCTACTTTCAAGTCAGCAAGTGCGCTCAAGCTACAACTCAAACGCGGATCTTGGCTATGGTAATTTTCACCTTCCGATACAGCCAACAAAAGATGTTTCTCCGCGTCGGCTAAGCGACCAGCAAGGAAATCTTCCTTAGCAGCATCCATCTGCCGCTGCCATTCACTATCAAGCCAAACAATTTGCAGTCGTCCAGCCTCAGCATCAAGCTTCTTCTCAAAAGCAGTGAATCCTCTCATCATCGGAGAGACCCATATATACGAACCATCGGCGGCACAAATCTTTAGAGACTGAGCCCATAGAACGTATTCGAGACCCGACAAATCTGCCCATGAAAAAGTATGTCTTCGACCAAATGAATCGGTACCAGAAACTTCAGAGTCGTTCCAAAAGACTTTCGAATAGCTCATTAACACAGAAGTTAGTGCGCTGAGCAGAGCAAAAGCCACAAACAAAGTAATTATCCACGGCATGTCAGCAGGGTCGGTCTTTCCCGGAAAGCGCCAGGCAAGCACAGCCAAAGACACAAAGAAGGCGGTACACACATACATGCTAATCTGCAATGCTTTGCTATAACAAAGCAGCTCAAACTCCCCATCGAAGTCAGCGGTTTTTTTGGCGCCCGTGAGCTTACTTACGATGAAGGGCACGGCCATTGCAGCAACAACGCCGATCATTAACGCAATTGCAATAGAGCTCTCAGCAGACATACAAGCACACCATCAAAATAAGAAACATCAAAGCCGGTAGAAACAATTATGGATTATATGACAGAGGAATGGGCAAAGTCATTGTTCACCGCCCACTCCTCTGCAATAATTTTTAGCTCCTTATCTAATTAAATATACAAGAGTTATGAAGTTCATTTAGAAACCAATTTAAGCCCACCGGAGCAGCTAAGCCAATAGCTATGGCAATAACTGCGGCAATCAATTTCGTCCTTCTTCCTTGGTGTGCCGACTTACCTCGCAGCAGGCACATAATCAAAGTACAGCTTCCCCAGCCAATACCAAGAATCTCGATGGCATTAGCAATGAGGTTTGCCTGAGCCTCTAGGTCAGCTAGATAGTTAACCCTAACCGTACCGGCAGTGTTAACTCCATTCACGACAGTGGATTCGCTGCCTTGCGGTGAAATCATGCCATTGGTGGCACCTTGCAGGATTGGAGCGGTCCCATCAGAAACGAGAACAGGCTGGTACTGCGAAACAGGTTGGTACTGCAAAACAGGCTGAGTGGACGGTGCGGAGCTACTCTGCACAACAGCGGGGCTATCCATTCCCTCTACCGCCATACTGAACACTGGCACCTTGAGCAAGCTCCTACCGCCATAGACAGCACTATCGACGGCAACAAACGAGGTAAAATCTGACATCAACTTGTGATCAAGAGCCACTTTAGTAATAGCCTCTCTAATACTCCCATTCACCTGTCCCTTAGATAGGCCGACCAAATCTTGATCAGTTAGACTATCTATTTTTTGTCTTGACCAGACTTTTTCGATGGCACTGTTGGTAGTGTCTCTCAAGGGTAGTGTAACGGCCAATGTCTGCTTATAAGGACGACCATTGGCATAGCCAGTGAGTACAACTTTGCCTTGTCCAGCTCCGCGATAACGAGCTGTGAAGTAAAGCGGCTTGTTCGCCCAAACATCACTGACAACAGCAGGATAAACGTCATAAAGCTCTATGCCTTCGGCTTTTAATTTAACATCAGTGAGAGCGGGGCTAGAAATGCGCGAGTAGAATTTTTTGCCGACCTCTTCAGCGGAACTATCGAGCAATACGTAGTCAGACTCACCACCCCCTAGCCTTGAAACACTATCAATTAAGCTACGATTGACACTGTCACCGGTGCCAAAGGCGAACCAGCGTGAGTCTCTCCGCTCTTTTTGCACTAGACTCATGATCTCAATATCGTTTCCGACATAACCATCGGTCATAAAAGTGACTATGCGCAGGCGTTTGAGATCATCACCGGATTTGCTCTCCTGCCTCAAGACGCGCTCAACCGCTGGAGCCATCCAGGTACCTCCAGTAGCATTGAGCCGACTAATAAAACTATGAGCCTGTAACTTTTCTACCATTCCGGCCCTAATTGGCCGTTCAGATAAAGTCTCTACTTGATCATTAAAAGCCAATATTTGGAAGGTATCTTGAGAGTTCATATGATTGACGATATAGTGCAAAGCCTCCTTGGCTTTCTCAATAGGGCGACCACTCTGCGAGCCACTGCAGTCAATCAAGAAAATCATCTCTTTAGGCGCAGCAGTAGTGGCCGTTACTTTAGCTGGAGGGAGCAGCATAAAAGTAGCGTAGCCATCTTGGTCTTTTGCAGTATCATCGCGATAAGTGAGATAGCCGCTCTTAAGAGCACCAGGATTTTCTAACTCGTAGGTCATCACAAAATCTTTGTTTGGATAGTTCTGTGATTTTTGCAATGACACAACAGAATGACTAGCACTCTGCTTATCTACCATAATTGGAAAAAGCTTCGAGCTAACATTCTTAATTGGCATACCAGCATTTACGTCAACATTAATAGAAAGATTTTGAGTAGCAATGGTTGGTTCTATGCGACCTTTGGGATTTGATTCTGAGTTAACCGCCAAACCACTTCCAGAAAGGACTTGTGAAAGAGCACTAGATGAACTAACGGCAGAAGAAGTGTCGCTATCGCCCGCACTATTTGGGAAAAAGCGAGGACCAATAGTCGTTGGCATAGCAAATGTATACTTTCCGTCCTCAAATTTGAGCAGCTCAACATAAGAAAGCTGCACCACAATCGACTTGCCTGGGTCTATATTGGCCACGTGTTGCGTAAAAATATTGGTGCGTTCTTGATTTAGTAGAGCGGCAGTGTGTCCAGTATTTCTAGCATTATCATAGATTTGTCTTGCCGCCTCTCTTGTCTTAATTTCACCCTTAATAGTACGCTCGCCGATCTTAATAGTCATATCATCCACTGCACTATCATCAGAAAGCGGGAAGCTGTATACAGCTTCTATTCGCTCTTTATAAGGATTTGTGAAAACCTGAGTGACATTCACTCTTGCGACATAGCCACTCAATTTTGCATCCATTGTTGTATGGCTGAGTGGACACTGACCTAGTGGTCGACCATCAGCACCAAGGGCAGCCAGTGGTGCCATGTAATCAGGGTCAACTTGGGCACTTGCACCAAAGATAGGGGCTGGCGCTAAACGGGGCGCCACAGAGTGAGCGAAGCTAGAGATCGTAGTAGCCGCACCAATAAGCGAGGCAGTTACTGTAATGACAGCAACCGTAGCCTTAATTCCTTTAGGTATAGGACCTCCAGCCAGCTTGTTCTTACTTTTATTCATGCTATAAACCGGACCAACAAGAGGGCTGCGCCGAGTCTCTTTAATTTGAGTTAGTTCATCGTTAATAATTTGCATTGCAATATCCTCAATTGCTTTCGCACGATGGCATACCATCAAACCTTGCACAAGAGCGCAAAGCCAATGGCATACCATAGCGCTCAGCAGGCTAGTAGTAAGAGCGGTAGTAATATTTATGGTAGTAGATGCGGTGGCCCAATGCCCATGGCAAAGCTATCCACCAAGCGTTAGACAATGCCGGTGGCAAAGCCAAGCTAGGCGAATCTAACCAGGCAAGACAGTACAATTACGGTCAAGGTAAGGCCTGACTAGCAGGCCCTACGCAGAACATCAAAGTACTGCAAAGCATGGCAATAGTGACCGCAACACAATTGCCGGGCACTAACACCACGGCTTCAAATGAAGACGTAAGTGCCAGCGTGTAGACAGAGCAAAGCACTGAATACAAAGCTACTATGATTGACGGTCAGACCGTGTTTATTTTCGTTGGTAAGTGGCGGACGAGTCAGAATAAGTTTCTGACTCGTCAAATGTAGTACCAAAGCCCGATCTTGTCAAGCCTCGGCGCTAATTTTATTCCACCTAAAGCTAGTTACACTTGCTGCAACTTCCAAGCACCAACTTTGAACTGCCAGAGCATGAGCAGCCCCAACAGCACAGCAGGAATAGCCACAGCATACCAGCAGCCAATCGGCCCCATGCCAAAAGTAATAGTGAGCAACCAGGCTAAAGGCAAACGAATCACGGCCAAGCAAATGACTGATGCCCACATCGGCCACTTAGTATAGCCCGCACCATTCATCGCCCCCATCAAGATCAGCCATATAGCCACAAACGGCTGAGCTAGTCCCACTACCTGAAGATACTGCACTGTATACTCGAGCACCAGCGGATCGCTAGTCATTGCCCCGGCCAACTGCCTGGCACCAAAGAAGAGCACCAAGGCAATGATACCATTCAGCCCTGCGCCAACTAAGGCGACCTGCCAACCAGCTAGCGCAGCTCTTTCTGGCTGTTTAGCACCGAGGTTCTGACCAACGATTGTGGCCACAGCCATACTCAAAGCATAGACAGGAAAACCACCAAGCATCTCTTCGAGGCGCCAACCTATCCCCCAAGCAGCTTCAGTTGCTGTCGGATACATGGTGTGGGCAAATATCACTAAGAGTACGCCGTTGCCGCCCACCCAAGCTAAATCTTGCACGCAGGCTGGAATGCCAATTTTCATCAATCGCTTGAACCAATCTACAGATGCTTCACTGATCATCTTTCTCAAATTCAAGCACTCACCTAAATCCGAGCGCTTCAATAGAACGAGAGATAGAGTTAAGCCAAGAATGCTGGCAATACCCCAAGACATACCAATTCCAGCCACACCTAAGTGAAATGGCTTAATGCACAATAGATAATCTAAGGCAATAACTTGAGCTGTAATGAGCATCATAACTATCATCGGCACTCTAGTATTGCCACGCGCCCGAAAAATAGAATTGCTTACCCACAAATTTCAAATAGTCCCAACCAAGCTTTTCTACTGCAGGCGAAGCACCAAGCAATTGCAAAAGTGGCCGACACAAAATCAGTCCGAGGCCTGCAGAGCAAACACCGAACAAGACAGAGAATAGAAGCGCTTGCCGAGCAGCAATAATGGTCTTCTCTTTATCGCCTTCACCCCAGAAGCGACTAACGAGCGCGTTCGTACCTGACGATAGAGCCACTGCTAGCAGTATCATAAATATTGATATTTGCCCACTGACACCAACAGCAGCTTGAGCTTCAGAGCCAAGTTTTCCCGCCACCCAAATATCAGCAAAACTGGCAAAAGCAATCGTCACCATGTTTAAGAACAGTGGCCACGACAGCGTCCAGATGGCAAGCCAAAGCGAGCCTTGAGTGATCGCTTCATCGCCGGTACCTTGCAACTTCTCCTCTGCCGAATTTTCCTCCAAACCAACATCTACATCGACGTCCATGTTTAGTTCACTTATGTGTGCGTTCATCTGTTCCTCTTGGGCGATTTGAATCGCCAATCTGTTCTTTACTATGAGACAAGATGCTCTCTTAAAAGCAAAATCAACTTGCTCAAAAACGAAATATGCCCCATCTCATGTGAAATTGGGCACAAAAAAACCAACAGCGTGCGCCGAGCCCATAGGGCAAGAAGTCGCAGACCATTGGTAGTCAGTTAATGTCTCATGCCTCTACATTACCTTCTTTTTGAAAAAAGGCAATAGTTTGTTAAGGCTTCCTCCATTTTGCATCGACCCTAAGTCTGATTCTTTAGCAAAAATAGATCATTACTCGGAATGATGGTGACAGAGGGCCGTAGTACTAGAATAATAGTGCAAGAGAAAAGGACGTCTAAAGAATAAATGAAAAGAAAAATGGTTAAAGAAACCAATAAAAGCTTCTCAAACGGCCGATCCCAAGCATAACCCTCTTAAGGGTTGATTTTCAGGAGATTCGGCCGTTTCTGTAATGACCGAGATATTAATGGGTATAGCAATTGCAATTGCTCATGGCTTTCTATTGCTCAAAGAGTCTTGTTGATGCACCCATTCGACAGTTTGCCCCTCTGGGCATTTTTCACCACCGTACTTTTACTCGCTCTCTTTTGGACCGAATGTGGCTACAGGGTCGGCGCGCATCGCCGCAAGAAAGACCCGAAAGAGCCTGACGCTCCACTTGGTACAGTAGTGGCGTCAATTCTTGGCCTGCTTGCCTTCATGCTCGGCTTTACTTTTAATGTCGCAATCAATCGCTTCGACGACAGACGCGAGGCAGTTTTGGATGAAGCCAATGCCATTAGCACCACTTACTTACGGGCCGATTTTTTTGACAGCCCAGCCAAAGAGCAAGCAAGAAAACTACTGCGAGAGTATGTACAGCTACGCGCCCATGGTGTCCGACGAGCAGCCGAATTTGAACAAGTTGTTTCACGGTCAGAGCAATTACAAAGTGAACTCTGGTCTAGCGCAGCAAAGCTCGGGAAAGAGCGCCCAACGCCAATATCGGGGCTTTACATCAGCTCTCTAAATGAAGTAATCGATATGCACGCCAAGCGAATAACCCTGGGCCTGCACTCTCGCGTTCCTCTTTCAGTTTGGCTCGTACTTTTTGCCGTCTCGGCACTCGCCATGGCAAGCGTGGGCTTTTACTTTGGCCTCTCTGGTAACAGAAGCTGGGTAGAAACTATAGTCTTAATAGTGACATTTTCACTAGTTATGCTACTTGTAGCAGATCTTGACCGACCGCAAGAAGGGCTGATCAGAGCCAGTCAACAACCAATGTTAGATTTGCAAAAACAGTTGGGTCCACCATAGCTTTTAAGAATCTATCTAAGCGGAAAAGATGGGGTCTTGCGCCTTGCTGTTTTGGTGCGAAACTCGCCAATCACAGTGCGCACCTGAGTAAGAGTTTCGCAAGCAGCTAGATCATCGAAATAGAGAATGTTGGCAGCCACCTTAGAGACATCAAAAGCCATGTAGAGAAGCATCAACGGACTAATCCACAGTTCGGTGCCAATTGTTCTGCGGGTGCGGTGGTAATCGCCAAAATGTCCTTCAAAAGCAGAAAGAATAGAGCTGCAAATGACACTTTCATAGCCACGCATCTCAAGGAAGACATACTCAGTGGCCTCTGTAAATTTCTGCACTTCGGGCATATCAGGGCTAAGCATTAGCCCACCAAGAAATGCCTTAGACTTGATTAAGTGTGCCACCGTTTCTAGTGCATAGAGGTGACAAAGATCGGTTTCAGCCCCAAGCCCTAAGCATATCAATTGGCTCGGTGTATCTATTTGCAGTGAAGCAGCCAAGCTCATCACATCTTCAACCGGCGTACCAATACTCGACTCGTCACCGCGCATCAACGAATCAACGCCACCATCCATAAGCACCATCATGTCAAACTGCAGATGTTGCTGCAAAATCTCATAACTTTGCACAAGCTCTGGTACCGAGGTCGGTCGGATGCAATAAATTGGTCTATCTAAGCGCTTGCGGCTAAGCCACTGAGCCAAGTAGCCTTCAGGAAAATACTACTCATTGCCTTTCGACCCAGCAGTTACTTCAACTACATTCTCGCTAAGTCTTTTACCTGATATTTCACCGCGGCGAAAAGAAAAAGAAAGATTGGCTAGATGCACGTTGATGCCGGCTTCAAGCAAGGCAAAAAACAGCGGCAAACCCATGAATATGTCGAAGCCGCCACCCGCTCCGACTAACAAGACATTCTTACAGCCCTTCAATTGATTGATAAAAGGTGGCTCAAGCACTTAATCACCACGACAAACAATCTTTTGTACCCAGATGCAGCAGGGACATATCCCGCCAACCCAAGAAGCCGCAAACAACTTAACAATGTCTGGTCTAAACTGGCCTGTTCAAAAGAAGTCACGACTAGGGTAATCCCCAATAAAGCTTTAGGCGACCTCTCGGTTACAAAAGTAGGGCCTTTGTAAGACAATCAGGACAATTGCTACACCTTAGACACATTGATTAGTACAAGTAGCACACAGCTGCTAGCCAGGGTGCTACGGTGAAGAAAGCTAGGTGAAGAGAGCGGGGTGAGGTCATCTGTTTTGCTTAACTTAACTCCAACAGCAGCACTGACAATTACAAGGAACATAGAAACAGTCAACCAACCTGGTTTGACTGCACTGAGCGCGAACATACTGACGCGTGCCCAGACTTGGTCAGATAAAGCCCGTGCTCTCAAATTCGAAATGGAATTCAAGCTGGTCGAACAAGAGCGCCGCCGAGTGGCCAAAGAACTTCATGATGAAGTCTTACCTCATTTAAGTCGCCTGGTGCGCACGCTGCAATCAGCAGAAGAGAAAACAGAGACGGCGGCAATCGTCTTGGCACTGCACGGCCTCAATCAAACTCTACGCGACCTATTGGCAGAACTACATCCAGTCGATCTTGAAGAACTTGGCCTGAGCTCAGCCGTTCAAAATTTGTGCCAGAGATACTCAAGGCACTATAGAACATCGATTAATTTCCGGGAAGAGAATGAAACGTGCGGCCTATCGGAGCTACAGCAGCTAGCGGTTTATCGCGCCCTGCAACTAGTATTAAAATACTTTGCAGAGAGTGGTGAGGACCTCAATTTACTGGTGCGCTATCAGTATGCCAATGGCACAATTCGCCTGGGCTTAGGAACTGCAAGCAAAAACCACTCAATTGCCAAAATGCTTCTTCATTCTATGCCAGAACAAGAGCTTGACGCCTTCTTCGCTTGGTGCAGCTTAGCCGGTGCAGAATTGCAGTTTACAACCTGGAGCAAGGACAAATCAAATAACTTCCTTGTACTAACGGCTTGCGATTCTAAATCTGCATCTTTTAGCGCGTCACTCGAACACACTTGTATAAGTGATCAAATTGACCAACTAAGCAAAATCAGACTGAACGAACTTGAGCAAATTATGGCACTGGCTCAAAGTGAATGGACAGACATGCTAGAACAAAACTCGAACTTGTCAGAGCCGATGACTATTGCCCTCGAGCGCAAGAGGCTTTTGTCTGAAATCGAAAGACTAGTATCCCCGGACTTCGCCCAAGTCGAAGCTTTAGCGATCGAACTAGCAAATTGCAGCGCCGGTAGAGCGGCAAAGACTAGCATTGCCGCTGCCAAGAAACTAGTTGATACCGTTATCAGCGAAACTTATCCCCGGCAATTAGAGCATCTCAACTTGGTTTCAATGATCAAACTGTTAGTAAACAAATTCAATAGAGCGACTCTAATTAAACCGAACTTCGTGGTCGGGCCTAGCGCGGCAAACATCAAGCTAGAAATACCCCAAAAGCTGGCAGTCTACAGAATAGTTCAAGAAGCGCTCAACAATATAGAAAAGCATTCAGAAGCGAAAACTGTCTTGGTGCTGATCGAACCTGAACAAGACTCGCTAGTTATCTGTATAGAAGACGATGGGGTTGGTTTCAGCCAGCAACAAAACTGATCAAAGAGCGAGCCGAAACGATTGCCGGCACAGCCACATGGCAAAATTCAATCTCTTATCAAAGTGGAACCCTTTTAACTATAAAGGTACTCCATCAGATCTAATTAGGGTGATCACTAGGCACCAATTGAGCATCCCATGATTACTGAGCACTGCAATGTTTGGAAAGATACCAACAGCAGAGGCAAATTATCGATGGGAATGACAATGTCAATAATCAATTTACAAACGAAAGAGATCAATATAAAGATTGTCTACTACGGTACCGGTTTGGGAGGAAAAACGACTAACCTCAAATATATCTACAGCCAACTCTCACCAATCACACGAGGTGACTTAATCAGCCTAGCAACAGAAACAGAGCGCACTCTCTTCTTTGATTTTATGGCCCTAGACCTGGGCAAAGTAAAAGACTTTGACGTCAAACTTTCACTATATACGGTGCCTGGTCAAGTGGAATACAACGCCAGCCGAAAACTAATTCTAAACGGTGTCGATGGCATAATTTTTGTAGCAGACTCAGATGTAATGAAAGAGCAAGAGAATATTGAATCACAGGTAAATATGCTAGAAAATCTGGCAGCCTATGGTCTGACTATAGACAAGATGCCCCTAGTACTTCAATACAACAAACGAGACCTGTCGACAGCGATGGCAATTGATAGAATGGAGAAGAAATGTAATCTATTCGATGTACCAAGCTTTGAAGCCATAGCTTCTCAAGGCAGTGGGGTCTTTTCGACTTTAAAAGCTGTCTGTCGTCAAGTTTTAAACCGGCTACAATGAAGGCAGCGATAATTATCAGAATGGGTATAACGCCGAGATTTGGTGTAGTCTCGCAATTAGGTGCAACAAATGACCATCGTCATTGCCGATGACCAAGAACGCGAACGAGGATGGCTAAGAGATTTACTCAAAGCGAATCTAGGTCAAGACACGAATGTGCTAGAGGCCACCAATGGTCAAGAAGCCATTGATTTGGTCAATTTAAAAAATCCGAACTTGGTATTTCTCGATATCGAAATGCCAATACTGTCAGGAATAAAAGCAGCTGAAAGCATTATGTCGAGTCATCCAAAAGCAGGCTTGATCATGCTGTCAAATCATTCTGATGAAGTCTTTGTCCGCAAACTTTGGAAAATAGCACCACCTGATGGTGCCTTTGGCTACGTGCTTAAAGACTCGACAGATCAGCAAGTGGTTGATGCCGCCAATGCTGTTCTTGGTGGAGACTGCTGGATACATCCTCGCATTCAGCGCATTATTCGCCGCAGTGAGAGTAGTGCCACCGCCCTAACCGAATCGGAATTTGAGGTGCTTGGCTGCATTGCTATGGGCTTCACAGACAAAGCCATTGCCAGGCGCCTATACATTACAGACAAAGCGGTGCAAGCACGACTTAAATGCTTATACGGCAAGCTTGGTATCGCCCTCAAGGGCGCTGCTGAAGAAGATGAATACAATCACCGCTGCCGGGCGCTAAATATTGCATTTCGCCGCGGTCTGATTAACCGCAGTGAGCTAGAGCAGTGGGAAGTAGCTATTAACTAGTACAATTCTTAGCTAGTACAATTCACAAGACGTACTTGAGTCTACAGCACCCGTCCACACATGCTCAGCCTTTGCTGACGAATCGTTTTCAATCTCAAGCTTGGTAGAGATGCTAGCATGCTTATTCTCTTTGCAAAAATCAACGACTTTGTTCCACGACCAAGTGCGGTCTTCTAAATTTATTTCTCGCACACAAATGTCGCCGGGCAAAAGCTTAAGTGGCATCGGAAAGTTACGCTTCCAGTTGATCTCGTTTCGCTTGATCGGCAGAACTCTATTTCCAGCTTTAATTTCAAACGAAATATTGGACCAGCCCCAAGAGCAATCTTCTGCCCAAATATGCATAGCGGCCTTTGTCTTGTTCTGAATAACGACGAAGCACTTCTTATCTTTTAGACCTATTCTTCTTGCCTGGGCAGCACCACATAAGGTGATCGTGGGACTATCCGGAAGATCGGAATGAGCTGGTCCAGCTAAAGCCGGAAGAACTTGGGCTAGCCATGCGAAAAGAGCTAGCAATATGACAAATTCAATACGCATAAGCTTCCTTGCTGACAAGCCCGGCCAACTACTTAGTAAATAACATGCCCTGATGACTGCTAATAAAAACCAAGCCTCTGAAGCAACCAAAACCAAGCACAAATGGTAAATTGTCGGTCCTGTATAATCAGAACATGAGACTACCCTCTTCACTCCTGACGATTTGCTTACTTTGCTTCATTGCACAAGCACCTAGCAATTCAGCTCTCTGCGCGCCTACAAACAACGCCCCCGGCGATGCCATGAAAGAGATAGAGCACGGTCGCAAGTTAAGCAGGGCCAAACAGTGGCAAGAAGCAAGCAAGAATTTTCAAAAAGCCATTGTTCTCAATCCTCGACTACCAGAAGCCTACTATGAAGATGGCATTGCCCAGATGGAGCTTGGTCATTTCCAAGAAGCCTTGAGTCAATGTGAGCAAGCACTTCGCCTTGAATCGACCTACATTCCGCCATATTTAACCATGGGTGATATCTATGCGAAATTGCACCAATACAACAAGGCAATTGACAATTATTCAATGTACATATCTGGCTATCCCGATCTGCCCCAAACTTATTTGTCTAGAGCCAAGGCTTATGAAGCACTCGGCAAAACCGCGCTAGCAAAAAGAGATCAAAGTCTCGCCCGTCAAGCAGAGAAAAAAGTTGACCTCCAAGTAGACACAATGCTCAATCAATATGGCATCACCAAAGACAAGCAAGCAGCCCTAAAAGCGAAATACAAGAATGATCCTTTCAACAAACAGCTGACGATGCAGCAAATAC
>LNEX01000212.1 GCA_001464165.1 bacterium Ga0077546
TCTAGGCTATACAGAGATACAGCCCAACGAGAGAAAGCCATAGCTGACCTTACTCAAGTAATTGAAATTCCGCCAAACAAAGGTGGTCATGTCGATTGGAATTTAGACCAGACTCTGTTCGACCGCGCCAACCTCTATTTTGCCATTCGCGACTATGCCCACGCTATTGCAGACTATTCAAAAATTATCGAACTAGACGATGATTCTGAAGATGCCTACAAAAAAAGAGGCGATTGTCAATTTGCTCTAGGGCATTACAAGAAAGCACTAGACGACTATAACCTGGCCATCAAACATGAAGTTGACCCAACTGCGGAGTCATACAGAGCCAGAGCCAACGCCTACGAAAAGCTAGGCAAACCAGAACTGGCGGCCAGAGATCGCAAGGCTGCAATTGAAGCACAACAAAATCGCTGAAAGCACCCAAGCCAAAGCAGCAAATCAATTGTTGACCAGAGCTAGTCCCCTTGTTATGCTAGCGCCGCTTAACTTCCGACGAGGCTCCCCATTGCGCACAATATTGTATAGCTGTACAGCGGTAGCACTATCTGTGATGTCAACCTTTGCGGTTGCATCTGCGGCCAAAGAACAATCTGGTAGTAGAGCTGAATCAGGTAGTAAAGCCGATCCAGCAAGTGAACTAGTGCCTGAAAAAATCACTGAAAAAGTGTCAGCGAAATTCGCCACTAATTTCTTCAAATTGGCAGCAAAAGAAACTGATAAAAACGTTGTCATATCACCATACAGCATAAGCACAGCCCTTTCGATGACCTACAACGGGGCCATTGGTAGAACTAAAAGCGAGATGCAGCAGGTACTTGGATTCGAAGGCCTGAGCGACGAGGCAGTCAACAAGCAAAACGCCAACCTCTATAGAAGCCTAATGCAAGTCAATCCGCTCAGTGAATTAGCAATTGCCAATGCCCTCTTTGCCAAAGCAAACGTTGTCTTCAAGCAGAACTTTATCAATACCAACCAAAAATATTACGGTGCCAAGCTAGAAACGCTCAATTTTGCCACTGCCAATAGTTCTGCTATCAACAGGATTAATGACTGGGTCAAAGAAAACACACAGGGCAAGATTCCGACAATTCTAGACAAATTACCTAAAGATGCCATCTTGTATTTAGTCAATGCCGTCTATTTCAAAGGCACTTGGCTCAATGAATTCAAGAAGAGTGCAACACAGCCAGCTGATTTCAAACTAGATAACGGCTCGAAAAAGTCGGTGCAAATGATGAATCGCTCTGCCAAAATGCTGCACTTACAAGGTGACAATTTTCAGGCTGTGATACTGCCATACAAAGACAATCGGCTGCAAATGTGCGTCTTCCTACCCAGCGAAAAATCAAATATTGCCACTCTAATTGCCCGATTTAACGAACAGAACTGGCAACAATGGATAAGTAAATTTAGCAATAAGCAAGGCCATCTAGCCTTACCGCGCTTCAAGGTTGAATATAAGAGTGAACTGAGCAAGCTCCTCAACCAAGCCGGTATGCCCTGCGCCTTTAATGAGGATTGTGCCGAATTCAAGAAAATGATCGATCAAGATGTATTCATTTCACGGGTACTTCATAAAACCTATCTGGAAGTCAACGAAAGAGGCACCGAGGCAGCAGCGGCAACAGCGGTTGAAATGATGCCTCGCGGTGCAGCCTTCAACCCAACACCACCATTTAATATGGTCTGTGACCGCCCCTTTGTCATCGCCATTCGCGATCAGCAGACCGGTGCCATATTGTTTATGGGCGCCATTGTTGATCCGCCTAATGCCATTTGAAACTTAACACCAATGTGATCTAAGCGTGCCTGAAAGTGCGAGCCTAAAACTCTCAATGGATTATTTCAGGATTAGCATATGTCGGAGCAAACATCGGAATATTTGCCCAAAACGGTATCACTGACCGACCGATTGGATCATTCGCTTCGACCATGGCAATTGAAACCGGGTACTTTCGAGTTTTTATCAAGGAATCATTACGACCGAGCGACAAGGCCTCTCCATAGGCACGGAAACGCACGACCATTTTGGACTTCTTATCTAGATCAAACTCACCTGCAATTGTACCTTCCATCGCCCCCTCCCCCCCGTCATCAGAACGAGGAGGAGCATAACTGAAGTAATCACCAGTAAATGAATAGGTCAAGAGCTTACCCTCTGAACTTTTTTTTGCCTTAAAAACAGCTCGCTTTACTTGTTTTTCGGAAAATGCGGGCATAATGTTTCCCACGTGATTAAGCAAATGAAAACGTACCATTCTAGCGACTAATGATTTGGGCAAATCGAATATTTCTGAACCCCTACTTTTAGCAAAAATTTCCTCGACTTCTCTGCGCATAATCCACATATGATCGCGACCAACACTGCGCTCAGATACTGTGGAGCTTGCTGGCAAGGGCAGAATGCGACTGTAAACGCGCACAACCGAAGTCGATGGATCAACCGATAAGGAGCTTCTGTCGTTAGCCAAGCGAGTATTGAGCCGCGCACTCTTAGACAAGGATGCTTTAGTAGATGCAGAGAGTGCTTTTGCTAAAGTGTCAAGAAAATATCTGGGATCATAAGGTAAGCCAACTTTGTAGTCATAAACAACACCGTTTGCTCCAACCACATACATTCCTTGATAGGTTTTAAATTCATTCCAAAAACCAGGAGGAGCAAACTGCCTCATAGCCCGTTGAGCTATCGGCTCAAACCACTTAGACTGTGCCGAAAAGAAGCACTAACAGGCACAAAGTTTTTCTTGATGAAGTCAACTACTTCCTGGTGATTCAAGAGCACACGGCTCAAGTGACCGTTCCCTCAGGTAGCGCCAAGCACATTACCATCCATTATCCAGATGAATAGCGGTTTGCCTAACTCTTGAGCTCTAGCGCGAGCAGCCAAAAGATCTGACTGCCAAGGAATCTCCAGAAATCGCTCTTCTTCTCTACGGGGCAGTACTGCCCTTATTTTTTCACTCAGAGAATCTTTAGCTACTGGCTTGCGCACCCGCACCAGAGGTAAGGCGCAAGAAACTAAACCAGAAGAGCGCAAAAACTCTGCCGTACGTGGTTGCAGAGCTAAGGCATCCTGCTGTGAAACTGGCTCACATAGTGCACTAGTTACATCAATTGTAGTGAGACAATTCTTCCAGACCGCTTGAGCAGACTCAAGCTCCCAAGGTTGGGCACCAAGTACAAAGGAAATAATCTTTCCCTTGGCCGGTAAAATCAAATATTCCTGTCCTAAGACATAGCCGTTAGTGGCGAAAACCACAGTCTGAGAGTAACCTTTCAGTCGAGAACATTTTCCAACCAAAACGTCACCGATAATAGTCTTCTTTACCCCAGGCAACTTAGAGTAATAGGTTTCATCCAAAATCTTAGAAAATTGCTGAGCAGTTAAACCAAGAGGTGCATCCGCCACAGAAACAACAATCTCGGCGTCAGTTCCGCTGGCGGTCTTACCGGTAATCTTAACTAGATTGTCCTTGTCGGGGTGAACCTGAGCTTTCCATGAGCGAGGATACTTAAACCGCAAGCCAATGGGGTCATTAAACTCCACAAAGTCTACACAGTTATAAGCCACTCTACCTTCGGCTTCGACCTTACGAGTATTAATGACAAAAGCAACAAAAGCAGCAGCAATCAATGCCACTAGACTCGCCCAGAGGCTAGACTTAGAAGTAATTCTCATAAAGCGTAAGTGGCTTCCTCCGTTGTCAGAAGAACCACCATTCTATCAGCCGATCGTTGCAAACTTCCAAAAAATCATGGTTCAGGGCAATAATTGACGACTGCTCAAGACTTGATAAGGAGCCAGAGAAGCGACCTCTTGTCGAGAGAAGCCTACGAGCATGTGACTTTGAACAACCATAAATGGTCGAAGAATAAAGAGGAATAAATTGTTGTGCTATGCTAAACCCCGTTTCACTCTTGGCGAGGCTACACATTGCGCTCTATCTTGTATGGCAGCACAGCTGCAGCACTTTCTCTAATGTCTATGTTTGTTGTCGCATGCGCGTCAACTGATCAATCAGAAAGTAAAGAAGAACCGGTGAACATCAAAGTGTCAGAAAAATTTGCCACTACTTTTTTTAAGCTGGCAGCCAAAAAGCCAGATAGCAACGTAGTGATTTCACCTTACAGTGTAAGCACAGCTCTTTCTATGGCATACAACGGTGCCGGCGGCAAAACCAAGAGCGAAATGCAAAGCGTTTTAGGCTATGCTGGCCTCAGCGACGAAGCCGTCAATCAGCAAAACGCAAGTCTTTACAAGAGCCTAATGCACGTCAATCCGGCAAGCGAATTGACAGTTGCCAACGCCATGTTTGCCAATAGAAACTTTGTCTTCAACAAATCTTTCATGGACCTCAATCAAAAGTTTTATGGTGCCAAACTAGAAACACTAGATTTTGCTGACCTCACTAGCTTGAGTAAAATCAATAACTGGGTAAAGGACAACACTAAATCAAAAATTCCAAGCATTCTCGATAAAATAGCACCAGACGCCATTCTCTATCTAGTCAATGCAGTCTATTTCAAAGGTGTCTGGCTTGATGAATTCAAAAAAGACGAAACACAACCAACAGAGTTCAAGGTAGCCAGTGGCAGCAAGAAAACCGTTGAGATGATGAATCGCTCAGCAAAAATGTCCTACTTTGCTGGTGACAACTTCCAAGCCGTCATGCTTCCATATAAAGACAAGAGGCTACAGATGTGCATCTTCCTCCCAGACAAGAAGACAAACATCACAGCATTTATAAGCAATCTCACTAGTGAGAACTGGAAAGAATGGAACAACAGCTTCAGAAAAGAAGAAGGTCACTTAGGACTGCCGCGCTTCAAAGTTGAATATAAAACCGAATTGAGTGAAGTGCTCAAGGCCGCAGGAATGCCCTGCGCATTTGATGACAGCTGTGCTGACTTCAAAAAAATGATCGAGCAAAATGCCATGATTACACGCGTGCTACACAAAACATTTTTAGAAGTCAACGAGAAGGGCACAGAAGCCGCTGCCGCTACAGCAGTTGAAATGAGCGTCACCAGCGCACCAATGAATCCAAAACCGCCATTTGAGATGGTTTGCGATCGCCCATTTGTGGTTGCTATTCGTGACGACAAAACCGACGCTATTCTCTTTGTTGGTGCCATTGTTGACCCACCAGCTGCTGACTAAAATCTAGTGGAGGTGTCATATGAAAGTTCTTCGCAGGCTAATTCCAGGCATACTAGTCACCTTGAACTACTGGGCAACCCCACAGACTAGCTTTGCCCAGCCTCAATCTATGCCGCAGGGAAGTGCCCCCGCTCAATCATCAGAAGCCTATGCGACAGGCACTGGTGTCGCCTACCCCGAAAAAATCTCCGCCAGTAAAACCTCAAAGGGTAGACCGCCTCAGATAAAAGACGAACTGCCTCGCTCTGTGCCGTCGCAGAGCGAAAAAGACCACTTGGCCCAACTGAAGTTTACGGTCGACCCTCGATTACAAATCGAGAAATATCTACAGACCCTCAAGCTTTCTAAAGAGAGGCCCATACTTGCCCGCGGAAGCGTCAACTATATTGAGAGTGATGCCCTTAAAAGCTTGTTTCCCACTTCTGTATTCTATGTTCTTAGATTTCCTCAATGGCCAGTAGCGATGGAACCGCCGCAGCCACTAGGCAACAACAATATTTTCGTGATTAGCAAAGAGGCTAAAGAACTCACCTTAATCACTGACACAAATAAAGAGCGGTACAAACAGTTTCTAATTGCGAAACTTCCCCGCATACAATCAGAAAAGAAAGCAATGCAAGCCGTCAAAGCTGCTTTGGTTCTTGTTAAAGAGTTATATCAGGATGGCATGTTCAAGTTCGAGAATGAAGCAAATTCTATCTCTTTCGGAAGAACCGGCGCTGCTACCAATGCCACAGGCAAACTCAATGTTGTTCCCCAAGGGGGTAATTCAGGCACCCTTAGTGTCACTATAATCACTGACGTCCAAGGTGCAGTGAGCGATATAAAGCATGAATCGAATTTGCAAGAAGGCATGCGCCCCATCTGTCAATCAACTAAATTATTAGATCCTGACCCAATTGTAAGAAAGATGGCAGAGCAAGACATTTTGATAATGGGTAGCCCAGCCAAAGAATACCTAGATTGGCAACGAACACAAGTCTCACCTGAGCTGCGCCAGGCAATAGATCGCATTTGGGAACGCATCATCAGAGAAGGGCGCTAGTCTTACATCTGGCATTTAATACAAAATCGGTCCGATAAATCCCGAAACTGAAGAGCAAAAACACCCCGCCTCGAAGACATAGCGGAGTTCTATGGCATTGTGCCGCTTCACAGGAGAAGCAACCATAGTATCTTGAGCAATAAGGAAACCATTGCAAGATTCCACTAAGAATTGCATTGAGAATTCAACTGCAAAGTTATAGAGGAAAACCCCAAGGAGCGAACTATGACACTTTGTCCCATAGCTATGATGGTGCACTGCACAGGTTGC
>LNEX01000213.1 GCA_001464165.1 bacterium Ga0077546
CTGGTAGAAGCCAGTAGTTGTCAGCTAGGTAACTATCGAAAGCCAGTTCAGATTGACCACTGGCAAGGGGTAAATCAAAAGGGGCGTAGCGAACAATACCGTGCTCGCGCACTAGCAATTCTTCAATTGCACCTAAAAGGCGATATTGCAGGCGCACATCTTCAATGGGATGGTCGTGCATTTTGATGGTAGAGGTGGCAATGAAGGCTAGAGAACAGTCACTGGGCCTGTGCGGGTTTTCTATAGGTAGTGGCGAGCTGAAAAGGCGCTCTAGTATTTTGCTTCTTGCTGCTTTGATTAGCTCTGCCAGGGTGTTTTTTTGATTTTGAGAATAGAGCCATTGACCATATTCATTTTTGCTGATACTGCTCAAGATGGCATCAGCCTTTGCGCTTGTAAGGGACAACAATGTCTGTAGGCTCTCAAAACCGCTGCGGATCGCTTCTGTATCCCAGGTCAGGCCAAGGGGGAAGGGGATTTCCTCCCAGGGGCCAGCTGAAGGGGCGTTGAAGTCAAATTCTCCAGTCTCGTTGGTGTTTATTGCCTTTAGATAAGATGCCACCATGACTATTGTATTGGCAATTAAATCGGTGTTATCGGCAATTTCTTTTTCGCTAAAGCCACAGTCTTCGCAGTTTGCTGCTGCTATCACTGTGTCGCAAATGGCTTTAAGAGCCAAGCCGTGTGACTCAAGGCGTTTGTTGTTAAACCAGGTGACGTCGCGCTTTAGTGTCTCTGGCAGAAAAATGTGCGCCACTCCATCAAGCAGACCACCAGAGCGATAAAACTCGGGGTTGGCTATAGATTTTTTTATGGCCTCTACTTCTTCGCTCTGACCATAAAAGCGACACAGCGTCAACATCGCTTGGCGCCAAGCCAACGGTTTGAGTGCACGCTCCATGTCGCCGCAGCGCACGGTATCGGTCACCCACTGCCGACCGCTCATGTCCCAGTTTTCTTCTGCTTCAGCCGTTCGCACAAGGCCGTTCTGTTCGTTGACTGATAGGGCAAAAACCTGTCTGTCTTGACAAAAGTCGAATAGAGCAGAAAAACTTTCAACTGAATATCTAGCTTTTAAATAACTTGCCACGGCAAGGTTGTGAACTGGCAATTTGTGGGAGTCTTCGTCTATGTAAGCGGGTTCGTGGCTGGAGGCGCAAAGCATTGCTCGCAGACTAGTTTTAAATTTTTGCAGAATTTTAAGCAGTGCCTGATTATTCTCGGCAGAGGCTGCCTCTTGCCAATTGAGTAAACTTTCAGCTTTGAGCAAATCCACCGTATGGCCGGCTATAGCAATCGGTAAAGTTTCTCTTGTTAAACTCTTGCCAAGGTATGTTAGCCAATTTTGGTCGTTCCGCGATACTTGCTTCCGTCCGCTCGCTACTTCGTCAAGTTGGCTCAAAGCCTCAATTATCTGCGTGTAAGTGTGGCTAGGACTGCTCTGCTTCACTTTGGCAATTTGCTCCATCTAAACAACGGCAGGCCTCAAGTTTTGCTGCCTTTCACCGACAGGCCTTATGCTAACGCAAAAGCGCCTTGTACTAACTCAGCTGAGTGCATTAATATTGTCGGTCGTTACCTTAGACCTAAACGTGCCATGCCTTCAGACCCTGACTATCAGAATTTACCTCAGAATGTAGCCCAGAGCGAGGCGCACAAGTATTCGGCCGCCAGTCGTGGCAGCAGTTCTTATGCCGGAATCCCAGCTGCTACTGCTCCGATATCTACGTCTAAGGGGCCGATTTATAAGGCTTTCGCATTTTGGATTTACCCATTTACACGCTTCCATAGAATTCCTGTATTCAAGCGTGTATGGCTGTACTTGGCCTTTATGGCGGTTTATTCTTTTGCCGTTGATGTGGTAGTTACTCAGAACTTTTCCAATCATCTTTTCAAAGAGGCTGGTGCGGCTGGGTACACAAGTGTCATTTTGGGTCTGTTGCTGGTATTTCGTACCAATACTGCCTACGAGCGCTGGTGGGAAGGGCGCAAACTTTGGGGCCAACTGGTAAATGACTCGCGTAATCTTTGCTTGAAAGTGCGCACCTATGTGCCGACAGGTCCAGGTGATAAGGCTGAGCTAGGTGAGTTAGTAGTTTCTTTCGCCTATGCGCTCAAGCATCATTTGCGCGATTCTCAAGCCAGTCGCAGTTTGCCTGGATTAGGAGATATCCCTGAAGGGGTGAAGATCAATGCCCCGGTTCATCTAGCGGGAAAGATATACGAGAAAGTTTTAGAGTGGAAGAGAGAGGATTTGTTCGACGGCTTTATCATGATTCAGCTCGATACTCATCTGCGCTCTTTTATGGATATTTGCGGTGCCTGCGAGCGTATTAAAAATAGCCCCCTGGCTCTGTCGTATCGCGCCTTTATGCGTCAAGGTATTGCTCTTAATCTGTTGGCCCTACCTTGGTATATCGAACCTGAGTTCAATTATTGGTTGAGCTTGCCTTTGATTTTGATAGGCTCATACTTTCTCATTGGTCTTGAGTTAATTGCTGAAGACATTGAAGAACCATTTGGTAAGGATGGCGATGACTTGCCGCTTGATACCATATGTGCCACCATTGAAAGCACAGTAAACGATATTTTGCAGCTTAATCGCTCCCAGAAATTTACAACTTCATTCCGCAAGCCTCGAATCGACCCTCTTAAAGAAACAAAGGCAAACCCTACTTGAGTCTTTTGCTGCGGCCATGACAATTCTTATTTGTCGCTTGTTGCGTTCGGCTTTCAGCGCAGTTTTTCTCCTACTTTTTGCTTCTGCGTATGCTATCGCTGCTGGTTCTTCTGGCTCTGCTGGTCCGAGTGATAACATTGACACTAACCGACCGAGTTTTATGTTCTCTCCAATAGTTTTGCCGAAGGGCAGTCTGCAACTTGAGAATGGCTGTCTTGATTCTGGTTTGAGAAGAGGTCGAGTGGGTTTTGACTTGCCCGAGACCCAAGTGCGAATTGGTCTAGCGCGCTCCACTGAGTTTCAGGTTTTTGTCCCTAACTATGTTCTCAGTAAGGCTGAGGGCAAGTTCTCTTCTGCTGTGACAGATATCTCTGAAATCGGAATTAAGCAACAGTTGCCCACTAAGGGTAAGCTCAAGGCGGCAGTTATTGCCGCTGTTAGTGCGCCGACTGGCTCTAGTCGCCTGAGCCTTGGTGGCACATCTGGAATTTTGCGCCTGCCATATCTCTATGCTATCAACGACAAATGGTGTATCGCTGGCATGCAGTCGTTGCTAATTATCAATCACGGCAAAAGTGTGCAATGGCAACCTGATGTTTTAGTTTCGCGCAGTATTGGTAGTAAAGCTTGCGCTTTTCTTGAGTATGGTGGTTATTTTACTTCGAATAGAAATCCCATTAATCTCATCCACGTTGGCGCTGAATACAAAATCACCCCCCATCAGGAGCTGGACGCGCACTTTGGCTTTGGCCTCAATCAGTCTGCACCGTCAGCCTTCGTTGGCGGGGGTTATTCATTTAGATTAGATGGACTTTTTTGAATAATGTTAGAGTCTAGGTATCAGCGGCGGTGCATCTTTAAAATGAGATCAGCGTATTGCTGTCTAGTTTGTGCCAGCCGAGGATCTGAAGGTAACAGAGTTCTTTGCTGAATGGCCAGTGCTTGTTCATAGTAAAGTTTTGCTTCTGCTAAGCGACCAGTAGAGGCGCAAAGCGCCCCTAAGCAGTTATAGCTATCGGCAATGAAGGGGCTGTTGCCATCGAGCTTGTTTTTGCGAATGGTGAGAGCACGCTTGTATAGTGGTTCGGCCGCTTTGAAGTTAGCCGCTAGCTGGTAAGCTTGACCGAGGTCGTTTAATGCGCTGGCTGTGCTCTGGCTATCAGGACCGCGTTCCTTTTCGGTTAGTTCTAGGGCGCTCTTCAATTCTTTGATAGCATCTTGAAACTTGCCTTGACGCATGTATAAATACCCTAGACCGGTAAACGAATCGGCCATTGCATAATTATTGCTGCCGCCCATTTTTGTGCGCAATTCTAGAGAGTGTCTGAGGTCTTTCTCTGCATCTTTGTATTGACCCAAGGCCGTTTCAGCTCTGCCAATGAAGGCCTCACACTCGGCTACGCGCATGGGGTCATTGCCGTTGGCAATGTATAAAGTGCGCGCTGTCTCTAGATTTGCTTGCGATTCATCATACTCACCTTGGGCGTACTGAATCATGCCAAGCAAATAGCGATTGCCTGCGTTTTTAGGTGAATTTGTTTAAGCGCCTTTGTTGTAGTCTGCTTGCGCGTCTAGTTGAAGCTTTTCAATTTCACTGTCACCCTTACTACCTGAAAAACCTTGATTGAGAGTAAATGATATGGCAATTAAGGCCACTGCACCAACAGCAATGAGCACAGCTTTTTTGTTCGCCACTATATTTGAAAGAGCGTTACTAGTTACATTTGGCTGTTCGACTTTGGCCTGCAGTGCAGCTCCGTCTTCTTCTTGCTTAGATTCACTTTTCTCATTGACTTCAGGACTCTCAACTTTTTCAACAGCTGGTATTTCTAGTCGAGGAATGTCTGTTCGTGTTAGCGAATCACCAGGAATTCCTTGGTAGACATGTTCGAGAGCATCTCTCAGTTCTCCCATCGATTGATAACGGTCGTCTGGTTGTTTAGCCATGGCCTTAAAAATTATTGTTTCAAGGTCGGCGGGAATATTGAGCTCAGGGCAGACGATGCTAAAAGCTTCAGGGGTCTCATTAACGTGTTTGTAGAGATACTCTATTAAGTCATGTCCTGTAATTGGTTGCTTACCAGAAAGAGTGCGATACATAACACAGCCGAGTGAATAAATGTCACAGCGGGCATCCACAGGCAGGGCGCGACACTGTTCTGGACTCATATAAGGTGGGCTGCCGAATACCTCGCCGGTTCTTGTTAAGTTATCGGTCTCACCTTCGGTTGGGGTGAGAAGTTTGGCAATACCAAAATCGACGATTTTGACAAAGTCGGGATCGTTATCAAGCTGCACTAGCATAATATTGCTTGGTTTGAGGTCGCGGTGTACCACGCCGTTTTCATGGGCGTGGGCAAGACCCAAGCTCACTTGCTTGAATATATGAACGCTGCGCTTTAGTTCTAAATTGGCACCACCAGCTATTTGTTCTGCCAAGCTGGTGCCTTCTAAGAAAGCCATTACAAGATAGGGCACGCCGCCGTCGGTGACGCCAAAATCATATACAGTAAGAATATTGGGGTGGTTGAGAGCACTAGCCAGTTCGGCTTCTTTTTGAAAACGCTTAAGAGCCGCGGCCCCAGAGACTAAATTGGGGTGCATCATCTTTACAGCCACGATCCGCTTGAGAAGGCGGTGTTTGGCTTTGTAAACCTGACCCATGGCGCCATCGCCAATTAATTCTAAAATTTCGTAGCGGTCGCCAAGTACAGTGCCGACCAAATCAGCTTCTTTCAAGGGAGTGAGGGTCGTGCCATCGGCTGGGCAGGTCGTCAGCTCACCAACATATTCTTTGCTGCAAGCGACACAGATTTTTTTCTGGTTTCCAGCGTTTCCTGAGCCCGTATCTGGCATCTAACTCTAAACTCTTCTATTTAATATTCCGTGATTTTATCGATTATAGACCCTTCTTGGGGGCGAAGGTCAAAATGTACGGTAGCGTAAGCTTGAGGTTAATCTACCTGGGTTGGGAATAAATGTTTTGTGCACTAATTTCATGGTTTAGTACTGGGAGAGTAAGACTTGGAAACCAACAGCAGCCAGTCAGAAAAGAAGCAGATAGACACAGCACGGCTCCATGACAACACTGTCTCACCTCGCGATGATAGACGCGATCGAGGCAAAATTTTGCACGAGGCTGTGCCCCATGAGCTGCTTGCTCGTTTTAAGCCAGAAAGCAACCGGCCCGACCCGATTGAGCTGATTGAACAGTCAAATGTCGGCCGCCGGCCAGAGCTAATTCCCATTCGTTATGGCCGCATGCTGGTTTCTCCCTTTACGTTTTATAGAGGAACAGCTGCTCTCTTTGCCTCTGACATTGGTGAGTCGTTTGTTACCAAAGTCAAAGTGCAAACTTGTGGGGATGCCCACCTTCTAAATTTTGGTGCCTTTGCTACTCCAGAACGCAATATTGTTTTTGATTTAAACGATTTTGATGAAACACTTCCGGCCCCCTGGGAGTGGGATGTGAAGCGCCTAGCCGCTAGTTTTGTCCTGGCTGGACGCAATAATGATGTTAAGCCAAGGCATTGTCAGCAGGCTGCTGAAGCTGTTGCCCGGGGCTATCGCCTGAAGATGCTTCAATATTCTAAGATGAGCATTCTTGATATTTGGTATGACCGCTTCGATTGGAGTGCAGTTGCTCAGAACACCTCCGATCCGCGTTTGCAAAAGCGCATTAAAGATAAGACAGAGAAAGCCATTAAGCGCACTATTCAATCGTATTACTTCCCTAAAATGACAGAAGAACACGATGGTGACTATCGCATCAAAGATACACCGCCAGCGGTCTATCACCTCAAAGGTAGCGAAGCGGATAGTTTCCGCGAGCAGACCCTGAAGGCTTTTGAGCTTTACAAACAGTCATTGCAAGACGACCGACAACGTTTGTTCGATCGCTATAAAATGGTTGATGTGGCTATTAAAGTTGTAGGCATTGGAAGTGTTGGCACTACATGTGCTGTGGCACTGATGCTTGCACCAGATGCAGAGCCCTTGATGTTGCAGTTGAAAGAAGCACGAGCCTCGGTTTTGGAGACTTATGCTGGACATAGTGAATTTAAAAATCATGGGCAAAGAGTTGTAGCTGGCCAGCGCATTATTCAGTCAGCCAGCGATATTTTCTTAGGGTGGACCGAATTTGACGATGGAAAGCACTACTATGTGCGACAACTGCGTGACACGAAAGTCAAACTAGAGCCTGATTTGTGGGACGGCCCCCGCCTAGTTGAAAGCGCTGAAGTCATGGGAGCTGTTCTTGCTCGCTCTCATGCTCGCTCTGGTGATGCTGCTGTGCTAAGTGGTTACCTTGGTGAAGAGACTACTTTTGAAGAAGCAATAGGTCTCTTTTCAATTGCCTACGCCGATCAAGCTGAGAAAGACTATGAGCTATTCTCTGATGCTGTGAGAAAGGGTCAGATTAGTGCTGCAGAAAATTGCGGCTACTAATATTAGTTAGCGTCTTTCAACGAAAACGAAGTCGATATAGGCATTTTCTGGATCTGTTGATACCAGACGTACCTTGACGCGATCGCCAACATCAAGGGTGTGTGAACCCCTGCCATGGTGGCCAGATATCAATTTTCCTTCGACTGGCGGCCTGAAAGTCCGAACGTATGTGGCTTCTTGCTTGACACCGGTGACGATACCATCAAAGATGTCACCAATTCGGCTTGATAGGAGCACTGCTGCCGATATCTTCCGCACAGTGCGTTCGACTTTTTTTGCTTGCCCCTCTAGTCGTGAACAGGTGGCGGCGATCTCTCTTAGTTCGTCAGTGCTATAAGGCGACGGCGCCCCTGCTAAAACTGCCTTAAGCAGTCGTTGAGTGATTAAATCGGGATAGCGGCGATTGGGAGCCGTTGAATGTGTGTATTCGTTTACGGCCAAAGCAAAGTGGCCAGGCACATGCTGACCCGGAACTTTGACTATGTATTCGCCTCGCCCTAGCAGTTTGACAATTGTCAAAGATAATTCACTGAAGCCCTCAGGATCTGCTTCTTTTTGTCTTATGAGAAAAGCGGCTAGAGCTTTGGCATCGGGAGTTTCTGGAAGAGTATCTCCGTATGATTCAGCTACTTCTATAATTCTAGGCCAACGCTCGGGGGTCTTCACTGTACGCATGATTGAAGGAAAACCTTTTGCTTCTAAAAACTTGGAAGTGGCTATATTGGCTGCGATCATGCAATTTTCGATGAGGTCGCGAGCCGGATTGCTCTCGACTAGTTCTAGGTCGAGAACATGTCCATCTTTTGCCACGGTGCGTGCTTCTTGAGTATGGAGAGCAAGAGCGCCGCCGCTTTTTCTTAAGGCATGAATATGTTCTTTTGCTTGGTTCTGAATATTGAGCTGCTCTTCTAAACCAGCT
>LNEX01000214.1 GCA_001464165.1 bacterium Ga0077546
CTTCCGATCTCACCTTTTTCTCAGGCATCAACTGATTTTAAAGTCTGCACTGAAGTTACCAATGTACTGAATAAAGCCCTAGCTAAAGAACCGGAGCAAAGGCAACAAGACATTCTAGAATTCGGCAAAGAGCTTCATGAAGCTCTAGCTCGCGATGGAATTAAACTCAAGTCATATAAACATCGCATGGAAATTGCCGACTTTAAAGACATGGAAAGCGAAGCCGAAGCTCTAATGACCGGTTCCTATCCGACTTTAGGCCTGGCTGCAGAAGGGCACCTAAATGCCATTAACAATCAAACCGCCATGGAAATTGCCACCAATACTCAAGTAGATTCTAACTATAGCAAAGGCACCAAGAATACAAAAAGTTCGATGCAGACTGGTGCTCACGAAGTAGTCGACTTTTCTAATAACAATAACTCTAACAACAACAATAGTAACAACAACAATAACAACAACGGCAATCACGACAACAACAAAGGTGAAGAACAAGAGTCTAATGCGCAGCGCAACTGGATCTCTCGTGTAATGAGTGCCGTATTCGGACCTCGTCCGCCATCACCCGTTGAACCTGAAGAAGAAGAGCTCGAATCAAATTTACCGTATGCCAATTGTCCATACTGCCAAGCACCAGTAAGAGCAATGATTCGCTTTTGTATCTCTTGCCAGCGCCAACTGCCTTCGGCTGCAGAGTATGCCCGCATGCGAGTGAGCGCCGGAAGCAAGCTTGTACCGGCGAAATCACAGTTCAATACCGGCAGACATGCTAAACCCGGCTTCAGCAACCGGGCAAAAGAGTCAATGAATCGCCAGGCCTATCCTGGTATCACTAAGTTTCTCATGATTGGCCTAGTTGGTGCTTGCATTTATGCTGGCTCTGTCGCCCTCAAGAATCCTGAATTCGTCAAAACGATGAAGCGAACAGTAGCGGCATTTCAAAAATAGTTTGATCTAATCTATGGCCAGCAAAAGCAAAGCAAAACTAAAGCAGCTGAATAGAAAAGATAGAGAAGAAACCGCTAGTGCTATCTATTTTACCGCACGAAAAATAGCAGACAAAGAGCTAAAAGCAAAGAACTTCAGCCAGTCATGCAGAGAATATTTAAAAGGTGCACGGCTACTAGAGAAAAACTTTTCTGATAGCGGCATTCTCCTCTGCTCCCTATACGCTGGGGCTGGCAATGCCGCTCGCTGGCAAGGCAAATACGCTCTCGCCTTTCGCTACTTCGACAGGGCAATAACCTATTTGAAATCTAACCAAGATTTCTTCATAGAACTATTGCAATATATTGTCGATGGATTGTCTGACATGTCGACTTGGGTAAGAAGCGAAGCACAAAGAAACACTGTAAAAAAGTGTGCCCGCAAATTGCTGCGCAAGTTTGCAAGCACACTGAAGAGACCCGCTCCACAATCCAAAGCAACGAGCTATGTGATGAGCGGCAGACGCATTCAAGATCGATTTTCCACTCTAGAAGTCCAATCTGAATCAACAAAGAGCTGGCTAACTAGACAGGCATTGTTCACACGTATCAAGCTTCTCTCAATAGTTGCATGCTACAGAAAGCCCAAAGAATTCTATAAAGCAGCCTTCGCTCAAATGCACAGAGTTCCATTTAGACGCGGTGCTTTCTACTTCTTCAGCAGCAACGACAAGGGCGGATTCATGACCATAAGAATGGCGGTGGCCAACAACTCCAAAACAAGCCTGACCGATAAGCGGCCAAAGATTGTATTCGCAGCAAAAAAGGTGGGCGACAACAACTCTTGGCTGAGCGGGTTTAGAGTAAACAGAAGCGGCGATCTACTGGCCTATGGTCTATCCAAAAATGGTTCTGATTTTGAGACATGGAGAGTACGCGATCTTAAAACTGGTAAAGATCTTCCAGACCGAATTACAGAAGTTCCGGCTGGCTCAATCAGGTTTCACCCTAGCAAACGCGGCTTGTACTACCGCCGATCTAGCAGCGCAAAGAGTGATACACAAGAGACGACCTACACCAGAGGTGCGCCAATTTATTTTCACCGACTGGGAGACGCACCGGCCAAAGACAAAATCATTCACCTCCCCAATAAAGCTGACTGGGTAGATCTCTACCCCCTAAATGAAAGTAAGCACGTCCTAATTTCAGAATGGCCCAAAGGAAAACTCCAAAACTGCTTTTCAATCAAGTCTTTGACCACCGGCAATATCTGCCCGCTCTTCCCGCGTAAGAGCGGCTACTACTCTTTGCTGGGCGAAGCTAATGGCAAACTCTATATAAAGACAGATAACGGCGCCCCAAAAGGAAGAGTTTTAGCCCTAATCTTCGACTATCACCAACTGCGAGTAAAGAGCATTGAAGCAGCGATCAAAGAGAGCCAATTTACTTTGCAAGACGTGCGCCTTCTGCAAGACCGTCTAATTGCTTCGACTCTTGATCTAGAGGGAAGAACAAGACTATTACAATTTGACCTCAATGGTAATGAGCTTGATGAAATAGAATTGCCTTTTGAAGGTACATTGAGTTCGCTCTCAACAAACTTCAAAGACACAAACATCTTCTTCAGTCTAGAAAATTTTGCCACTGCCAAAACAATCTATCGCCATGATTTGACTAGTGGTGCTACAACTTTAATGTATGAGCCCAGCTATTCTATGGCCAAACGAGTAGTACAAAAAATGGTGCAAGTGAAAAGCAAAGACGGAGTTATGGTGCCAATGAATATTGCCTATCTCAAAGGCACCAAATTTAACGGCAATAACGGCACGATTTTGTCAGTCTATGGTGGCTTCAGTATTGCCAATCTTGCTCATTTCTCATATCAGACAGCAACCTGGCTGGCCATGGGTGGCATCTGGGCTCAACCCTATTTAAGAGGAGGAGACGAACTCGGTGCCCTTTGGCACTCAGCTGCTACGAAAGAAAATAAACAACGCACCTATGATGACACTATATCGAGTGCCGAGTGGCTAATTGCTAACAAGGTGGCAAGAGCAAAGAAAATTGCAATTTACGGCGCTAGCAATGGCGGCCTAACAGTAGGAGCAACAATTACCCAGAGGCCTGATTTGTTTGGGGCGGCAATCTCTGACAACGGCCTCTTTGACATGCTCAAGTTTGCCAATCACGGCCTTGGTTGGGCCTGGCAGAGTGAATACGGATCGCCAGAAAACAATAGAGAATTTGAAGCTCTTAGGGCCTACTCTCCCTACCATCAAATAGCCAAACTGAAGGTAAAGGCTAGCGACTTCCCCCACCTCTTAATAAATGCCTCCGCTGGCGACAACAGAGTGGTTCCCTGGCATTCTTACAAGTTTGCTGCAGCTTGCCAACAGAAACGGTTAAACGTTCTACTCAACATAAAGTGGGATGATGGTCATGGCTGGGGAAGGCCAGACTGGTCAGTGCGCGACAACTTAGCCTACTTGCAATGGGCCTTAAAAATGGACTAAATATGCCTGATCACTAGGCAGCCATTAGACTACAAGGAAAACCACTTGAAATCCTAAACTAATTTGTACTTTTCAACTTACATAAGGCATTTGACCATGTAACATAGCTGCAGTGGACAGTAGTTGTAATAGCAATAGCGACAATAGGCATCCTTTATTCCTTCTCTTTCTGTATTTCTTCCCTTTCTGAACTAGGTGGGATTCAATGTTAGACATTTTCAAAAAGCAGTTTATCGAAGTTATTGAATGGACAGAAGAAAGTGACGGCGTTCTCGCCTATCGCTTTCCTACTCTCGACAAAGAAATTCAAACTGGCGCACAGCTGACAGTACGCGATTCGCAAATGGCACTATTTGTCAACGAAGGCAACGTGGCCGACCACTTTGGTCCCGGTCGCTACACCCTCAACACCCAGAATTTGCCAATACTCACCACTCTGATGAACTGGGATAAGGCCTTTAAATCGCCTTTCAAGTCAGAAGTCTACTTCTTCTCTACCCGAGAACAAATCGATCAGCGATGGGGCACACAGACACCAATAGCTATTCGCGATAAAGAGTTTGGTGTAATCCGCCTGCGTGCGTTTGGTACATTCTCTTATCAAATAGAAGAGCCAAATACCTTCCATCAAAAAATCAGCGGTACGCGTCAAGTCTATACAACTAGCGAACTAGACGGCCAGTTGCGTTCAATGATATTGACCCAAATAGCTACTAAATTGGGGCAAGCTGACACTGCCTTTCTCGATATGGCCGCCAATCAACAAAAGTTTTCAGAGCAGCTAAAATCAGAACTTGACCTGCCTTTCTTGCAATACGGCCTCAAGCTCAACACCTTCTTAGTGCAGAGCGTCACCTTGCCAGAAGAATTACAAGAGTACCTCGACAAGCAATCACAGATGAACCTTGTAGGCGACTTGAAAAAATACGCCAATTTCCAAGCTGCTGATAGTATTGCAGCGGCAGCCAATAACCCTGGCGGTTTAGCTGGTGCCGGCGTAGGCCTAGGAATGGGTGCCGTAATCGGCCAGACCATGGGTCAAGCTCTTGGTGGTCTAGGACAAGGCATGGGTGCTAACACAAGTAGTGAAGATGTTTACGCCAAGCTAGAAAAACTGCATGGTCTTGTCAGCAAAGGCATATTAACCCAAGAAGAATTTGATGCTAAGAAGGCAGAGCTACTCAAGAGTATTTCCTAAATGCTTACACTGAGTTGTCCTTCCTGTGGGGCAAACGTAAACTTTCAGTCAAAAGTATCAGTTTTTGCCGTCTGTTCGTTCTGCAAGGCCAGTCTTGTTCGTCAAGGAATGGATCTCGACAAGATTGGCCAAGTGGCTGAACTTTTAGATGATCTCACTCCCATTCAGATTGGCACCACAGGCATGTATAAAGGGCAAAAGTTTGAAGTAGTCGGGCGCATGAAAGTGGGCTACGACGAAGGCTTTTGGAATGAATGGTTTACCTATTTTGCCGACGAAAAAACTGGTTGGCTGGCGGAAGCACAAGGTTTCTATGCCGTGTGCTTTCCCTGCTTCGACATGGTGCCACCAGTAGGAAACCTCCATCCCGGAAAAGCAGTCGATTTTGGCAAGTTTGGCATTTACGAAATAGAAGACATTCGCCAAGTGAAATGTTTATTCAGCGAAGGCGAATTGCCTTTTAATGCACTGCAGGGCCGCAAATCAGAAAGCATTGACTTAACCGGTTTTGAAGATGAAATGGCAACCATCGAACGTGCCGAGAAAGAAAATAGAGTGTTCCTTGGTACATACGTAGACTTTGACGATCTTCAATTCAAAAATTTGAGGCGTATAGATGGCTGGTAACGAAGGGGCTGGTAACGAAGGGGCCGGTAACAAAGACTCGGGGAAAGGAGAAGCCACACAGGCTGAAACTACCGATTCAAATGTGCCCACAAAAGAGCCCGCAACGCCAAAACCAACGGCCAAGATGTTTGCCTGTACAGCTTGCGGCGCCTCGGTGACGATAAAATATCCTGGTGCCACCATGGCGGTGGTCTGCAGCAGCTGCAATTCGACTATTGACGTCACCAGCGAAAACTATCGAATACTTTCTACCTATGTTGGTAGAACCTCTCTTTTCAAACCATGTATCCCGCTTGGGGCAAGGGGCAAGCTCAAAGGTAAAACTTGGGAAGTAATTGGCTTTCTTGTGCGCGAAGACACTGCCAGCCATTACTTTTGGTCGGAATATTTATTGTTTAATCCCTACTACGGCTACCGCTGGCTGGTAGAAGACAAAGGCCACTGGAACTTTGTGCGCACGATAAAGCGCAAACCCGAGGCCAAAAACATCAATCAGTACCCAGCAAAAGGCCAACTGGCCAAGCTAAACGGCAAAAACTATCAAATCTTCAACTACGGCACAGCTGCAGTTAAGTACGTACTGGGAGAATTTTATTGGCGAGTAAAGGTGGGCTCGACTAACCTCACTGCTGATTTTATCGACCCACCGCAGATGCTTTCGGCTGAGAAAGATGGTAAGGAAATTGTCTGGAGCTTGGCTGAATATTTAGATGCCAAAGAGATACACAAAGCTTTCAAAGTCACAGACAAATTTCCCTATCAAAGCGGAGTGCCGGCAACAAAGCCACCAACAGAGCTTAAAGCATGCACTCAAATTGGCACACTTTTAGCCATATTTGTCATTTTCATAACCTGCGCCCAATTTTACTTTACGAGCATAGCCTCACAACAAACAGTTCTCCATTACGACGGCACATTTATTACCAATAGCAAGAAAGCCGACATTACTACGCCAGTTTTCTCTATGGGCGATAAAACAACCAACGCCGTTATTACTCTCAGTGCTCCGGTCAGCAACAGTTGGTTCTATGTTTCAGGAGAACTAGTAAACGACACTGATGGCACAACTTACCCCTTTGAAAAGTCAGTAGAATATTATTCTGGAACAGATAGTGACGGCTTCTGGTCAGAAGGAAGCAATACAGCTCAACTAGGCATCTCGTCCATTCCAGCGGGAAAGTATTACATCAATATTGATACCGAAAGTGGTGACTTCACACAAACTCGGCAGCAACAATTTTCAGTTACTGTCGGTCGCGATTATCCAATGTACGACAACTATTGGTTGACTTTGTTCGGACTATGCCTTATACCACTTTATTCCTTCTTCGCCATGCATAGCGTAGAAGCAGCCCGTTGGTCAAATAGTGACTTCAGCCCCTACCCAGACCCAGAGAGCTATTCAGACAGCGATTAGTGCGGCAGTCAATGATCATAAAAGAGGACTTAAGAAATGACGCGGTTCTATTTAGTTACAGGCATTCTTCTTTGCGCACTATTTGTTTATGCTGGCATGAGGAGTTGGAAAATTATCGATCCGTGGGCCATTAGTGGTGCGAGACCCACAGGCCCTGGTAGTCATTATCACAAGTAAAATAGTCAAAAGCAAAAAATTAGGAGAGTAAAGTGGAACAAGTTCTAACAGTCAAATATGTACTAGCAGCAGTGGTGTATTCAACGCTCGGTATCGGCATTCTCTGTTTGTCAACAAAAGTATTTGACATGCTCACCCCTGGAGACATGTGGAAGGACATTGTCGTCGAAAAGAACCTGCCTCTAGCAATCACTCTAGCGGCAATGATGATAGCGGTGGGCAATATAATCGCCGCTGCGATTCACGGGTAGTCAACTTGACATACGCTCTGCTAATAACCGTATTTGTCATATCGACCTGCGGTCTAGTCTACGAACTGATTGCCGGAACTATAGCGAGCTACCTGCTAGGAGACTCAATCACTCAATTCTCAACTGTAATTGGCGTCTACCTATTTTCCATGGGTGTCGGCTCCTTTCTCTCCAAATACATTGAGAAAAATATCGCTCTGACATTTGTTCAAGTCGAGCTGCTCATCGGACTTATTGGTGGGGCTTCAGCTACGTTGCTCTTCCTGATGTTCAATCACATTGATAATTTCCGCATTTTGCTTTATAGCCTAGTTTCAATTATTGGCATTTTAGTCGGACTTGAAATACCACTGCTAATGCGAATTCTTCAGCAAAGACTCGACTTTAAAGACTTAGTGTCGCAGATTTTCACCTTCGACTACGTGGGTGCCCTGCTGGCCTCACTGCTGTTTCCGCTCTTGCTCGTGCCCTACCTCGGCTTGATGCGGACATCTTTTTTATTCGGTCTCTTTAATCTAGGAGTAGCACTGTGGACCATTCACTTATTTAAGGAAGAGTTACCCTGGCGCAATTCATTAAGGTCGACAGCTTTTATTTTGATTGTAGTGCTTGTAGCAGGCTTCGCATTTTCAGAGAGGCTTATGGGTATTGCAGAATCGGCCACTTACCAAGATCCTGTAATTTATTCAACAACAACACCCTACCAACGCATAGTTCTAACCGGCAATACCAAAGATTTGCGCCTATTCCTCAATGGCAATTTACAGTTCAGCTCTCGCGACGAGTACCGCTATCATGAAGCCTTGATTCATCCAGCTATGGCCAGCCTGACAAATCCTCAAGATATCCTTGTGCTCGGCGGAGGCGACGGCCTAGCAGTCCGGGAAATTCTCAAATACCCTACTGTGCGCTCTATTACTCTGGTTGACTTAGATAAGGCAATGACCGATCTCTTTAAGAGCCAAGAAGTCTTGACCCACTTGAATCACGATTCGTTGAATAGCAACAAAGTTAAAATAATCATCGACGACGCTTTCGTCTGGCTGCGAAGTACTCAACAAAAGTTTGATCTAGCAGTAATTGACTTTCCTGATCCAAGTAACTACTCGCTGGGTAAGCTCTACAGCGATACTTTCTATCGCGCACTGAAGAAAGTGATGAAGCCTGAAGGTATGATCGTTGTGCAAAGTACATCACCATTCTATGCAAAAAATTCTTTCTGGTGCGTTGATAAAACCATTGCCTCAGTGGGCTTCAATACGACTCCCTATCATGCCTATGTTCCGGCCTTTGGTGACTGGGGCTACGTAATCGGTTCGCTAAGACCATTCAAAGCGGCAACTCAAGAGCAGTATCCCAAACATTTACGCTACGTCAACAACGACACTGTCGCTCAAATGCTTTGTTTTGCACCAGATATGCTGCCGACAAGCACCGCTATCAACAAACTCAATAACCAGTCTCTGGTGCACTTATTTGAATCAGAGTGGAGCGAATATGTCGACGCCCATTAGTCGAGCAGCATTCCTCAAATTACTGGCAGCCTTGGGTCTCTCTGCGGCTGCTGCAAAATTTCTAGCCGAGTCTAAAATTAGCTCCGATTTGCTTAGCAAGTTTGAGCAATCAACAAACTTAAGACCAAATTTTCCTTGTCGAATATTAGGACCATCGCAAAAGCTTGGCCACCTGCTGCGAGACAAGCAAAGAGCAGGGCCTATCAGTAAAACCAGCAAAACGACAGTCACCATAATTGGTGGCGGCATGGCCGGCCTATCTACAGCCTGGTGGCTAAAGAAACAAGGCCTAACAGATTTCTTGATACTTGACTTAGAGCCAGAAGTAGGCGGCAACTCAGCTTCCGGAAAAAATCAAATTAGTGCTTATCCTTGGGGCGCACACTATGTTCCGATTGCCAATTCAGAATCAAAATATGTACGCCAACTCTTTGAAGAACTCAAAATAATTCAAGGTTATGACTCTTCCGCTGAACCCATCTACGACGAGCTAATGCTCTGCCATCAGCCCCAAGATAGACTATTCAAAGACGGGGCCTTTCATGACGGGCTTGTGCCCAAACGAGGCCTGCAAAAGAGTGAGAGCGATGACATTAGTCGCTTCTTTGAGCAAATGATTGTCTTCCGCCAAGCTAAGGGGAGTGATGGCCAACCAGCCTTTGCTATCCCTCTTGATCTAAGTTCGCAAGACCGACAATTCAGAGATCTCGACAAAATTTCAATGGATCAGTGGCTCAAGGACAACCAATTTACAAGCAAACCACTGCTCTGGTATGTCGACTATTGCTGCCGCGATGACTACGGCTCAACTGCTGAATTTGTCTCGGCTTGGGCAGGCATTCACTATTTTGCTGGCCGTCGAGGCACTGCAGCCAATTCAGAACAAAATGCCGTGCTCACCTGGCCACAAGGTAATGGTTTTCTAGTGGAGAAATTGAAAGAACCGCTCAGTGAAAATATTCAGGTCAATGCTCTTGCTACTGAGATAAGAGAAGGAGTAGGTGGAAAAATACTGACCACCTATCTCAATACCTTGAGCAATCAATTTTCGGCAATAGAATCAGACTTTGTGGTTATCGCCGCACCGCGCTTCATCGCCAATCGCCTGCTACCTGCGAATACACCAAAACATGTCCCGACTTATGCCCCAACATATGCGCCTTGGATGGTAGCAAACATCAGCCTAAAACACCTTCCAACAAGCCAGGGAACTCTGCCGGCCTGGGACAATGTTAGCTATTACAGCCAATCTCTTGGCTATGTGGTGGCAAATCACCAAGAAATAACTACTAGATTCAAACCTACAGTAATCACTTATTATTTCCCTTTCTCACAACAAGAACCAAAGCTAGCGCGCAATGCGCTCTACGCTGCCACAACCGAAGAGTGGTCAAAGTCTATAGTGCAGGATCTAGAAAAAATGCATCCTGGTATAGCAAACGAGATCACTTCAATCGATCTCTGGCCCTGGGGGCACGGCATGGTTAGACCATCAGTGGGTGAAATCTGGGGCGAATCAAGGCAATCAATGAGAGAACCTAGGGGCAATATATTTTTTGCCCATTCAGATATTTCTGGCATTTCCAACTTCGAAGAAGCTCAGTATCATGGAGTGGAAGCGGCCAAAATGATTTTGGCTAAGACAGAAATCAAAAGCAGAGCACAAACAGAAACAAGAAAACAAACAAGAAGCAGAACATGAGCATTTAGCATGCAGGCAAGCTTTCCCACTCAATCAGACAGCAATAGAGAGGCGCAGCACACAGCGGCCCTCGGGCAACAGGCTTGGCTATCATCGGCTGGCTGGGACTGTCTCTGGATCATTTCACCAGCCTTCGTCTCCACCGCTTTTGTCATACTATCTCGCCAACAAATGGAGGCCAGCCAAAATATCCCTCTCTGGGTTTGGGTGTGCTTCGTACTATTAGTGGACGTCGCTCATGTATACGCCACTCTTTTCCGTACATACTTTTCGCCCCAAGCATTTGAGAAAAACAAAACACTGCTATTGGCTATGCCTGCAATTGCTTGGATTGGTGGCAGCTTACTCTATTCACTTGATGGCATTTATTTCTGGCGAGCCTTAGCTTATTTGGCAGTATTTCATTTCATTCGCCAACAGTTTGGTTTCGTTGTTCTCTATTCGCGCAATGACCCCAAGCTTATGAAGCAATTCAAGTGGCTGGATAGCTCGGCTGTATATATGGCGACAATCTATCCTATTCTTTTTTGGCACTCAAACATGCCCAGAAATTTCAGCTGGTTTGTGGCCGGCGATTTTATCGAGACAATGCCCGAACTCTTTACTGGCATTACTTTTACTGAAATAGCGTTTACCGCTTATCTAATAGTAATGGCAAGCTATATTGTCAAAGAACTAATTTTGCTCAAAAAAACCGCTTTCTTCAACATTCCCCGCAACCTTTTGATAGCTGGCACAGCCCTGAGCTGGTGGACTGGTATCATCGCCTTCAACTCCGATATGGCTTTTACCATTACAAATGTTGTCAGCCACGGCATTCCTTATATGGCACTGGTATGGCTATATCACCATGAGAGAACGAGCGAAGCGGATAAAACAGCCAAAAGCCAAGAAAGAGAAATAGGAGAAAACAAGACTAGAGGTGAACAACAAACAGGTAAGAAAAACTGGTCAAATATCTCCCATGCCTTGCTCAGCAATGTGCTCTTTTTCTTTGCCTTCTTAGCCCTGCTTGCCTACCTTGAAGAAGGTCTCTGGGACGGTCTGATTTGGCGCGAGCACCTCAGCATATTTGCCTGGTTTTCCGCTCTGCCCACAATCAATGACCCAGCAATACTAGCGCTGCTCATACCTTTCTTGGCATTGCCGCAGTCAACCCATTACTTACTTGATGGTTATATCTGGCGCGTAAAAGACCGCAGTAGTATTTGGTCGGCCTAACTAAACTTAGTTAGGCTTGAAATTGCCTCTAAGGTTCTGACCAATGCGGAACCCCTGAATTAGATTATGTCTAGTCAATTGAAAAATTTCGTGGAGAGCCGCTGCGTCAGTAATGCCATGCTTATCAGAAATAGCATTAACTTGCTCCATTGCTACAGCTGAGAAATAGACATCAACATCGTCGTGAACGTGCCCACGACCTTGATTGGGAAGTTTCAAAATGGCTTTACCAAAATCATTGGTAACAGCGTCTGCAATTTGAGCGGTAAGAAGATCGGCGTAGAATGAATCGGCCTTAACTGCCATATCTGAGCCCCCATGATTCCTTAGAATCTAAGTTTACGAACCAATCAAAAATAAGCAAACTAAAAATCAAGTAAACAAAAAACCTACACTGCCAATATCAACTTAAAAGATCTAGTTGCCTACGAACTTCTTGGATGTCTTTCCACATCAGCCACTTCGGTGAGCCCACTTCTTTTGAGTCATTGCGCAACAAATAAGTAGGGTGAAAGACAGGCATAACTTTAGCACCGAACTGCCAATCGAACCATGTACCGCGAATGCGACTTATAGGATCCTTAACATGTAAAACTGCTTCAACGGCGGTCGCTCCAGCAAGCAAAATCAAAGCGGGCCGAACAAGCTCCAGCTGGGCATTTAGATACTTGCGGCAGGCCTGAATTTCGTCTTTTTGGGGTAGCCGATTGTTGGGTGGATAACACTTTACGACATTACAGAGGTATATCTCTTTATCGCGATCGATTCGACCCGCTTCAAGAATTTTATCGAACAATTTGCCTGCCCTTCCAACAAACGGAACCCCAGTCTCATCCTCGTTTCGCCCTGGGGCCTCAGCGATAACCATGAGCTTAGCCTGGGGATTCCCAGCAGCAAAAACAACATTAGTGCGCTTTAGACATAGCCCACAATCATTGCAGACCCTAGCTGCAGACTCAACCTCAGCAATAGTTTGCCAGATTGGCGGCGGAGCCAGGTGGAGCTGCTCAGACATTATCTGCCTCTAAAAACTTATTAAGCAAAAGAGCCAGAAGTAGCTACATCAATAGATACATTTGCTGGTTTAAAGATTTGCCTAGGGGCGGCTTCTAGCTCTGCCACCTCAAGCTTCTCCACCGTGCCTATTTCCGCTCCTAAGCAGCGGGAGGCTGCTATGGCAAAGTCAGTGACATTGCCCGTAGTAAAAAAGCGAAAAGCATCTGTTCGATAGTCGTTAACTGAAGCAGTGTGTAAGCCACTAGCTACATCACAAATTACGTCTCTAGTGCAGTCACTACTCAAGCCAGCAACTGGTACTGTATTTAGTACTGTATTTGGCACTGCAATTGGTGGCGCATTATACCCTAGTAGCTGATATGCCAGAGCATGAGCTGGATCAATTAACTTAAGACCATCGGGGAATAGTTCCTTGAGTTCATAAGAAACAATACTCTCAATGCGATCAGCAACAAAGGGGAAGTGAGTGCAACCCAGAACCAAGGCATCGACTCCAGCCAAAATTCTTAGATACTCGGTTAAAGCCAGCCTAAGTTCCGCCTCACAATCGGCTTCACCCAAACGTCCACTTTCAATGAGCGGTACTAATTTAGGACAACCTAGCTCCTGAACAGCCCCCTGGTAGCCCTTGCTAATTAACGCCTTGGAGAATGCCTGGCTATTAGCGGTGTTAATGGTCGACATTACGCCAATTGACTTAGGTGGATTGGCCACAAGCCATTCAGCGGTAGGCTCAATCAAATCAAATACCTTAAGGCTAGGTAAGCCAGAAGCGGCTTGCAGCGCAGCCTCTTTGGCCACAGCAGCACTGGTATTGCAGGCCATAACTATAGAATCGAGCTGGAAAGAAGTTAGCCAGCTAACGATTTCATCAACAAAGGCAGCAATCTCAACTTTAGCTCGATTGCCGTAGGGGCAACGCGCGGCATCACCAAGATAGACGAACTCAAAGCCTTCTCCCTGAGTGACAGTAACTAAATGACGCAAGACAGACAACCCACCAACTCCAGAATCGAAAAGACCAATTCTCTTGGTTGTGCGTTT
>LNEX01000215.1 GCA_001464165.1 bacterium Ga0077546
TAGCTAGCTTCACTGATGACCTGGAAAACAGCGGTAGCCAATATTCCATATGGCGGCGCCAAAGGCGGTATCAACTGCGACCCCTCCAAACTTTCTCACGCTGAATTACAGCGCATCACACGCTCATTCATAGACCAAATTCACGACATCATCGGCCCCGGCCTCGACATTCCCGCCCCAGACATGGGCACAAACTCACAGACTATGGCCTGGATAGTCGATCAATACTCAAAGTATCACGGTTGGACACCAGCAGTGGTGACCGGCAAACCCATCGAACTAGGCGGCAGCGAAGGGCGAGAGCAAGCTACCGGTCAAGGTATTGCCTTTGTCTGCGAGGCAATTTTAGCCGACTACACAATGGACTTCGCTAAGACCAAATTTGCCATTCAAGGCTTTGGCAATGTTGGCTCATGGGCAGCGCAATTCATTCATCAGATGGGCGGAATTGTAGTGGCTGTAGCCGACTTAACGGGCGGCATATACAACTCGAAGGGCCTCGATGTCGAACACCTAATGCGCTATGTGCGCGAAAACAACGGCGTAAAAGGCTTCCCTGATACCAAAGAAATTTCAGCCGACGCTATCTTTAGCTGTGATTGTGACGTGCTCATTCCGGCCGCTCTTGGCAATGTCATTACCAAAGAGAACATGAAAGATATTAAGGCCAAATTTATCATTGAAGGCGCTAATGGCCCTACCACTCCTGAAGCCGATGAATATTTGATCAAACACGACAAAGTAATTGTGCCTGACATTTTTGCCAACTCTGGCGGCGTCATGGTCAGCTATTTTGAGTGGGTGCAAAACGTACAACAGTTCCGCTGGCGACTCGAGCGCGTCAATCAAGAGCTGAAGCTCTTGATGCTCGATTCGTACAAAGAAATAAAGCACCTGGCAAAGTCAAACGAATGTGATTTGCGCACTGCCGCTTTTCAGCTTGGTATCACCAGAGTAGCTAGAGCGACATCGCTTCGAGGCCTCGACAATGAAGGCTTCTGCATGCTCAACAGTCCTCATAGTTAAACCGACACAAAAAAAGTAGAAAACAAAAAAGTAGTAAACCAAGAAGATGGAAGAAAAATCGTCTCCCTTAGACCACGGTAGTATCACTCTAGAGCCCGAAAGAGAAGGCGAAACTACCGACCAGCTCTGGCTTAGAACTGTTTATCAAGGCGATACAGTGCCGCAGTTTACATTGCGCGCTGTGCTCATGGGCGGCGCGCTCGGGATGCTAATGTCAATCTCAAACTTATACACCATGCTCAAAGTGGGTTGGGCATTTGGTGTAGCAATCACTGCGTGCGTGCTCTCTTTTGTCATTTGGCGCGGCATCAGAGTGGCTTTTCCTAAGGTATCTGACATGTCGATACTAGAAAATAACTGCATGCAGTCAACAGCCTCAGCGGCTGGCTATTCAACTGGTGCCACTGTCGGTATCGCCTTTGGTGCCCTACTTTTAATTACTGGCGAACACCAACCTTGGACAACCCTTCTACCCTGGACATTTGTCTCCGCCATGATGGGTGTGTTTTTGGCTGTGCCGATGAAGCGGCAGATGATCAACATCGAGCAACTGCCTTTTCCTTCGGGCATCGCTGCGGCAGAGACCTTAAAAAGCCTGCATGGTCAGTGCAAAGAAGCAGTCACCCAGGCCTATTCTCTAGTGGCTGCACTAGTAGCGGGGGCCGCTGTTGGTTTTCTTGGCAAAGGCGAATTTGCCTGGCAAATCAAAGCCAATCTAAAAATACCGGAGTTAATACCCTTTGGCGGCCGCAGCCTCGGGGTCAACTTAAAAGATACCCCCGGCTTTGGCTGGGAACCAAGCTTGCTCTTGCTCGGAGCAGGCATGCTAGTTGGCATGCGTGTATCACTATCAATGTTGGTTGGCTCTTTAGCACTTTATTTGTTCTTCGGCCCACAAGCACTCAACGCCCAAGAAATCAGCGCCCCTAAAGCTATCATCAAAGAATGGGCACTGTGGAGCGGCACAGCCATCATGGTAACAAGCGGACTCACTGCTTTTGCCCTCGAATGGAAAACTATTTTACGCTCACTGAATATAGTTCAGGTGAAGAAAGATGCAGAAAATATAGACCCATTGGCTGACATTGAAGTACCTCTAAAGTGGCTTGTCTGGGGCATCGTACCACTAGCGATTGCCAGTATTGCCCTGCAATATTTAGCCTTCTCCATTCGTCATGAGCTTCTTTCTTGGTTTGGTGGCCTGCCGCGCCACCGGAGAAACAGATGTGACACCAATGAGTGCCATGTGCAAAATTACGCAACTCGCTGTAGCCGTGATGGCACCGAAAAATATTGTCACTAACCTTATGGCTGCATCGGTTACAGCCAATATTGCCTCAAGCTCAGCTGACTTGTTAACAGACCTCAAAAGTGGATATCTGCTTGGCGCCAACGCCAGAAAACAATTTCAAGCACAGTTGGCCGGGGTCTTCTTTGGAGTAGCGGCTGTGGTACCAGCCTGGTACTTAATGGTGCCCAACAAAGCCGCCCTAGAAGCCTTTGAACCACCATCGGTGAACATCTGGAAATCAGTAGCTTTAGCACTTAGCCAAGGAATAGAGACCGTTCCGGTGACTGCTCGCTGGGGCATGCTCATTGCTGGTTTAATTGGTATCGCCTTGGCCCTGCTCGATAAATTTGCCAGCAAAAAATTGAAGCCTTACGTTCCATCGGCCATGGGTCTTGGTTTATCTTGGGTAATGCCATTTAGCAATGCCTTTGCTTTCTTCTTAGGCGCTTTGATAGCCATGATCTGGCGCTGGGCTTCTAAAAAAAGCGCTGATTTATATGTAGTACCAGTGGCCTCTGGGGCCGTAGCGGGCGAATCATTGATGTGTGCCATTATCGCCATTATTCAAGCCTTGGGGGCCCTCACGGCTGGTCACTGAGGGCCAAAACTTGAGCAAAGCTGCTGACGACAAGCAAATAGTCATTCGTGCCATAAATCAGCTTGGTCGCCGAGTAACGGCTGCTGACGTAGCAACAAAGACCGGCCTTTCGCTCAATGATAGCAACCGCTTGCTCAATGAAGTGGCCTCAGACGTGGGCGGGCACCTCGAAGTATCAAAGCTCGGGTTTGTTGCCTACAGCTTTAGCCCAGGCTTTCAAAACAACTATATTGCCACCGGCATAAGAGCATTCGTCGAAAAAGCAGGCCGACTATTATTCAATACCTGCTTTTTCATCCTCAAAATTTCATTTGGTGTAATACTACTAGCCTCGCTGGCAGTAGTGATCTTCGCTGTTATGCTGACAATTTTTGTTACCACATTTGGCACAGAAAAGAAAAATAAACAACAACCCTTTCTTGACTTACTCATCTTGCGCGACCTAATTTTCTGGCAGGCGAACAGACCAAAACAATTAGCCGGCCAACCTTTGAGCGCTAAGGTAGAACGAATCAAGAACGACAACTTCTTAATCAACTGCTTCTCTTTTCTCTTTGGTGACAAAAACCCTAATGCTGAAATTGAAGAAAAGCAATGGCGCCTAATTGCTCAATTAATTCACAATAATAAAGGCGTGGTGACAGCCGAACAACTAGCACCGCTAATACTCAGCGAAATCTCCACAAAAGACAGCAACGAAGATTTTGTCCTGCCAGTGCTCTGCCGCTTTGATGGCCGACCTGAAGTAAGCGAATCAGGTTCTATCATTTATCAATTTCCTTCACTGCAAGTTAGTGCCGGCTCGGCCGAAGCACCTCAAATTGTGCTGCAAAACTTTCTTCCTCCAGCTTTAATTGAACAGGAAGTACCATTCTCAAATTTATCAAAAGAACAACTCAAACCAGTGCTTGCCATAGCCACTCTCAACATGGCTGGCACTTGGTGGCTCGCCTTCACCGCTCATCGTCTAGTACACATCTACCGCTGGCAAGCCGACATACTAGTCATCTACGGCACACTCTTCGTTCTCATTCCTCTCTTGCGTTGGGTTTGCCTACACTGGATCAATGCCGGTATAGCCATGCGCAACGCCGAACGAGAGAAGCTAGCAGACAAACTAGTAAAACCTGACCAAGGCTTAAAAGATAAACTAGAAGAGCGTGAAAAGATGGCCCAAATTCAAGATATTAGCCCTACAATTGATGCTGCCTCAGTAATATACACAAGCGAAAAAGACTATTTAGACCAAGCCATTGCAGAGGAAACGCAATAATGAGCACGCCACTGACGAGCACTTCTTTGACTAGCTCACCTCTAACAGTTACATCTCTGACAATT
>LNEX01000216.1 GCA_001464165.1 bacterium Ga0077546
AGAAGTTGGCGGCCCGCATGAACACTTGAAACACGTCATGCTAATTGAAGAGGCTCACCGTCTTCTCAAGAACGTTCCGACAGGTGGTGGCGCAGATACTGCCAACCCAGCCGGTAAGGCTGTTGAATTCTTCACCAACATGCTGGCAGAAATTCGCTCGTATGGTCAAGGCTTCATCATTGCCGACCAAATTCCAAACAAGCTAGCACCAGAAGCCCTTAAAAACACCAACTTAAAGATCATGCACAGAATTGTAGCGGTAGACGACCGCGATTCTATGGGTGGTGCCATGAACCTTGACGACGTACAAAAGAGACACGTTACAGCCCTTGGACAAGGTAGGGCACTCGTTTACGCCGAAAAGATGGAATCGCCATATCACCTACAGATCATGTTCGATAAAGAAAAGATGGTGCCACCACCAGACACTCCAGCTGAATCAGATCAGATTGTGCGTGATGCCATGAAGCATCTGAACATTGTCGGTACTTTCGACCGTCACTTAGGGTGCAAATTCTGCTTGCACCGCTGCGATTCACAGATCTTAGACACCGCCGTGCCAGTGGCCGACGACCAGATTTTCAGACAAGTCTATAACCGCTATATACTGTCTACCCTAAAAGATTTGACTCAGTTAGTACACTTTAGAGCACAGATAATCCACGAAATTCAGCGCGTAATTGGCGGCCGGGCAAGAACTGGAAATATAACTGGTATCACATGGTGCGCTCTAACTCAAGCTACAGAACGCTACTTTGAACGCAAAGGTGAGGAAAACTATTGGTTCTACGACCAAGTGCGCGAACAGCACTTGCGCTGGCTCAACTTACTTAGACCGGCCTTCCAACCCACAGAAGTAAACCGACGACTCGACATTTCAGTGTTGCGCCAATGGCGTGATGACTTCCTTGAACTGCACAAGAGAGACCAAGGCCCCCTCCCGACTTGCGCGCCTTGTACTTCAAAATGCCTCTATCGCTTTGAAGTATCTGAAGTTGTGCGCGACCCCAAAATCAAGTTCGACTTCAACTCGTCTATCAACCGCAAAGATACACCGGCCTCAGACTCAGCGGCCTGGTTCTGTCGCCTGCTAACCGAGCGTCTAATTGGTATGCCTGATGTTGACTTAGCTTATTGTCTTGCAGCTCACTTGATCAAAGATCAACAACTTTCTACAGATGCTCAATTGGTACTTCTGCACAAAGTAAGAAACGCTCTGGATAACTTCCAAAATGAAAGTGAGGCCGAAGCCGGCGATGAAGGATGATGAACCAAAATTGCCATCTTCTGCCAAGCCGAGCCCAAGCCAGAGCTCAAGTCAGTCAGATACTTCTGACATTGCTTCACTGATAGACGAACTAGGCATCCAAGATATTTATGAACCAATGGCCGATCTCGACGGCAAAATGTTTTGCACCGCAGGGAGAGACACACCAGTCGCCGAATTTGCAGAAGAATATTTGATTCTTCACCCACCCCAGCTACCATTTTATGAACAAGGACCAGAAGAAGAAATAGTTGTGGCCGTAGACGAGCGCGGCATTGTCTTAGATGAGCTGGGTATGGCGAAGAAAATACCAACGGCTAAATATCAAGGCTTTCCAATTTACTATTTCGGCGAACAAAAAATAGGCACACTCAAGCACTATGCTGCGGTGCTCACTACCGATGATAGGCTAGTCTTTATCTTTGACGATAAAGGCGATAGATTGACCACTGACGACGTTTATAAATTGCGCAACAAATCGGTAAATGGAGAAATCTCTCAGTTTCCGGGCCTTAGTTGCATAATCGACGACACCTCAGTAGTCGATGAACGAGTAGACCCAGATGCCATGGTCAATACTGATATCGGCTAGCATGCTTTGCAATTAGGCCGACAGCTTACGACCAGCCAGATAGCGTTGGCAGTAATCAAGCCAGTTTGAGGTTAGTTCGTTGGCCACCATTTCACCGACGGCACCACTTGGCAAATCGATTTTGATTGTCTTCTTGCGCCCGTCTTTGTGATACTCATGGCGAACAGAGGACTCGCTGCCAACTTCATAGCTAAGAACGGGCGTCCATTCGTCACCAGTTAAAACCTGCAACTGCTGGCAGACGAAGTTCATGCCGTCGTACTGTTTATTGGTTTTGACCAAGCGACAATTGTCGTTCAAAGTCTCAATAGTACGACTGACTTCAGTAGCATTTTCTTGCTCTTCTAGGCTGTCATAAGAGAGACTAGAAGATACGCCAGAGCCTGTATTGCCACTTCCAGCTCCGGTGCTGCCAGATCCTGTATTACCGGTAGACCTAGAACTAACGGGGCCGCTGTGACCACCAGTGACGTAACTATCAATGGCGCGACTGTTACTGTTACTTCCAGTGTTTCTGCCTGTAATATTACTCTTGCTAACGCTACCACTGTCACTCTTCCCAACAGAAGAAGAAGCATCATTGGCCCGACCTTGCTCAGGCAACGACAAAGTAGTTTGCTCGAAATCAACAACTGTCGTCTGCTCTTCATAGCTGCTAACTACAACTGTATGCTCAGGCAATGACAAAGTGGTATCACCATCGGACATGCTGAAAGTTGTCGCCTGAGATTCAATTGATGGCTCTGCTTGCACGCCAAACACGTATCCACAAGCGGGGCAAAGATTAGCATTCTCGCTAATCAAGCGACGACAGCCACCACAAGGTTTTGTGGCAACGTTGAAGAGCGAGCCATAAGCACCAACATATGTTTGAGGCTCACGCGCTACTGGTTTCAGTTCGGCAGTATTGCTTCTGAACATCTCGATTTCTTCACGGGTCGGTATGGCAATGTTTGCACCGCGAATAACCACTGCCAGTGGTGCACCCTTACTATCCACCTCAGTGCTCAGACCGTTCTTCTTGGCCAAAAGCGGCCACAAAGTGACGTCATGCAAGTCGGGGTGCCGCATTGCAATTGAGCGAAGAGTATCACCGAGGCGCACGGAGTAAGACTTCTCTGAGCCACCGTCAACGGCTTCTCGGATCTTACCTAAGACTTTCTCAATATTCGCCTTGCGCTGATCGGCCGCGACAGAGCTGCGACCCTCGAGGCCTTGCTGGCTAGTGCGGCTACCAACGTTGTTTAGACGAGCTGTCCATTCTCTAACTTGCTTGGGGCTAGGTAAGGTCAAAACAGTACCAACCTTGACAATATAGACTCGCTTACCGCCTTCCCAGCGCACTTCAATTTTGCCTTTGTTCAACTCGTAAATAAGATCGACTAAACGAACGTCCTTGAATTTACGCAAGGCAATTTTAATTATGGTGTCATTCGGTTGAACAACATATTTCTCTTGCAGATTATCTTGACGAACAAGCTCTTGAGCAAGCTTGCGCTCTTCAGCCAAGCGCTGTGCTGCAGCTTTCGCCTCAGCTTCGGCTTGCTGCCTTATGGCAATGACCGTAAGTATCTCGTCTGAGTGACGCTTCTCTTCAGCCTTGTCTATGCGTTCTTCGCCTTCTTTTTTGCGACGATTATCATCTTCTTCTCTGCGTCTAGCTTTCTCAAGCTCATCTTGGCTTAAGCGTACTTCAGCTTCTCTTCGCGCAGTTTCTTCAGATAAGCGACTCATGCGTAATTGCTCAGCTTCTCTTTCGTCTCTTTCCTTCTGATCAAAAATACGCTGAATGCGATCTTGCTCATCAGCATTCTGTTGGGCAGCTGCAACTATTCCATAATCGTCTCCGTTGATGCTAGATCCAGGTGCACGAACATCACCGATCGTTCCGTATTCTGCGTTGGTAACAGAACTCGAGTCACCGCTAACTATCGGATTGCTGTAGACACCGGAGTCGACTCTGTCTGATTTGGTAGCATTGTCGACATCAGTCGCAGATGCTGTTGATACAATTCCAGCATCAGGTGAAACAATCTGCTTTCTCTCTCCTTCTGGTTCTAGCACAGAATTATCAGGATTCGGCGCTTTCACTTCAAGGGGAGAGAGGCCAAGATTCTGTGTCGCTTGCTCTAGCCAATCAGGCACCTGAGTGGTGTTAGAGCCAGCCTGAACATTAGTTTGAGCATTGGGCTGACTATCGGCCGACAACACTTGCTTGTTGGAAGTTGGCTGGCCATCAACACCAATGAGACCATCGGTTAGTGAAGCAGAGCTAGCACCAACAGGATTGGCGACATTTGGATTGGAGATATTTGGATCAACGACGCCATTGGCACTCGGTTGAATACCACTTGGATCGACAAATCCACCCAGAACAACAGCTGCCGAGCTAGCATCTGGATTCGCAGGGACAGGATGCAACGCGCTTGGTTCAATGGTACCACTCAGCGAATCACCCAGTCCATTAGGAGTGACGGCATTGCTTGGCGAAGGAAAAACACTCGGTTGAGTAACGCTCGCCTGATTCGAAAATGCCGAATCAAGGCTAGCAGAGTCGGAACTCGTCGAATAACCATACTTGGCGGTGGCATCGCTAAGCCAATCGTTAGTACCAGTCTCTGGTACATAAGTCTTGGAGTCTACCGACTCGAAAGCAGACTTAGCTGAAACGACATCTTCCTGGCGACGCATGCCCTCAAGCTGGGCGCGCTGCGCTTCCATTTGATTTCTCGACTCGTCAAGCAACCGACGGGCATCGTCTTGACGCGCGATCTCTTCCTGTCTAAAGACTTCTAGCTGACGTCGACTTTCTTCTTCACGACGGGTGACCTCTAGCTGACGTCGACTTTCTTCTTCG
>LNEX01000217.1 GCA_001464165.1 bacterium Ga0077546
TTATACATGGACCTATTCTCTCTCCAATAAAAAGAAGACGCTTGTTGATCCTAATAGTAGTCTTTTCACCTGGTTCTATGATGGTGCCGACAGGTTGCAAAAAACTCAAGATGGAGAAAATAGGATTTTCCAGTTTGCTTACGATGCTTTGAATAGAATCAGTACCGTAACAGATCCTTCAAATACTATTAGCGAAACCCGTGGTTACTCAGCCAACGGATTGCTAGCGAGTGTAAAAGATGCCCGTTTGTTTACAACGAGCTACTCGTTCGATGGATTTGATCGCCTCAACAAGACGATCTATCCGGATGCTACCTTTGAGCAAAATCAGCTATATGACGCCAACGGCAATGTGCTGACTCGGCTTAAACGTTCTGGTAACTCGATTGTATACACTTATGATGCGCTCAATAGGGTTGCAACAAAAGCACCGCAAGGACAGCCAACCATAACTTTCGTTTACGATTTGACTGGAAAAATGCTGTCTGCAACTACGCCTGTTGTCGCTGGCGACCCATCGACAGGAGCACATCAGCGCCTTTATGACACCGCTGGGCGCTTCTACAAAGAGATCTATCCGGACTCTAAAGCCGTTACTTTTGTTCTCGATGCAAATAACAATGTGACAAAAATGACCTACCCGGATGGATATTTCGTGGATAGGACATACGACCAATTGGACAGACTTTCAACTATCAAGCTAAACGGGGCTGTTACGGCAGCAGCAACCTTTGGCTACGATCAGTTGTCTAGGCGCACCAGCCTAACTCTAAGCTCAGGAGCATCGATCGCTTACACTCCCCAACTCAATGACGATATTACCTCTATTGGTCATACGTTTGTTGGTTCCAGCCTAGCTTTGGGGTACGGCTTTAACGCCGTGCATGAAGTAAATAGTCAGAGCTTTTCTGACTCAACATATTCATGGCATCCCGCCTCAGCGGGAACAGCTGCTTACACAGCTGCCAGTAACACTAACAAATATCCACAGGTTGGTGCCACAGCCTATTCGTATAATGCGAATGGCTGCCTCACCAATGATGGCATTTGGACCCACGGCTATGACACCGAAGATCATCTTCTGACTTCCGTTAAGTCAGGCACTTCGCTAGCTTATTCTTATGATCCGATGCACAGACAAACTCAGAAGTCTGTAACCACAGCTGGTACTACCAAATCCAGATACGTTTATTCCGACTGGCAGAGAGTGGCGGACTACAATGGCACTTCTGGCGCTCTTCTGACTCGATATGTATACGGTTCGAAAGATGATGAACCCTTGATTCAAATTACCAGTGCGGGAGTTGTGACTTTCCTCCATACAAACGTTCAGGGTTCTATTGTTGCTGTCACGAATAGCGCTGGAGCTGTAACCAACAAAATGCAATACGGTCCGTTTGGCGAAACTCCTGCCTTGGTTGGAACTAACTTCGGCTATACCGGACAACGATACGATTCAGAAACAGGGCTCTATTACTACAAACGGCGATATTATTCACCTGTAATTGGGCGCTTCCTACAGCCTGATCCTCAGGGTGCTGCTATCAAACCAGTAGGAGATGGTTGTGGTTGTGGAACGGCGAAAGGCGCTGAGCCACTACAGGTTGCTAACTTGAACCTCTACACATACGTTTTGAACAGTCCACTGAGTTTTGTCGACCCGATGGGTTTAATTGCTTCGGGAATTGGCGGCGGAATTCACTTTTCGGATTCCTGTGAAGACTACTGCGCGGGTATTCGAGACGCTGAATATGAAGAATGCGACCGTCTACCGTGTCCCAGAGATCGTGCCTCATGTCGACAGCGAGCATTTGCGAGATACTCACAGTGTTTAAGAGATAATTGCTAAAGGAAGACAGTAAACATTTAAGCAGCACTAAAATCTAGCTTCATTGGGGTGCCACATGCAAATGTGGCACCCTTTTTTTAGGGAGAATGTTATGATTCAGTGTAATACGGATTTTGAGCTAACTTATTTTGTTACAGGATTCGCACTTTAAAGGAAAACTATTTGAATTCAATTTCCCGCGACCTGCTTCAAAATATTTCTCGTAAATATTCGACTTGCCAGACTTATCAAGACGAAGGTATAGTCAAGCTCTATCCTGGTTTTTCCGATTTACAACGCACGTTTAAGACTTATTTTGTTAGGCCCGAATATTTTCGTTTTGAATGGATAACGTTGCACAGCAAATCGCAACGTCAAATAACAAATTTCGATGCTATTTGGTCTGACGGCAGATCATTTTATTGTGCTTTTGATGAAAATGGAGGACGTCATACCAAGGCCGATAGTTTACGTAGCCTAATTGTTGAATCGACAGGAATTTCGTCTGGAACTTCGCGAATGATAGCCTGTTTGCTTCTACCTGAACTTGGAGAAGCATTCGATAAAAGTGTTTTGATGCTCGATGAAGTTACTCAGGTTATAAACGAAAAAACGGCATCTATTACTGGCACTTGTATAGAACCCGATGATACCGAAATAGAGTTTGAGCGAGATTCTCTTCAAATTCGAGAAATTAAAACACATCGATCTAAGCTGGGTGGCAAGTTGCACGATTGGACTACAGATATCAAATATACTTCAGCCACTTTTAATTGCGAAATCAACAAAGCAATCTTTAAGCGGCCGTTGTTTGATCACAAAAGCAAGTAAAGCACCTCGCGGCATTTGCATGCAGTTGAAATTAACAAGGGTAGGACCTCTTCTCCACTTTGCCTTTTTTATTTAATAATTAATAGACCGGTCTATTAATTGCTTCAAGTTAGGAGCGCACATCTTTTCCAAAGCCTTTAAAACGCTTTGGATTGAGCTGTGTGTACAGAACGGTATGCTGGATGTTTTTGTGCCCCATGTAGGCTTGTATAGCCCTCGTATCGACGCCTTCTGATGCGAGCTGATAACCTTTCCCATGCCGAAGCATGTGCGGATGAACCGACAGTTCCAATTCGGCCTCGACGCCGGCACGAGCGACCATCTTGTGCACGGCGTTTGACGTTAGCGGTCCCTGACGCTCTGACTCAAAGATAAAGTCGGTCTGAGGGTAGTCTCTGCGCAATTTTCGCAATGCGCGGATCTCGTCACCCTCGAGATAATGGACCGAAGCATCACCGTTCTTCAGGCGGTTCACATGCATGCGACCACGATTTAAATCAATTTGATCCCATTGAAGATTGACCAGCTCGCCCACTCTAAGAGCGTGACGATACATAATCAACACTATCAGCCCATCTCTCTCTCCATGCCTGCCAAGGGTTTTAGCGGTTTTGATTAACTTGTTGACCTCAGACACGGACAAATATTCGCGCGATCGGTTCTCCAAATTTGGCAATTTGGTGGGTGGTCCAAGCCGTTTTTTTGTTTTTGGCTTGGACTTTACCGAAAATGATGGCTGGACGATCTTTTTTACCATGCCTCAAACTCCGGGTCACTTCGTTTATTATAAACATTACCGAAAACAGTCATTTTCGGTAATGTTGAGCTTTTGATTGAACTATCGCTGGAGTTTGATTTGCATTACATCAACTGAATTCCCATGGCAATTGTCAACTCCCAACTCTGCCCAGCCCAATCTTGCATACCACTTTGGCAGTGTGTTTTCGTAGGTGAGAAGATAAATGACCTCAAAGCCAACTTCTTGCGCGATGCTGTGTATCTCATTCACGAGGCTTGCAGCTACGCCGTTACGACGATATGGTGGGTCGACATAAACACTGCCGAGCCAGGGGCTGAGATCTGGTCTGATTCCATCGTTCAATCTCAATGAAGCCATTCCAATTGGCACTGCGGCCTCGTTTACGGCGATAATGGTCAACGGAATATGATCCCTATTGCAATGCTGGGAGAAGCTCTCAATCCGCTTGTCGATGGTGTACGACGGATTGTATTTTCCCCAAGTACGAAAAGCCCAGGACGCACAGACTGGTATTAACTCGGGATGATCGGCAAGATAAGCGATTTTGAAATTCACAATAACTTTTCCATCCAAGATTGTTTTCGGGAATGTTTTATCGCGCAGGATGCCCTTCAACCGTTTTTCAGGTGGGCACCATAAGCAACTCGGTCACGCCTCTACGAGATTTCCTTGTCAGGTTCTCCTATCTTACCACTAGCCCCTTGCGTCGTTGATTGGGTTTCGCAACTTGTCAATTATTGGACATTTTCGGTAGTGTCGCCGCCGGCATCCCAAAACTCTGCAAATTGTCACGAATTTGGCATCACAGGCAGGGCGTCTAAAATGCTGGGTAAAAAGTAACTACAGCAAACTCTGAATTTCTTTTATGGATATGAATAATGGTTGATTTCGACGAAAACACAGTGCCATCAAGAAGCCTGCTTGATGAGATGATGGCAGATTGCGAACTCACTGCCCAAGAAAAAACGAAAATGCACCAGACGTTAGGTGGTGTTTTCGGCTTCGTAGCTTTGAGTCGTTCCAGGGAAGCGAACATCAAGGCGTTAAAAAACAACTGGGAGAATAAAGCCAAATGGAATAACTTTAGCTATCGACCTCTATTTGAGCATCGATTGCTAGACGAGTATATTGCAACGAGGGTGGATGAACTTCTTGTCAGACGGGAATATCAGGAGAAACATTTAGGACATTCGCCCTAATTAATTAGCAACTAACCATTATTTCCATAGCCAGATCACCGAGAATTTGTAATTATCTTTGCGTGGCTGGCATTCTGTCGGAGCCAAAGCAGAGGTTGAGCACCCAATTGTCAAAAAAATGACTATCTCGACCAATACCAATCTTTTTCGGTAATGTTGATCGAGTTTGCATCTTCCAATCAAGTATCCAACATGTCCCAATCATCTCCTAATATCCAGCGAAGTGCGCTCAATTTGCCGTTCACCATTCCCCATTCAAAGTCGGTCCATGGGCCTAAATTTTCCACACCAACCTCTTCTTCCGTTCGTTTAGCGGCAGCCAAGGCACCAGTCCAAACTGAATCAAGGGTCTGGTCGGAACGGTAAGGAGCGCGTGAATACTCGTTTTCAGGGACTACATGGTGTTTGCCTTCCTCGATGTCGATTCTCAAATTCCAATGACGGTTGTACCAAACCCGCCTGAACAGCAAGTGTTCCGCTTCCAGTATTTCAGAAAGGCGACGTGGCTCTTGATGACATTCGAATTCGAATTTGAACTCCTCTAGCCAATCAGGAGCAAACTCGTTTAGTAGTTCGCCCAACGCTAGTGAATACTTTGAATTTTCTGCCAGAAAGTAATCTGCAATGTCTGGATGAGGCTTGCGTTCATCAACGCCCATTTCACTGAAGTCCTG
>LNEX01000218.1 GCA_001464165.1 bacterium Ga0077546
GAAAGGGGCTGAGGAGCACTAAAAGGCAAATTCATAAACGGGAAAACGTCTTTTAGAGTGGGAGGCCCTAACGAACGCTGTGGTGCCTCATCCGTAAGCTTAATCTCAGTCGGTCGTTTAAACTTCTGCGGCCCTGCAATATCGTTAAAAACTTGAGCACTCGCGGCTTGATTCAGAGTAGAAACAAACAACAATATAAAGCCTAGGGCTCGCTTAGATTTGCTCATCAAAATTGCTCATCAAATTTGCCCATCACGTTTACTCATCAGAGATTTTACTCATCAGCGATCTGTAAAAAGCAGCCTATGTTGAGAAATTTTCTCTTCAAGAGCAGGAGAGAAAGCAATTGGCAAAGGCTTCAAAGTAAGCCACGAACGAAGCTGATCACGATTAGCACTAGAGAGTAAATTGCTGCTTTGACCAAGGGTAAGGGTCTGGTAGAACTTCTCGCTATCAGAAAGATCAATGAGAATTCTCATAGTGGGCCCGCTGCGGCAAACAAACTGCTCAGGCCCGCGACGCAGCGAAGACTCCATGCTTGAGACAGTGTCTTGATCTCCGCCAACTGGAACTGACTGGCCATTGAGTATACCCAATGCCGGCGCGAGGTTAGGAGCACCACGTAAAAGTTCGCTTTCAAAAACAACTTTGTGCAAGTCACCCCACTTCCAAGAAGAGGGCTCATCGCTCTTGCTTTGCAGACGAACATCTTTAACCGCCTGGCCAAACGAAGTGATGACAAAGCCTTTAAAAGTACGCTCTTCGCTCGGCAACCACTCACTATTTTTTTCAAGTAAGATACGCTCAACTACTTGAGACCAAGCGGGATAGCGCTCTAAATATTCGTTAGCCAGATTGGCACCGAGCCGAGGCTCAAGTATTCGCCTAACAACTGTGCGAATGAAGCTCTCATAAAGGGCGGCACCACTGCTGTTCTCCGACAATACCCCATCCCATTTGCTTATGGCATCTAAGGCACTAAGCTGGAAAGCATCGATAGAGTCGGTCTTGCCTATGGCCTCAGCCAAAGTACGCTTAACTAGAGGGGCCAATGGTGCAAGCTGATCGCCTTGGAGCAGGGCCATTTCAGGTAAGCCCGGCTTCTGCAAATTCTTTTTGTATGAAGCAAGAACATTGAGGACGCGCTGAGCGCGATAGACATTAAGGTTGAGCGGCATCTCAGTGCGACTTTGACGGAAGTTCGCAACGTAGTAGCCCACAGCTGGATCAAAAGCATGCTCCATATCTTTAAAGGGAACATTAGCCACCCAATCACCGGTGCCTACCCAGCCCGGATTAAGTAGACATGACTCGAATTTAGTGAATTTACCAGCAGTGGAGCGCTCCGGAATAGATACAGCCTGCTGATAACCAATGTGCCCATCTCTATCAGCGAACAAGAAAGTGAACGGAGAACCAGCATAATGCTCAAGGCCGCTCTGAAACTGAGCCCAGTTAGCAGAGTGGTTGAGGCGATAAATTGCCTCAGCGCAACTAATAGTTTTCTCTGGTTGATTCAGACCAACCCAAGAAAGAGCGACTGCATTTTCATCGTTCTTTATTAACAGAGGACCGTGCCTAGTTTCTAGTACTTTATGAAGGAGATTAGAAGTGAGTATCAATGAACTAGAAAATCGAACAGGAATCTCCTCTACAATCTCTTTGGCATTAGCCCAACCAGTAGGTGTTTTGTACTTACCAGGAAACTGCGGCGAAAATTGCTCAAGGAAGAGATCTTGAACATCTACTTTTAGTGAAGTTAAACCAAAGGCAATCCGATCATTACGACCATTGACAATACCCGGCACACCAGGCATGGCAGCACCAGCCAAGTGCAGAGCAGGGCACTTCAGTGATACCAAATACCAATCACAAGGTTGAGTAAAAGCAAAATGTCTGTCGAGAGCGAGGTACGCGCCCTTACTCTCAGTCATGCTGGAAGATACGACCCATCCATTAGAGCCCCATCCCGGAGCGGGCGAAAGAGCACTGGCCAACGATAGTTGAGCTGTGCAGTTTATACCGGTTTTAACGCTTTCTAAGCGCCCCCCAGGCAGGCTGCTCACCGCTGGCGGTGCGTCAAAAATACGATCAAACAAGCGCGAAGCAATTTTATTGCCAGCCTTATCAATAATTCGTTGACGAAGATCATCTAAGCGCCATGATTCATCGAGACAATACTGGTTATATTTCAGTATCGCCAATGAATCTTGCGAGGTCCATGCTTTTGGTTTGTAGCCAAGCAAAAGAAACTCAAGAGCTAAGCGATCCTTTGATGTATTAATGTAGGCGTTGACACCCTGCGTATAAGCATCAAGGGCGGCTGCAACGTCTTTGGATAGTCCTTTTAGCTCACGGGCTGCCGCTCTATTGATACCAATGGTCCGCACTAGCTTATCGTGAGGCAGTGATTGCGACCCAAAAACTTCAGACAATTCACCAGCCGCTGTGCGTCGCATCATATCCATCTGAAAGAGGCGATCTTGGGCTGTGACATAACCCTGTATGCGATAGAGATCTAACTCTGAGGCAGCTTCTATATACGGCACTGCTCTTTCGTCAAACTTAACAGCAGCTCCTCGGCCTAGCTCAGGAAAACTAACAATGCCATCCAGCAAAGGCAAGCTGCGCTGGGCAACGAAATAGCCCCCACCAGAAAGCAAGACGGCAACTACGACTAAAACTAAAAGAGCTCTCAACAATTTGGTAACATCGCCAATTGAACAGGTTTTAAGGAACTGAACATCTAAGGATAAAAGACCAAGTAATTATAAGGCCTTTGAATACAAAGGGTAGTTACAAGTATCAGGAAAAGATAGGTGAACTTTTGCGACCTTCAATATAGCTCAAGACCGTGGTCAATTCTTGCTCTAACTTGTCGGTAAGCCCTGGCAATTGAGTCACCTCGCCTCTCTTGGCCGAAGTCTCAAGGGCCAAAGCTGCACGAGAAAGCGAGCCAGCAGTCATGACAACCGCCAATCCCTTGAACTGATGAGCTAAGCGAATTAATTCTAAGTCGTTATTACTTGCTACCGCTTGGCGAATACAGCTCATCAACTCCTCACACTCTGCGCTGAAACTACTAATTAACCGTTTAAGATCAGCAAGGCCGTATAGCGCAGCTAATTCCTCACAATTTATCGGAACCTCGTCCAAGGCCCTTTCAGATATCTCTGGAGAAGAAATTAACTCCCCTATCTTAAAATCGGAAGCACGGTCTGCAACAGCAGGCTTCAACCACTTTTCAAGCAAGCGATACAATTGTTCTTGGCCAACCGGCTTGCTCAAATAATCATCCATACCCGCCGCTATGCAATTTTCGCGATCACCTTTCATGGCAGAGGCTGTCATAGCAATGACCGGAATGTGCCCGCCACCGGCCTCCTCTTCATTGCGAATCAACAAAGTCGCTTCATATCCATCCATTTCAGGCATCTGGCAATCCATCAAAATCAATGAATAGCGGCCAGTACGAAAAGCGTCAAGAGCCTCGCTGCCATTGCCCACGAGATCTGCCATCAGGCCCAGTCTTTGCACTTGTCGCAGAGCTAACTCTTGCATCACAGTGTTATCCTCTGCAATCAAAATGCGCTGGTCAGCAGCCAAATTCGACTGAATCGGCCTAGAAGGCAAACTAGAAGGCGACGTAGAAGACATAGAAGAATCAATAGCCGCGGGTGAAAGAGGCACCGCCATCAATGCTGCTTCTAGACTTGAAGAATTGGAATATGCCTTTTCTACCTCAGTCAAAAATTCAAATAACCGAAATGGTTTTTGCAGGTGACCGACATAAGAACTTGATCCGGCAACAAGTTCAGCTCCTGGTAATTCACTACCACCAAGAACTAATAAACCAGGCATAGAGCGTCCAAAGGCAGCTAAACTCGCCTGGCGAAAAGTCTGAAACTGCTCTAATTCATAAGGTGAAGGCGCAACAGGAAAGTTACCAGATATATTATTCACAGAACCAGAGCCAGAAGAACCGGCACTAGACCTAGAATCTGAAGCTTCAACTGAACTATGAGAATCTCTTACCTCCTGACCTATAGCTATGTCATAGATAATCATTCGAATTTCGGGCAGTTGTGGTACTTCGGAGAGTTCATGCAATTGTGACTGCAGCACGGCTCTCTTCAAGAGTTCTAGTGCCTCTGCAAGCGATGCCACTGGCATCACCTTGATATTGTACAAAGAGAGGTAACTATCCACTATTCCTTGCAATGCCGGCGAGGGTGAAAGCAAAAGAACTGAAAAAACACTCTCCAACCTTGAAGGAATATTAGCTAACTGCGTTCCGCTACCCGGCGTTGTCCTCGGTCTCAGAAGCTGTTCGAGCCTAGTTCGATCTTGAGCAAGACCGATGGGAATGACAAACCAAAAGGACGAGCCTTGACCGGCTTCACTAACAAAATCAATGGTGCCAGACATCATTTCAACCAATAGCTTACAAATCGAAAGCCCTAAACCTGTACCACCATACTTTCTTGTGGTAGAGCCATCAGCCTGAACGAATGGACGAAACAAGCGCTTGCGAGCTGATTCAGACAAACCAATACCACTATCAGTGACAGAAAACTTGACAGTAACAGTGCCGGGTTCGCCGCCCATTTCGTTCGCCAGAAATAGCGTATCTAACTCAGCCTTGAGGAAGACCTCGCCTCTCCTGGTAAATTTGACAGCGTTGCTAGCAAGGTTGAGCAAAATCTGCCTGACGCGCACCGGGTCTCCCTTCAACGTCATGGGAAGACGCGGGTCGACCCAAGTCAAAAGCGCTAAGCCTTTCTTGCGAGCAGCCGGGGCCAGCAAATCGGCACAATCTTCTAAAAGAGCTAAAATATTAAAATCGACATTATCAAGCTCGACTCTCCCAGCTTCAACTTTTGAGAAATCGAGAATGTCATTGATAATAGTCAAAAGTGATTGCGCTGAGTCTTTAACCATTGTAGTAAACTGTTTCTGTTGACTGTCCAAAACAGTGTCTAATAGTAGCTCTGACATACCAATGACAGCTGAAATTGGGGTGCGAATCTCGTGCGATATATTAGCGACAAACTCACTTTTCAGCTTCGATGCTTCTAAGGCTGAATCACAAGCAAGCTCTAATTTTTGAGTCAAACTTTCTAACTCACTATTAACCAAAGCCAGCCGATCTACACGTTCTTGCAAATCGAGATTGAGTTTACGAATCTCTTCATCAGCCTGTCTCTTCTCGTTGATATCAGTAATCAAACCGTTGAAAATTACGTCACCATTTTCGAGTACTTCCGGCGACGAGGTACAACGTATCCATTTGATACCACCAGCCTGGGTGATGAGACGTCCCTCCCATTCAAAGCCAGAAGGGCCAATGTAGGCATCGGTAATAGCCTGCCAAATACCGGGTAGGTCATCAGGATGCAAGCGAGAGAAGGCCAGTGAAGGATCTGCCATCATGGCAGCTGGCTCAACTTCTAGAATATTTCTGCAACTTTCACTGACATAAGGGAAGGAAAAACTGCCGTCACGACGATGCAAATATTGATAGATGCCACCAGGAACATGGGATGCCAGCTGATGGAAACGAGTCTCGCTCTGCTGCAGAGAGGCCTCGACTTCTTTGCGGGCAGTAATGTCTTTGTTGAAGACATAGTAACCAGTGAATTTATTGTTTGGATCAGTCACTCGCACCATGGTCATCTGCTGGTGGAACAACCCTCCGTCTTTACGCTGACCCAAAAGTTCAACTTCAGCTTTGCCGGTCTCTAACATGGCTTGATAACAGCGCTGCCACTTGCCGTGGTCTTCGCTGTAGACACAATCTTCAACTGAAGTCAGTATCAACTCTTCAATAGCGTAACCGTACAAATCAGCATAAGACTTGTTCACTGACAAATAACGGTTATCGCTATCTATTTTGGCAATGCCCTCTACAGCATTTTTCATAGCAATATTTATATCAAGAAGCTCAATTTCAGCCGCTTTGCGATCGGTTATATCGTAAGCAACAGCATATATTAAACCCTTCTGTGCCGGGGTAGCGCTCCAAAGTAACCAACAAATTGAACCATCTTTGCAGATATAGCGATTCTCAAAATTGACAATGTTTGTGCCCACGAGCAAGTCTTTGCTCTTCTCTAAAGTACTTGCTATATCATCAGGATGAAGGAAATCAATGTAAGGCCTAGCCATCAACTCGTCTATAGTGTAGCCTAGCTTCTCACTCCAGGCGGAATTGATACGTTTAAAATACCCGTCTTCGGAGGCAATACAAAACAAGTCGTGAGACAAGTTAAAATAGATATTGGCTTCATTTAGCTCTTTGGTACGTTCAATCACCTTATGTTCAAGATCAGCTTGAGCCGCTTTCAACTCATCTTCAGCGCTTTTGAGCTGCGTAACATCAGAACAAAAAGCAATAATGCCTTGAATCACGCCATCTTCATCGCGATAAGGCATTTTGTCTGTATGCAGCCAGCGAACAGAACCATCACCGCGGCGGACAATTTCAACAATTCCAAGCTTGGGCTTACCAGAATTTATTACTTCGAGATCATCCAAAAAGTACTGCTCTGACTCTTCAGGATAAAGTTCTTCAACCGACTTTCCTTCAAGGTCAGCGAAATCAACACCAAGAGTTTCACAAACAGCCTTATTGACTTTTACAATGCGATTACTTAAATCTTTGTACCAGACCATAGATGGCATAGAGTCAAGAATTACCTGCTCATGGGCACGCTGCAAGCCAAGCAAATCTTGCGCCCGTCGCATCTCAAAGACAAAAGAAAGGTGAGTACCAATTTCTTCAATAGCGTTAAGAAAATACTTGTCTGGTGCCGCTCTACGCACGCCAAAAAACTCAAAAACGGCCAAAAGTCTTTGACCATTTCTCACCGGAAAGGCGAATCCAGAATGAATCGCTGGCAGACTGAGCAACCCCCGCTGCTCCACTGCAATGTTGTCGACGAACACTGGTGTATTCTCGTTAGCCGCTTTGCCAGGCAGAGCTTCACCCACTTGCAAATAATAGAAAGCAGTGTCAGAACACTGCAAAGCCGTACCATCTAGGTTGGGGTACCACGCTTGGCCTATTTGCCAGTTCGCCAACTGACATATTCTAGAAATACAGTGCAAACTAATATCATCAATGCGCTCAAGCTCACTAGCTTCAGCAATAACTTCAACCACGAGGGCAAGAGCTTCCTCGATGCGGCGCCGTTCACTTACGTCGTAGCTAATGCCACGCATAGTCTTAGGTTCTACGCCATCGAACACAACATTGACCCGATCTGAAAGCCAGAGATACTGGCCATCAGAGCGTCTCATGCGATAAATCACTTCGTAGTGGTTGTTCTCGCGCGTGACACTGTCTTTTGCCCGCTGCACTTTTGCAAGGTCATCCGGATGACAAATCTGAACAAAAAGAGAAGGATCACTCAACCACTTTTCAACAGGATAACCAAGCAACTGCACGGCATGCTGTGAGACAAAATAGTTTATAGAAGTCTTGAAATCTGCTTCCCAAATGATTGCTTCGACTGAATTGAGCAAGTTCTCGAAACTATTGCGACTAACAGACTCATCCATCATTAAGGCCTATCATTTAAGATACTTCAGAAACCTATTCAATACTAAGATGATAACTGACTACACTATTATAAAGACGGTATTAACTGTAAATTGCTGAGTTAACGTGCGGGAGACTCTATGGCAGACGCTCGTACCAGAGTGCTGGTACTGCTCATAGCCTATTTTGTTATAAGGCTACCCTGGCTCTTTTTAGTGCCAATGAAAGAAGCGCCAGATGAGTATGCTCATTTCTGGATTCTGCGCTTTCTCACTGAGCATCTAAGACTGCCAGAAGCAGCTGAAGTTTTGGCCGGCGGACCCTCGGCGGTCTACGGCTCTTATCCACCCTTTGGCTATGTGCCCCATGTGCTCACTTCACTAATTGGCGCCAAGCTTACCCCAACTGTCGATATTTCACTTTGCGCTCGCTTTGGCAGCCTCATTACCGGCGCCACCCTGATACCCTGTGCCGACTATTTTGGCCAGTTGCTCTTTAGCCGCTCCCGCTTGTTTGCCTTAGCTCTTCCCCTGCTAATTGTCTTCCATCCTCAACTAGTGTTTGTTAATGCCTATGCTAACTGTGATACCACCACAGCAGCACTAGCGGCAGTGACATTGGTGCTCTTAAGCAAGACTTTGCTGCAAGGGCTGCAACCGAAATTCAGCCTCATTCTAGGTCTCGTTCTTGGCTGGCTGGCCTTGACTAAATATTCAGGCTATTCAATGTTTCCCACGGCAGCCGTGGCAATTCTTCTGGCGGCCTGGCTGCATCGCACAAAATTCACAAGCCTACTGCTAAACTGCGCCATTGTAGCCGCTTCTGCCCTCGGCCTCAGCCTCTGGTGGTTCCTGCGCAATGCCGCCATATTTGACGGCGACTACCTCGGCACCAAAACCATGTACCATACCTGGGCAGTCACTTTCAAAAGAGAATTAGTCTTTCATAAAAGCGCTTGGACATTCTTGAAAGACCACCGCTGGTGGCGCACTATTATCTATTCTTACTGGGGCTATTTTGGCTACATGACCCAAGAAATGGCTCGGCCACTCTATATCGTCTATCAAAGTTTTATGGCAGTGAGCATTGTCGCAGCTCTGGTTCGAGTGCCAAAAGCAATACGAGCGATTAAGGCACTAATAGCAGTACCAAATGTAGTTTCTAGCATTAACCAAGACGCGGCCTTGCCCGCAGTGTGGTTCACGCTTGTAGCCAGCTTTATCATCAATTTAGGGGCCATGGTCTATGCCTCTATGGCCAACTTTGGACTAGCCCAGGGGCGCTATTTGTTCCCCAATGAAATACCAATCATGGCCATGCTACTGGGCGGTCTCTACCTGCTGCCTACTGGATTGAGAAACAAAGCCGCAGCCACTTTTGTAGTCTTCAACGCCGGGGCCTGCATTTATCAGTTTTACAAGCTCTCCAACCTGCCTGGGTATGCTTTCAATTTCGTTAGAACTTATGTGCAGTAGCTGGTCTTTACTGGCATGGTTCGAAAAATGATTTTCACGTTGAACATCATTTTTCGAGTGGCACCCCAATCTCGGGACTGTAAATAAAGAAACTACTGCACTCGCGCGGTGGCTCAGCATACTCGTCAAATCGGCGACTATGGCCGATGCGCAAAGCACATTCAGGCAGTAAGGCTTTGAACAACGGCATCAAACGGTCATCATCCCAGTCTAAACCCTCTGGTATGTAGGGAAATTTGGTGCCGTTCGCATTCGGTGAATGTATGCAAATATTATCCTCACCCGCATCTCTGCCTAAAATCTGAATCCAACACTGAAACGGCAGTGAAAAGTCATCTTTGGCGCTAGCAATTGTCCTGAAAACAGTAGCCAAAGCCTCAATGTGTACTAACCTATAAGTCCATCTGCGATTTCCCCACCCAGGCCAGTCAGCATGGTAATGCCAAAAGTCCCACCAGGAATCGGGACTAAGAGTCAATGAAAAGTTTCTCGCATTGCGACTTACCTTACGAAAGTAGCGAGCCTTACCTCGAAACTTTCCCCGTGGTGCTCTATACTGTGCACTGAGTAATTCTGGGATCATGTAATTGAACCGTTTTTTTGTTGAGTTATATCCCTTAGAATCTCATCATCGTTCAGAGCATTTAAGCAACAGCCGGATGACGCTTCGTCGTGCTCTTCACAGCATCATTCTGAGAGACAGTGATTTCCGACAAGTCGCTGAGAGCAAGAGAAATCTCAACTCTGCCACCAAGCGCATCGACAATTCGCTGAGCCTTTTCCATGGTGACACCATGATATTCATTTCGCTCGTCGCGGGAAATAATAGCCTCACTAACTCCGAGTCGATTAGCCAAGTCCCGCTGAGTGATCCCTTTGGCGATTCGCAGAGCGACCAATAATTGTCCTGCCGAACTGAACGCTGAGACAGGCGGAATTTCGCCCTTTGATATTTGCTCAAAGAAGTCTACTTCCTCCTGGGACTGCTTAGCAAAAGTGAGACTAGGGGCTACAAGGTTGTCTATTTCCTCAGGTGAAAATCCCTCGGTCTTGAATCTCTCGCGCTGCCCATCCAGAAGCTCATTCACTCTGGAAAGCTGCTTCTTTGCCAATTGATATTCCTTTTCCGTCCTTAACACAATGGCCTCCTTTCAGGCTCAGTTCACAACTAGTTTGATAATTCCCTTGGGCTGGCCCAACTTATTTACACGAAATAGCTCTGCATGGGTCAGCGGCACACCACTTAGCGGGTGAATCTGGCCGCTTGTTTGGCCGTATTCCGGCCAAGCTTCCACTCTATATTGCCACCAAATAGGTAGTTGTTTTTTGCCGCTAACGAGCTCTGGTTTTCTATCCTCTTCTCTCCAAGTCCAGCACTGATGAGGATCAAGCTCATTGAGCTTCCGAAGCAATTCACCTGACGCTATTTCCCTCGTAGTGCACTCAAAATAGACATCGATATCTCCCGGCAAGGGCTTATCGGTAGCAAACGATCCATCAACGTAGATTTCTCTTATGCCGGCAGCCTGTAGCTGATCGACGATAATAGACAGATTGCTCACTAACTGAAATCTCCAAGCTTGCTCCTCAGCAGAAAAAGGGCCTTGCACTAGACTTGAATGTTGCAGTTCTTCTAAAGTCAACTCATAGTCACCCGGCGGCAACAAACCATCTTCAGAAAAGGGCGGCAATGGCAGGGGCAAAACAACCCTCCAGAATACTTAACATATAAGCTAAGCTTAGGCAGTTTTACTTGCAAAACCGGCACGGTGCCCTACTTAAGCCCGCTCATGACCGGACCAACTCCGTAGCCATCCAAATGGCTGCTTTTGCCACTGAGAAATTCGGCGACTGGATCGCGTGCCACTTCGTATGTGATTAACACGAGTGCAAGCCACGCAGCTACCACCATGAAGCGAAACAGGGTTCGCTCATGCAATAGCAGATAAAGCCTGAATTTATCACGCATAGATGGTTCACCTAACCCTAAAAACAAGCAGGTCGGCGACCTTCGGATATAGAGCCGACTTGTTTACCATCATACAGTTCAGCCCTTGCTCGCGGACAGGTTCTTCGAAAACCAACCGAATAACCTAGTCTGTACAGCGGTATATGATTGAGTAGAGGAACAATCATCATGAGCAAAACAACCAAGTCAATATTGGAGGCCATTCCCAATGGCTGGTGGCTATCGGGCAGCCATCCTGCAGATTACATGGCCGGGATCGACAAGACACAAGCTCACAGCGGCACGCAATGTGCTTCCTCGTCAGTCGAGCAACTGCGCCAGACGTCGCAGGCTTCGCCACTCCTATGCAAGAAGTCTCAGCCATCAACTATGCTGGCAAGAGAATAAGAATGACAGCCTGGCTCAAAACAGAAGATGTAAAATCATGGGCATCGCCTTGGCTAAGCGTATACGGCGCAGGTGGGCGAATTAACGTATCCTTCGACAACATGTGCGATAGAACCATCACTGGTACCAACGACTGGAACAAATACGATATCGTTTTGGACGTGCCGCAAGATGCCACAAAGTTGGGTTTTGGTGCGATTCTTGCTGGAGTTGGCCAGCTTTGGGTGGACGATTTTAGCTTCGAAGAAGTCGGTTCAGATAGTGATGTAACCGATTGCCCCTGTAGCGAGCGGCGCAAAACACCGATAGAAGAACAAGTGCCACTAGTGGCGACAAATCTGAGTTTTGATGAAAACCGATTGAGGAATCCATGAACCGAAGCACTCGCTCAAATACCAAATCAAGTAGAAAAAACCAGAAGAAGGTTAGCCCAATGGTAAAACGCAAGTCAATCGCGACAGCGGTGCTCGTTGTGCTATCGTGCCTTGGCAGTCAGTCATTGACTCTAGCAAAAGATGCAGAAAGCCAACAGGCTAAATACCTGAAACAGCTTGAAGCAAATGTCGACCTACGGAAGCCGTCGGACAACAGAGCACAGTCATATACGTTCTTGCTCGATCAATCCGGTCGAGAAGTAATGACACTAGATTACATGGACGTCAGACCCTTTGCTGAGGGAATGGCCGCAGTCACCACCAACAGAGATTATTTAGTGGGGTATATCGACGTGCAAGGGCGTCCAATTATTCCTCCACAATTTCAGGGCGCGGGGCAGTTCTCGGAAGAGTTAGCAGAGGTTTATCCGCAGTCCAAAATCAAAGGCTTTATCGACCTTACCGGCAAGCAGACAATCGCCGACCAAAATATCTTCGACGCCAAACCATTTTTAGAAGACATGGCGCCAGTTCGCATAAAAACCAACGAAAACCAAAGAGACAATGGCCGCACCAGCGGTGACAATCTGCCGGGCAAATGGGGATACATTAACAAGGCCGGAAAAATTGTCATAGCCCCGCAATTTGACGATGCCAATCAATTTCATCAGGGCCGAGCTGCGACAAAGCTTGACAAACAATGGTTCTTTATCGACAGGCAAGGCGTGCAGATCGGCGAAAAATATCAAGCGGTTGGGGCATTTACAGCCGACCTCGCTCCTGTTCAAGTAGACAAAAAATGGGGTTACGTCGCGAAAGATGGCAAATTAAAAATAGCGGCCCAGTTTGATGAAGCATGCGATTACTCTGAAGATCTAGCAAAGATAAAGATTGACGGCAAATGCGGATTCATCGACCCGACTGGTGAAGTGGCGATCAAACCAGATTATCAATCTGCCGATCATTTTTCAGAAGGCTTGTGTGCTACCCAAATGTCTGACGGCAAATGGGGCTTTATCGACAAGCTCGGCAAAATAGCAATACCTGCAATCTATGACGATGCCAAAGCATTCTTTGGCGGTAGAGCGCTGATCGAATTGAACGACCTATTTGGGTACATCGATCCTCTCGGAAAGTATGTGGTAAAACCGAAATACGACTATGCCTTTTCTTACTCAAATAAGCGCGCCATTGCCACGAGTAAAAATTGGAATCATCCTACGATGCGATGGGAGTTAATGGGCGCGCACCTAATGAAGATGAACGTTCACAAAGACGGTAGTTCGGCCACCAGCGTCTACATTCCAGAAAATCTCAACGACGCCCTCAAAGAACTTGATGCAATGCTGCCACCAGCCGCTAAAGCCGATATGATGCTGATTTCAAAAGCAGAAATGACAGGCTACCACCACGGTCTCGGTATGTGGCTTCGCAATAATTGGGGTTTGTGGAAAGGCTCAAGACTGTCCCAATACCTCAAAACGCTGGGCTTTATGCACCCAGATGACATGACTGGCACAATCTTAGATGCATATTGGTCAAAACTTCACGGCCAAGATGAAGACATCGCCAAACAAGCAGCTAATGCGAAAGAATACTGGGAAAAATTACAACCCGTCGTCAAAGCCTCTACGGCGATTCCCGCAAGTATTCTGCAAATGAAAATGCAGAAAAGAGGCGGAAAAGTGATCAGTCTCAATCAGATTGTCCAGGGCTCAGATGTTACGGTGCTGACACTCTGCGATCAGACTGACGTACTGTCGCCCAAAATCATGGACATCCTTGATCAGCAGCAGTCCCTGCATCAAGCAAGAAGGGTTAGCTTACTAGCTGTTTTACCAACAGCGCGCGTTGGCGGCACAGTAACAACTATCGGCAATATATTGAAAGACCAACTCATCTTCAAAGGCGATGCAGACAAAGATAGAATGGAGGAAAAGGCTGGTGGTTGCCAGAGGGTTGTGGGTTCAGACACTCTATTTCACCAGTTCGCTGAACTATTTAAGCTCTCACCGCTAGTGATACCACAAACCTTTATAATCAATCGACAAGGTGTGATCGTTAAAAGGCTAAGCGGCTTCAACGAGAAGACTTCAAGCAATTTAAAAGAGGCAATTCAAGAGTGCTTAGGCGAAAAAACTAAATAGGAGGGGGTGGCCCTATTACTAATGCTCAAAGAGCATATTGACCTCAATTGTGTCCTGCGTAGAATTCGGTGCCGCTGGGTATGGCTCCGCGGCCATGCACGCATTGAGTACTGAGTTATCGAACGCCTCGTTTCCGCTCGACTGAACGACTACAAGGTGGGCAATGCGACCGTTGTTTCGGATTCCAACAACAACCTCCGTCTTGCCACTCCCTTCCACCTTCCATGCCCCTTGAGCCTTCTGAGTGACAGTCACTATCCAGGGTTCCAAGTTTGGATCGATAACTTTTGGCGTAGCGGTTTTGTCTTTTGCTAAATCTTTCATTGCTTCGTCTGGCGATGGCTCTTCTATTGTTTGAAGCCAATCCGACTGATTGAGATCTGGTTCAACATAAGGAACCACCCAGCCATCGGAGCGAAAAATCATCGCCAGCGGTGCTTTCGACCACTGATTTTTTCGCAGTTTTTCCGGCACCGGCGGAAATGGAAGCGCTGCCAGCAAAGATGTCAAAACTTTCTGATCGAATTCATCGTTGGTCGAACCTTGAAAGATTCGATAGTTGAAAATGTCTCCATGCGAATCAACGAGACAGCGAACGCTACATTCAAGCATAGGTCTCGCTGGAAATGGTGAATGATGTTTCAACAATTTAGCAACAACTTGTCTAGTGTAGGCATCATACTCGTCACTCGAAAAAACAATGAGACCAAAGGGATAGTTAGGATCCGGCACTGGCTTGCGAGCAAGCTGTAAAATCGAATCGGGCGGCCTGAATTCATAGAGCAATTTAATTGTTTTGATATCTCGCGAAGAGAGGGCCTTTTGCTGTCTTAGATAAGGATACATAACATCGTGCGGATCCAGGCTGTGATCCACAAGCCCAAGGGCATGACCAATCTCATGCAAACAGATTCCACGCATCAAATCGTCCGTCAGCGGTGTGATACCACTACTCGTCTTTATTGAAACAACAGCAGAATCAATGTGATGCGGGCTGGTTTGGTAGCGGGTCACGCCTGCTACTGACGGCTTTTCCTTTGGAAGATTCTCAACAAACTGACAGGTGATATCAGCTGGTGGCTCGCTTACGTACTGAAACTTAATTCGGGAGTTCGAATTCGCTTCCCACTCTTGCAAGGATTGTCGCAGAATCTCTTCGAATTTAGGCTTGAACTTAGGAACAGCTGCACCAGGCTTGATCAGCACTCTGACGGCCATGTCTCGGTCAAACCATCTATATGGGTGAACTTTCGTCACTTGTTGAAAGTAATCTTCTTTGGGTGCGGAGAAAGCTCTAGTTCTTTGAGACGGGCTGACCGTTTCTGCCGAGCAAGGGTGAACGCTAATGAACTGCCAAGCCAAGCTGAGCACGATCACGAAAATAAGGCTCGACAGGTTAATCATCTCTTTCACCAGATTACTCATGGGCAGAAATTTACAATATTTTGAAAACCTGAAGGAGCATTCAGGTTTTCAGAAGTTGTACAACCGAAGATAGGCCACATCGAATTCCCTCTCTAAATTCGTGCAACGAAATCACTTAGCTCTACTCTCTCCGAGACGGGAGATCAGATAAACTCCCTGAGTATTCTTAACGGAACACACCTTAAGAGAGCTTCTGAAGTGGCAAGCTGAACCAAAACGTCGAGCCCTCCCCTTCCTCGCTGTAAACCCCTATCTTACCGCCGTGCTGCTCTATGATCGACTTGCATATGGAAAGACCCAAACCGAATCCCTGGCCTCTTCTACTGTCTGACTTCTCGACCTGCATAAATTTCTCAAATATACTAGGCAGCATTGCACGAGGAACACCTCTACCATGATCAACCACTCGGATCTCTATTGCATCTCTCGTCGTCTGGGTCTCAATTAAAACGACACTGCCGCTGGGAGAAAATTTAATCGCATTGCCCAGCAAGTTGACCAAAACCTGAATGATTCTATCTTCATCGACGAAACAAGATAAATCCGATGCCTTATTCTGAATAGTAATGCTGGCATTCGCGGCGATCTCCCTCACACTTTCGACAGACCTCTCTATGACCCTTGAAAGCGAGACCACGCGCTTATCGACTACAAACGTTCCACTTTCGATTCTCTCAGAATCAAGAAGATCATTTATTAGCCTGATCAATCTTTCAAGGCTCTTCTCTGCCCTGTCTAATTGTTTATTTCCATCATCAGAAAGTTGTCCAAAACTGCCGGTAGCAATCAAATCCAAACTGGCTTGAACTGAAGTCAACGGTGTTCTCAAGTCATGGCTGACCATAGCGACGAACTGACTGCGCAACCGCTGGATGGCAAGTCTCTCGCTTATATCGATCATAGCCAGAAGCCGAAAAGACTCAAATTCGCGCACCAGCAACTCGACCCATCGGTCGCGATTCGGCAGATTTACTCTGAATTCCTTGACAGACCCTGGATTCAGGTAAGAATCGGAAGTAATTGCTACCAAATCACGGATTTTAGCTTTAAGAAGCTTATCCTCGCTCCTCTCAAACAGCTCCTCCGCAGCAGGATTGGCAGACTGAATCGTCCCTTCTTCGTCGATACCGAGTATGGCCACAGGCATGTTGTCGAGCAGAAACCTCTCCTTTCTCCGAGCCGCTTCAATGCCGGAGGCAGCCCGACGTAATGCATCGTCAACTGCGGCAATCTCATCAGCTCCCATCAAGGGTGGATGGAAGGGCAGCCCTTCCTCCATCCGACGGGTATTCTCCACAACCAATTTCAGTCGCTGAGCGGAGCCCCTGTTAAAATACACGGCTAAGGCGCAGGCCAAGAAAACACTAACGGAAACAGCAAACCAGAGAGTCCTGCGAGACTGCTCGCGAATGGAAGACTGAATGAGGGGGCTTGCGTCATCGATCCGGCGTTCGCTCTCGAGGATAAAGCCAATCGTTTCGTTAACCTTACTGATCGTGCCGCTAAGTCTCGCACTGCACTTCTTGATGTGTGCTCTTGTTTCAAGAGGGTCCTCCAGAATATCCTTTTTCAGATCGCGCAGTATCTGTATATCCTCATGACATACGGACCTAAGAGCCTCCGCAGCCTCATATTCTGCAGGTTTGTCCTTAACAAGCTCGAACAGTCTCTCTACTCGCGCCAAAAGAGACGGCACTATATGGTTCTCGATGTGACGAATTTGAGCTGCTCCCAGGAACCCCTTGGATGTGAAATTCCCCCTGGACTGATAGACGTCGGTCATTATGCCGTTGCAACAATCAACTATGGCGCGAGAATGCCACTGTCTTTTCACCTCAAGTTCCGTCTCGTTGAGAAGGTGGAACAGATAGCTTATGAAAAGAATCTGAAAGGTCAAAGGAAGTCCAACAAGAATGAAGGCTTTCTGTTTGAGAGTAAGGCTGATTGTCATTGAACTAATGGTTGGGGAATACCTGCTTGCAAACCTACTTCCACTACCTTGCGCTGCAAATTCTAACAGACGGGGCTTTGCAATCACAGCATGGGCGCAGAGACTAACTAAAACATTACTTGAAAGGATGCATTATCTAGCCGAGAGGCTCTTGCAGGCACATTACAAGAGTTCTCCTGTAATGATTCGAACCACCCCTCTACTTCGAATTGATCGGCGCCGTACTTCTCGGCAGGCGCCCATATTTTCTGCAGCACGGAAATTTACTATGGCAGCACCAAAACCGGAGACAAATTGGGAAGTAGGCGATCAAACCGGCCCAGAGGCTGGCGGTGAAGCAAATGTCATCAAGACTGCCGATTTCAGGTTAGCGCCAACCAACAAACCTATGCAGGACGACGCATAAACCAATCTACCCTACCAGCCCTCAGCCTGGACTCTGGCATTTAAAGCCTCACTATAATCTGATTAGAAATCATTGTACGAGATATTCCAAGCGGATACGACCGCACCCCTCTAGTGTTGACTGTCCGACAATCAACCCAGCAAACTCAAGACACCAACTTAAAAGTCGAAATGCCATTACTCTTAGTCACTTGAATTTGCACGGGGAACATCTCACGCACATCGGCAATGTGAGTAATCACCAGCACCCGTGAAAAGTCAGCCTGAATCAAGCGAATGGCCTTCACTAGCCGCTCGCGGCTGCCGTCATCTTGCGAGCCAAAGCCTTCATCAATGATCAAAGTTTCTAACTTAGCCCCAGCTCTTCGAGCAAGCAAGCGAGACAATGCAATACGCAAAGCGAAGTTGACCTTGAAGGCTTCGCCACCAGAATAGAGTTCATAGCTGCGTGTGCCAACTTCATCACCAATGACTAGATCAAGAGTCTCAGCCATGGTGCCAGATTTTGTTTTAGTCTGAGTAATCAGAGCAATGTGCATTTTATTGTCGGTCAATCGACTAAGAATGCGGTTGGCCTCATTCTCAATCTCCGGAATCGCGTTCTCGATAATGACAGCCTGAATACCCTTCTTGCCAAATACTTCAACAAGATAGGCATAGTCGTCCATTTCTTCGCGCAATACAGCCATCTCTTGCAGGCGAGCGGCCAGGCGCGCTAACTCATCTGATAAAGCATGGCTGCGCGACGAAAGCACGGCAACTTTGCGCCCAGATTCTTCTTTGAAGCCGCGTACTTCATCTAAAGAAGGTTTGAGCCCGGCCAATGTTTTCTCAACCAAGTCTAAGTCTTTCAGCTGGCTCTTGAGTTGCAGCTGCTCACTATCAACTTTGGCAATCTGAGCTTGCTTAGTCAAATACTCACCTTGTAAGACCCCTAGCTGTTCGTCTAAGGCCGGCAGTTCAGCCATAGCCCTGCTCAGGTCGCGGGATTTTTCAGTGGCGACAAACAACTCAGAAAGTCGCTGCTTGAGGCGAGCATGCTCATTGCGATCATAAGAAAATGTAGTGAGTTTCTGCAGTACTTCTTTTAGTTCTAGGCGAACAGCTTGTCCGTATAATTCTCCACTCAACTCTGAAGCAATCTCTTCAATGGCTTTCTTTAACTCTGGCATTTTGCCATTGATACGGCTCAACTCTTCAGTGTCTTTGGCCAGCTGCTGGTGCTTGCCTTCGATATGCCGCTTCAAGCGAATCTGCGATTGCAGCGAGACATAAACTGCTGGGTCAAACTCTTCGCGCTCAACTTGAGCAAAGTTATTCTGCGCTAGCTTTTCCGCTAGCTGTGCTTCAGCAAGATTGAGCCTTTGCTCGTTGTCACTGGCCCTAACTAAGGCCTGTTGCCGCTCGTTATATTGACCGATGCGCTTATCAAGATCTTTGCGACCTTCTAATTCTTTGCGCATTTCGACATAGCGCACTCTTAGCTCAGCTCTTTGATCGTTCAACTTTTCTTTTTGTATTTCTAGTTGATTGATCTCTTGATCCATTTCTTCGTTATGTTTCAAATAGCGCTCAATAACGGCCGCTCTATCCACAATTGGCGCCGAACAAAGTGGGCAAATAGATGAGTGTTCATGCTCTTTTAGTTCTTTGATTTTTTCTAAATTTTCTCTTTGCCGTCCT
>LNEX01000219.1 GCA_001464165.1 bacterium Ga0077546
AGTCAGGGCAGTCAACTCTTTGATGGCACTCTGCTTCTGGACAAGCTCAGCTTCTAAGCGAATTTTTGCTTCTTGAATGGTCGAAGTCAGTTCACTGACGCGGTGAGAGAGCTGAGTATGAGCCTCTTGTTTTTGCGACAAGACAGCTTCATTTTCAAGCAATTGGCGAAATTCAAGATATTGCGATTTTATTTTTTCACTATCTTCAGTGTCACGCAATAAGCGGTCACGGCTCTTAATTAGTTCTCGATTCTCTACTTCTAGACCTTCTAGTTTTACTTCCAGTCGGCTACGAAGAGTGGCTAATTGCCCTGTTAGCTCAAGCTTCTTATCACTCAAATCTTGCACTTCAAGAAAGACGCTATCTAACTTTTCTACAGCCGCTCTTACTTGATTGAACTCTGATAATTGTGCTTCGATATCTGAACTCTCACCAATTAATTCGCCCAGTGATTTTTTCTTTTGTTCAATCGAAAGCTTTTGATCGTCAATGCGCTTCAAGGCATGATTAAGCTCTACAAGCTGCTTCTCGTTAGAAGATATAGTCACTTCAGTGAGTTTGAACTGCTGCAATTGAGCAGTGACTTCTTCAACTTGCAGTTCTATGTCGCGGGCTACGAGAACTAAATCATCATATTCAATTTGAGAAGCACAAAGCTCGGTATGCACCTGGGCAAACTCAGCTTCTACTTGTCTGGCACCAGCTAGGCTGCCTTCCAGAAATTCAATTTGTGCTTTGACGCCGCGCAACCTTTCACGGGCTTCTTCTTGCAGGCGGTCAAAGTATGAAAGCCCTAAAATTTCAGCTAAAACCTGCTTGCGTTCAGAAGGCAAGCGCGTGGTAAATTCTTCCGCCCGACCTTGTTTTAGATAAGCACTATTGATAAAAGTATCGTAGTCCATGCGCAAAAGATCGCAAATATGCTTGCCCGTTTCTTTCATACTGGCGGCGGTCAGACTATTCCAGCGCAACGAGTTAGTTCCAGCAGCCTGATCAGCTATCTGAAATTCCAAAGTTCCCTTAGATGTGCCTTTTCCTCCAGCTTTACCCACTTGCTTCTGCCGCGAGCGGCGCACGCGATAAAGTTGCCCCTCGTGACTGAAGACTATCTCTACCCACATCTCCTTTTCGCCCAGCCGAACTAGTTCATCTGAAGAGCCCCGGGCCTCTTCCCAGATAGCCCACGTAACGGCATCGAGAATGGCCGACTTGCCAGCCCCGTTCAGACCAGTCAAGCAGGCCACAGCGATGCCATTGAGGTCAAGAGTTGAGTCGGCATAACTCATAAAATTATGGAGGTGGACAGAGTTGAGAATCATGGTCTCTTACTGGCAAAGCTCTAAGCTTATCAGCCCAGAGCCGAAAAGCAGCTAAGACTGGCAGATATCAATCTATACTGATAACTATTTATAGCTATGCATGAACCTGATTAACTATGATTGATTCGCCGAATAGAACCCTAGAGGCCTCTAGCCTAGACTTGGCATTTTCTTGCTTCGGCGCCTTTAGCTGTAGCTTAGTTTCACTTGGCCTGGAGTTAGTGCTGGCGAAAATAGCCCTCGTCAGCCTCGGCAGCTCCGCCACAGCTTCAACCGTAACCATCACTATCTATCTCTTCGGTCTGGCCCTGGGCGCCCTGATGGCGCAGAATTGCCAGCAAAGAAGCTTAATGGCCAGGGCCGCGGCCACGATTTTGCTGGTTTCTCCTGGGTTGATCCGGGCACTTATGATTTTCCTTAGCAGCACAAATCTGCCCAGTCAAACAGTCTTATTGATTTTGACCATAGCACTGGTCTTACCATCGACGAGTTCGGCCGCTCTAGTCAGTCTATTGGCCACGAGGCAAGTGACAAAGAACCACACCGAGCAACAGGCCAAGAAAAAGACAGAAAGCAACTTTGTCTATCTAGCGGCCAATCTCGGGGCATTTTTCGGGGCGCTGCTTACAGGTTTCTTTATACTGCCACATTTTGGCATGAACGGCTGCCTGATGGCCTTAGCACTGGTTATGACTCCAGCGGCTATTTTGAGCTGGTTCATGACCAAGCAAGAACCAACAGAAGAAGTGGTCGAAGAGCCTGAGAGCCAGCTCTCACCATCTATCTCTAAATCTACCTATCCAATTTTATTCGGCACGGCCTTGCTACTTACGGTTCTTGAATGCGACTGGCTCAGACTATCGTCTCTTTTGCTTGGCTCATCAAGCCAAACCTTTGCGACCACTCTAGCCTCTATCATTGCTGGGTTGACCATCGGCAATATTGTCGCCATACAACTGAATAAAAAGCTGAGCAACAACAGCGATTTAAAATTCTTACCGGCAGCAGCTTTAACTTTGTCGACTTTAGCCTGCTTACTCTCGCTCAAGTCGATTGCACTCTTACCAATAATTTTTCAAAACCTACGCATCTACTTTCAACTAGGCCAATTGGAACATAGCAACTTTCTATTGGTGCCGCAGGTTCTGGCCACCGCCGCACTAGTCGTGCCCACAAGCATCGGCCTTGGCTTAATTTATCCGATCTACACTAGCAATCTAAGCGGCTATGAATGGCGCAAGGCCTATACAATTTCTGCGGCCGGCGCCATTGCCGGACCCGCAGTATTTTTGATGATTTTGCCACTAACTTCTCTAATACTTGTTGTGAAAATCTGCATAGTTATACTGGCGCTCTTCACAATTGCAGAAGGCCTTTTGATAGCGAAACGTTTGAAAATACTTTCACTGAGCTGTTTATGTGGCAGTATTTTTGCTCTAGTTATGACCTCATGCAGCCCGACGATAAAGCCGAGCAGACTAACAGCTGGCCTGGCATACCTGCCAGCAAACGAGTCAGCTTTCAAGCAAATTAAACGCGAGCAAAACTACCTAGACTACAAATTTTATAAAGATGGCTACAACAGCACCATCTCAGTAGAAGAAAGTAAGCAGGCAAACATTCGCATTCTAAAGAGCGATGGCAAAGTAGAAGCAACTATTCCTATTACTAAATCTGAACCGGCAAATGGCTCAGACATTGGCACGCAAACAATGCTGTGCCTGCTACCCACTTTAATACACAACGGCAACAATCTTCGCTGCCTAATAATTGGTCTAGGCAGTGGCACTACTAGTAATACCGCTCAACGACAGAACAAAATTAGCTCAATTGACGTAGTAGAGCTAGAGCCAGCCGTTATAGAAGCAGCCAAGTTTTTTCAAGACAAAGATATGCAGAATAGCCGTGGTACGGCAAACTTAAACATTATTGCTAGTGATGCCAGAGCCCAGTTAAAGACCGAGAAAGGCTACGACCTAATTATTTCTCAACCCTCAGAGCCTTGGGTAGCTGGCAGCTCCAGTCTATTTACCGTCGAGTTCTTTCGCCTCATCCGTCAGCGGCTCAAAAGAGAAGGCTTGGCTGCCCAATGGTTGCAACTTTATGGACTAAGCAAGAAAGATTTTCTTAGCGCGCTCAAAACATTTTCTGAAGTCTTTCCTGACACTGTTATTTTTCATCAACCAGGCGCTGGCGAGATTCTACTAGTCGGGGCCAAGACTCACGAAAGCCTAGCGCATATTGACAGCGACACATACAAAGTAGCTTTTCTCAGCAGCTCCTGCCGTCAAGAACTAGCCAAAGCAGGAATAGATAGCTGGGAAACTTTCATTGAAGGTCACCTTGCCGTAGTTAGCAAAGAGAAACCATTAACCGTTTTTTTGGGGGAAGAGATGAAGGGAATCCCCCTCAACACTGACGATAATATGTTGCTTGAATATTCTAACGGGCGTTTTCTTGCCAATAGAGAAGGAGCAAGCGAAAAACAGTTGGCAGAAAATCTTTCAATTCTTGAAAACAAGCGGCAGTCGAACAAGCTAAGTAAAGGTAGTGCTGTAAACCTGACTAGCCAGGCCCTTGACGCAGCAATAGCCCTTGATCCAGCGGCTTATCTCTTGCTCAACTTAAAGGGCAAAAGGCTTCTACAAGAACAAAGAGCAGAGGCGGCAATGAGTTATTTTAATCGTTCAAAGGATTTAAACCCTTCAATTGAAGAAACTCGAGAACTTCTTGCGTTGGCTTTGACATACTTGGGTAAAGTAGAAGAAGGACTCCAGGAAACCCAGGCAGCCCATCTGTTAAATAAGCAAAGCCCAATACCCTATTTGATTGCTGCGTGCATCTATCAAATTCAAGGCAATGCTGCGGAAGCCCGTACAAACTTGAACAAAGCTCAACAAAATTGCCCAAGAAATGAGATACTGAATCAAATCGAAGCTTTGAAATTCAATGCTACAGGAAACATGAAGTCACTCCTGATAAAGCTTTCGCAGGCTCTTTAAAACATTTGAGATTGAGTAGCTATTCTCATTTAAACACTCACTTTTAAGAAAATCGTGCCAAGTCTCACTTGAATAGGTGCAGAATGTCATTCAGACTTCTATTGATAGAAGACAGCCCAACCCAACTAATAACCATTTCCAAGACTCTTGAAGCCGAGGGATATAAAGTTATAGAAGCTCGCAATGGCGCTGAGGGGTTGGCCCGTGCTTATAACGAGTTGCCAGACTTAATTATTTCTGACGTGGTAATGACCGGCATAAATGGTTATCAACTATGCCGCTTAGTTAAAAGCGACCCCGACCTTGCAGCCACTCCCGTAATTCTATTGACCAAACTTGACGGCTCAGTAGATCGATTCTGGGGTTTTAAATCTGGAGCAGACCGCTACATCCCCAAAGAGCCAGGTTTCACTAGCTTAATCAAAGCGACCCAAGAGATGCTAGAAGAAGCCACATTAAAGCCCCGCCTACGCCTAATAGGCGAACCTTCTAAGACCCTTTCGGCCGAGGACGTCAATAATCGACTGAACCAGCTGCTTGAACGTTTACTGTTTGAAGCAACTATAGTGGACGAGGTGCGTCGCATTGCCGAAGATGAACTAGATGTAGACGCAGTAACCCAAAAGCTATTCAATTTATTGTCTTCCATTCTTAACTACCAAGCCCTCGGTTTAGTGCTGAATCAAGGTAACGGTTCAGTCTTGCGCGTTGACGCCGGCTCTAATTTAGATGAGTCGGCCTTGCGGGGTTATGTTGCTAAATTAGCGCTACAGCTGGGTCTGCCGCCGCTGCGCGAAGAAGCTACCAAAGGGCATTATTTGCCTGACAATGCTCTAACCCAACCTATCGACATCAAAGGTCAACGGTTAGGGCTTCTCGTTGTCGTCCCTTATCCACAACAAATTTTCAAACCAGGGGATCAAAAAGTCGTTCGTTTAATAGGCGAACAGCTATCTGTGGTTCTAAGACTACTAGAATTGAACGGGCAATCACGCCCGAAGAATACAGCCCAATCAAACAGATCAAACAACTAGTTTAATTTAGCTTTCTTGCTTCGGTTTGCGTCTCCTCGCACGGCGATCCTCATCTGGTGGTGCATTGTCGCCAGTGCTATTTTTGGATGTGAATGGCTTATCGTTGGCAAATGATGTTTTTAACTGACGCCGTTCCTTGCCAACACCTGGAGCTGGCGATTTTGCTTTAGCATCACCAGCTTCTGGCTCGTCGTCTAAAAGCAAGGAGGCCAATGCCGAAGCGGGAACAGAGACGATCTGCCAGCTCTCACCTTCTTGTTGCTTTGCGGAAGCTTGCGGCTGGCTGGTATTTTGCTGGTTGGGGCTTTGCGAATTGGAAGTCTGTAAGCTAGTCACGGCTGGAGCGGCTGCTTGTTCTCTATTTTCACCGAGATCTGCATCAAAACTTGCATGAATACCAGCGACTTCGTTATCTTGCTCACCAATTTGCATAGCTTCGTCAGCAGCAGCATCTAATGCTGCAAATTCTTCCTCTACTTGAGAGAGATCTTCGTCGTGCTCTAGAGTAGGCGGGGCAAAATCATCTTGCTCACCAGGCGGCAAAGGTGCAGGAGAAGCGTTGAGCGGCACCATATCCGACACCAAATCACTATTCTCATTCGTGCTACTATCAGCCCAAATACTGGCGAAGGGTGACTGAGTAGGAATTACCTCTTCGGGCAGTAAACGAGCTGGTTCAAGATCGGCCATGAGATCAGTTAAAGACTTCTTCTTGCTTGGTTCTGGGCGCGCGAACGGAGACACAGTAGAAGGGCTAGAAGAAGAAGACGACGACGATGAAGAAGGTGGCAATTCAGCGGTGTCAGAGCGCGAGTCTGAAGTATCATAAAGTGATGCCAGTGACGGTGTCACATCTACTTGAGCTGTATGAGACACAGCATCAATATCTGGACTAGTCACAGTGCCTGAGTCTCTGCTGCTCTCACTTTCCGCCGGGCTATCCCAGTCTAGCTGATCCTTCCAAGAAGGCACAGCGTTGCCAGCATTAAGAGTAGGTGAAGGGGACGATACAGGCGGAAATACAGGAGACGGCGAACTATTAAGAAGCTCACGGGGGCGAGCCGCAGCCGAGGCAATTTCTGCAGACTCACCAATGGCCGGTTCAATGCCACTGGTAGATAAAGTTTCTCTGATTGGCTCCGTTCCTCTGACTTGCTCACGATCGCCGGCAGACGCACTTTCACTATCCGACTGAGCTTCGACAACCGGCTTATCCTCGACAACCGGCTCATCGTCGCTAGCCTCAAGCACCCTGGCGATATCAGCAGCGCTGTCTTGCAACGACACGGTTGAAACCACCGCAGGCAAGCGCGGTAGCGTATCTATCATTTGATTGCGATAGGCATCTTGCAATTGCAGCGGAGAAAGATATCGAAGCTCTACTAAGATCTCACCAAAGTCATTTCCGCTGCGGCCTCTCTCGGCCATAGACTCTTGGAACTGAGCAGCTGTGATACCACCAGTCTTGAGCAATTGCTGGCCCAACAAAACGCAGTTTAGATCATCTTCTTCAATAAAGCCCTGCTTAACCAAAAAGGCACCAAACATAAGTTCTGGCATCGCCTTATGCATATCAGCGGCGATCTCGAGCTCTGTGGTCTCCAATAAGCCAGCACAAAGTAATAGCTCACCAATTCGCAATTGTGGACGGTTAGCCAAACTAGGCTTGTCCTCGCTGCTTTCATCGGTGCGGCCCCGGAGGCCCATGCGACGAAAGTCATAGTCTGTGCGAGTAACCGGATCGCACAAAATATCATGAGCTATCCAGAGGCTCTGCAAGCTATTCAAAAGGTCTTTTCGCGCCTGACCAACCAAAGTTCCAGAGGCATACTGGCGCAAGAGAGGCCTGACTTTGCGCAAGAAACTCCGGTGAATACTAGTGAAATCGGCTTTGTCACTAACTTGCAAGCGCAAGTAAAAATCAAGAACAGCAGCGACTCCTGTGACAGGAGCAGAAGCAGCGAAGCTCGGCACTGGTACCAGGGCAAAAGTAGGTATCTTTACGAGCGGTAGAAGTTGAGCAGCTGGGGCTGCAATTGGTTCTGGCCCGGTGACAGCAGTTGATGCAGCTTCCTCCAAAACTTCAGACTTAGGTGAGGGCTTTGCTGCATGCTCAGGCCCCAGCTCGTCATTAGGCTCAACTTTTGGCTCAGCATTAGGCTCAGGTTTAGTCGCGACTTCTTCTTGACCTTCTGCTTCTGGCAACGACTCTGATTGAGGTGAAATTATCGGTCCCCCGGCCGGAGCCCCCCAGTCAATATCTGGCATTGGTCGCCGAGCTTCCTTGTCAAGCAACAATTCTGGCGGCAAACTAATTGGCTCTTCCCAACCCATTTCTTGCGAAGCTTTGAGCAAAATGAAGATCTGTTGATGAGCATGACTAGAGCCGGCTGTGTCCCCACGCTCTAAGCTCTGACGCAGGGCTGCAGCAAGCACACGCGTCTCAAGCTCAATCCGCTCACGTGACGTGTCCGGCTCTGGCTGGTTAGGATAAGCGTTGCCTGAGGTCATTTACTAAGTGTTGGCAATTTGCATAAGGTGTAATCTACCCTGATACCGAATTTCGAGATAGCAAAAACAATCTTGCTGAGATCTCTAAATAGTAATAATAATCTTCCCAGTAGTATTTAGGTATTCACCTGTTTTTTTTACTTGATAAGGAGTTATGGAAGTCAATGGCCGCAGAAAAAGAAACAGGTAAAGACCCTCAACTTGAATTGAAATCGCCCGCCATGATTGACGCAGGCACTAGTGAAAGCTCTGACTTTGAGCCACTACTCAAGCTCTTACGCGTTCACCCCGCCCTCGACGGCCTTGAACTAGGTGAGGACCGCTGGCATTTATTGGACCGATTTTGCGGCATTCTAAGGGCCTATAACGAGAAGGTTAATTTAGTAGCCAATACGACACCAGAAATACTTGTAAACAGACACATACTTGACGGGCTAACAATAGTTAGCAATATCTACAAGTCAAAAATTACTACCGGCAAATTGATTGATATCGGCTCTGGTGGGGGGCTGCCTGCCATGGTGATTGCCATCGGATGTCCCAATCTTGCCGTCACAATGGTTGATTCGGTGGGCAAGAAGGTCAAATTTCTCAATGACGCTAGCCAAGAGCTTGGCCTGGTCAACAACCGCGCCTTAACTGCCCGGGCTGAAGAGCTTGCCCGTATGAAAGGCGAACGGGCAAGCTACGATTTGGTCACGGCTAGAGCAGTCGGCACACTAACGCTCACCATCGAGCTATGCTTGCCTTTTCTCAAGCGCAACGGCCTCTACCTAGCTCAAAAGACCGGTAGTCGCCTAGAGCAAGAACTTAAGGACGCAAAAGCAATGATGCGGGAGCTTGAGTGCCGGGTGGAACAGACTAAGGTCTTCACCGATATGCCGGGGGTAGAAGACAGTGTAATTTTGCTCATTCGCAAGCTGGACGATACGCCACATTACTATCCCCGGCCTTGGGCAAAAATCAAGGCGAGTAAATAGTCTAGGGCTTAAATAAGGGCCCCTGCTTCATCATTCTCTAGGTCTTCAACCAGCCAGCCCTCAGCTTGGGCCTGCAACTTCGCTTTAGCCATACCATCCTCGATGGCTAACTCAAATAGCCTACGACGCGAGCCAAAAACGTAAGATGCCCGATTAATCAAAGAAGTGATATCAACGTGGTCGTGAGCAAAAATTACTGGGTCCAGACGGCGATACCAAGAATCGCCTGCCGGTGAGATTAAATCGGCCACCATACTTCCGAGGTCAATTTCTTCTTTCGGCATCTTAGCTCGGGCAGGCCAACTGACCATATATCGTTTCAAATCAAAACCGAGGCACTCGACCCTTCCCAGGTAGTAGATGTTCTCATCTTCTATACCAAATCCCACCTCTTCCCAGCGATGACTTTCCTCAACCCAGAACTCGCGCAAAACTTCAGTAATTGTTTCCAGGTGGGGCTTAAGCCGCCACATATAGCTCGTAGGCAGATACGAACGCGAGGGCTTGAAATCCCAAGACTCTTCACTATAGGCAAGCTGGTACTGATGAGTTGTGGCCCAAGCCGACATCAGCAAACTCGTCCAGACATTATTATCAGAATAAACTTTGGCGTAGCTCTTTTTGAACCACTCTTGCCATGCATCAAACTCTTCGTATTGACCAGAGCGCTTAGTCAAACCATCGCGCCATTCTTTTTCGTCTTGCAAAGGGTCTTCCGCATGAAAGAACTCTTCCCAATAGGCTGTTACCACAGCCACTTCTAATGGCGAACTTTCTGCTCTGCCGACTGACTCCTCCCAGAGTTTTTCGCAAATCTTGATCGACTGCTCACAACGAGCATAGGGGTTAGAACTAGCAAATTCAGCGTTGTGCCTAACCCAATCGATACCAGTCCTGATCAGAAAAGCCGGAAGCATTTACTGCGGTTCCCTTTGATGAAAATAAAAAGTGATAGACCTTAGAAGCATACCCCAAAAGTCTAGAAATTATCTTTAGCAATATAGCTAAAATCAACTAGACTTTGCTGCTGTTTTCTTGGCTTGCCGTGAATTGGCAATAACGGCTTGATCTAACCACTTAATTGCTGGCGAATATTGAGCATCAACTTCGTATTCGGCCAAAGAGCGATCAAGCCTTTGACTCCAGTTTGAATCACCAGAAATTCCAGGCTCATTGAAGCGCTGATTGACACCAAAGAGGTCACTTATCATTAAGACAGCCAACCAAGATGGACATTCCATGAGAACTTCAATCATGCGCCGATGAAGCTCGGGGGTATACCCAAAAAGACCATCAGCCGTTGTACTTCCAGCCAGCCCTCGTGACCATCTTCACCATGCCACCACTGACAGAGGCCTTCGTAGAAGCTGGCAATAGGTTGATGATCATGGGTACCATAAGTTACTAGCGACAGCTTTTCATGGGTTTCTTTAGGCTTGAAAGAAAGATCTTTTTCTACCCGTTCAAAAATAGGAATTGTAAATCCAGGAATATGCAACTTCTTCAAACAAGGCCTAACGTAGTCCGGCACCATGCCTAGATCTTCGGCCACCACACCACTTTCGGGTGCCGCTGCGAGTATCATGCGCAAGAGTTTTTCACCCTGTTCGTTATTGAGCATGGCATTCTTGGCCGGTAAATCAGGTCGCTCGATAAAACGGGGAAGCTCGCCCCCAGTCAGCTCTTTAGCCTCAAGCTCAGTCAAGTCAACAAATTCATGGTTGCGCTCTGGAATCCATGGAAAGGAATAGACACGGAAAAAACCGAGCACATGGTCGATGCGAAAATAATGAAAAATCGAAGCAATCTGCTTCACTCTTCTCTGCCAAAAAGCATAATTAGTCTTCTCGTGATTGCTCCAGTTGTAGAGCGGTATACCCCAGTTCTGGCCCCATTGGCAAGTAAATGGATCTGATTGGAAGAATTTTTCAGGAGGAGCCCCGCCCGACCATTTCAGGTCAAACAGTTGAGGATTACACCAAACATCAGCGCTATAGCGACTGACACCAAATGGGATATCACCCATTAGCTCGACAGAATGGCTATCAGCATGTGCACGCACGCGGCGCCACTGCCCAAAGGCCACCCACTGCACATAGCTATAGAAGCGCTGCTTATCAGCTAATTCTTCGGCCTCGGCGCAGACGAGAGACCAAGCCCGCGCTTTAGCAAGAGTTGACTGCTCAGCAGGCCACTGCGTCCAGCAAGCATTACCATCAAATTTATCAACCAGCGAGCGGAAGAAAGCATAATCTGCCAGCCAATCACTTTGTTCAAGACAAAATTCGGCGAACAAATTTTGCTGAGCTATTTCTTCTCTACTCGCTGAAGCTTTCTCGAAATTAGCAAAAGCATCAAGCAACAAATCGAGCTTCAGTTTACGCACCAAACCATACTGCACGGGTCCAGTTGAAAGCTCGGTAGCAAGTGATGCCGACACATGCTTAGTCAACATGGCATCAGTAAGACCTGGCACCATATCCGGCACTAATGAAACATACAGAGGATCTAGAGCAATTGAGCTAAGGGCATTGTACGGGCTGTTGTCACCGCCAGTTTCATTAACAGGGAGAATCTGTAAAACTCCCAAATTATGCCGACTTAAAAAATCAATAGCATCTTCAACACAGAGGGTATCGCCAATACCTAGATCGCCCTTGCGACGCAGGGCGAATACTGGAAGAAGAAGACCAGCGGCTTTGTTGTCTTGATTAATCCGAGCCATAATTTCTCTTCTCCCAGCCTTTCGTCAACTCGTTTATATGCCGGCGCGTTCAAATACTCTTTCAATATTTTGCAAGTAATTGGCCGGATCAAAGCTTGAAACAATCTCTTCTTCGCTCAAGTGCTCTGTTACTCGCTTGTCAGCAAGGAGATTCTCACGGAAATTACCACTCTTAGTGTTCCAGGCGGCCATAGCATTGTCTTGCACCAACTTGTAAGCAACTTCTCTAGCTAGACCTTTATCGGTAAGCTTCAGCAGGACTGCCTGCGAAAAAATTACACCACCAAAAACGTCCATGTTGCGCAGCATATTATCAGGATAGACAACTAGACCATCCATCACCACAGCTAGACGATTCAGCATGTAGTCAAGCAAGATTGTCGAGTCGGGCAAAATAATTCTTTCTACTGAACTATGCGAGATATCTCGCTCATGCCACAGAGCAACGTTCTCGAGAGCAGCCACGGCATTGCCTCGAATTACCCGAGCCAAGCCAGTTATATTTTCGCTAGCCACCGGATTGCGTTTGTGGGGCATGGCCGAGGAACCTTTCTGACCAGAAGCGAAGGGCTCCTCTACTTCAAGCACATCTGTGCGCTGTAGGTGTCTAATTTCCACAGCAAACTTCTCAAGGCTAGCGGCTATCAGTGCTAAGGTCATAACAAACTGGGCGTGTCTATCTCTTTGAATAATTTGCGTAGAAATTTTGGCTGGTGTCAAACCAATCAATTTGAGAGTGCGCTCTTCTACTTCTGGTGAAATGTTTGAGTAAGTACCAACCGGCCCACTCATCTGGCCAACTGATATCATTTCAACCGCTTGCTCAAGCCGTACCTTGTGGCGTCTTAACTCTTCGACCCAAACAGCCATCTTAAAACCGAATGTAATAGGCTCAGCATGGATGCCATGAGAGCGACCAACCATGACGGTATGTTTGTGCTTTCGAGCCTGCTTTAGCACGGCCTCTGTCAATTTTTCTAGCCCTGTCATCAAAATAACCGCAGCACGCTTAAGCTGGAGTGCCAATGCCGTGTCGATCACGTCGGAACTGGTCAGACCCATATGGATATATCGGGCAGCATCGCCGACGTTTTCGCCAACGGAAGTTAAAAAGGCAATAACATCGTGCTTAACCTGCAGCTCAATTTCATCAATGCGGGCGACATCAAATCGAGCTTTACCCTTTATTTCGGCCAGCGCCTCTTGGGGAATCAAACCCATATCGCTCTGAGCTTGGCAGACAGCTATCTCGACATCAAGATAAGTTTGAAACTTGGCTTCAATCGACCAGATAGCACCCATTTCGGGCCTGGTATAACGGTCTATCAAAACTAATCCCCCAATTCAAACGCTGCGAACGCTGCAAAAAACTTATTGTCGCTGATTAACCAAACTTAGAAGGTGGTCAAAGGCAAAAAATTCGTCAACCGTTACGGCCATGCCAAGAGCAAAGCTGACAAGTAGCTTTTAGCTACCGCAAACAAAAGACTTGAGCATTGCTACAATTGGCTCTTACAAAGCAAAAACCATTGAAGAGAATTTGAACTGATGAAAATTTTGATTGCCGCCGATGTTTCTAATTCGTTTGCAAATGCATCAGCAAGTCACCCTTCTGATTCCGAAAAAGAAGAAGGACATTGGTTTAACCTAGAACAATTGGCAAGCCTTGTGCCACTTGCAGGCTGCGATGTCAACCTAATTTATGTCAAAGAAGAATTACCCTCGTACGAGCGTGTCTTAGCAACCCAAGCAGATTTCCCTCAAGACCTTGGCAATATAATTGAAGCGCAGGCAAAGCCAGTCTTGGCAGAACTAGCTAAGCGACACCGGCCCAGCAGCATATATGATAGAGCAAGCAGCTCTTGACGAGAAAAAAGAGCTAGTAGTTGTTTCAACAGGTCCCAGACCAGATGGTCAGTTTACTTTTGGCAGCACCTCGGCCCATGTCGCTCGTCACGCACCTTGTTCTACTTTAGTACTGCGAAAAATGGCAACAAAGAAACACACTGATTCTTCTGTACTGATTGCCATAGATGGTTCTGAGCACTGCCTAAAAGCCATTGAGGCTGCAATCAAAAAATTTAATAGCAAGATTGAGAACAAGAAAATAAATCTGATTTATGTGGCCAATATCTCGCCCATGGTGGCAGCAGTAACTCCTCGCGGATTTGTTGTAGCGATGGAAGAAAACCTGATGATGGAAGGCGAAGTGCACCTAGCAACTGCCAAGAAGATCTTGAGTGACCATGGCTTTACCAATCTCGATATCATTTTAAAAACTGGTTCACCAGCCCATGAAATCATTAAGGCCGCAGAAGAAACGGATGCAGACTTGCTCGTAATTGGCGCGCAAGGCAAAGGAGCCATCAAACATTTTCTTATGGGTGAGGTGGCTAACAAGATCGTCACTCATGCTTCAGTTGCCACTCTTGTAGCACGAGCATAAGCATAAGTTATGCAACGAAAACAAGAGAGAGTCAGACAAATAAAATCGAAAGGAGCACGAGCTACCGTGCTGCTTTCGCTGACAGCCCTATCTCAACTTCTAGTAATGCCGGCACGGGCTTTAGACAACATCGGTGATATGGCGCAAGAACAAGCCCAAGAAAAGCTTGAACTAGAAGACATGCGCAATGAAATGAAAGACATCAAGGGTCAAGTTAGAGACGCCATGGGCGCCATGAGCGCACTTACCAACCAGGGTCAAGCTTTACCTAACTCGGGACCGCAGCAGATGAATGTCAGAGAAATTCACCTGTTTGCCCGTGAAGCCAATCTTGAAGTCGGCGCCGAAAGCGGAGCCAATAAAGCCACCATCAAAGCTTTAACCTACAACGGCAAGATACCGGGTCCCGAGATACATGTAAGACAAGGCGAGGCCGTCAGAATCTTCCTTCACAACAACCTCAAAAACCCTGCCTTATCTACATCGCTGCACTTCCACGGCCTGATCGCCCCCCACAAGGTGGATGGGCTTCCGCGAGCAGGAGGTGCAACTACAGCCCCTGAGCGATTTCTCAAGGCAGACGATTCTTTCATCTATCAATTTATAGCCAACCAAACCGGCACATTTTTCTATCACCCGCAAATCATCCATCAAGATCAGCGCTTTAAAGGGATGTTTGGGGCTATTATTGTGCATCCACGCTTACCCACAAAAGAAGCCGATAAAGAGCTTGTTCTATTTTTGAGCAGCGCCGAAGCCATTCCTAAAGAGGCAAAACCTGAGTCAGGAACCACTGCCAAACATTTGTACTTAGTCAATGGTAAGACAGCGCCGTTCATTCCCGCCTTAGAAGTTCTCAATGGCGAACGCGTGCGCTTACATATCATCAACACTCTTGATCAAGCAGTGCCCCTGCACTTGAGTGGCCATCGTTTTGAGGTAACTGGAATCAACGGCTCAGATCCGCTAGAGCCTCGTGTGGTTCGAGATACTATTACGATTAATCCTTCAGATCGAATTGATCTTGAGTTTACAGCCAACAACCCCGGAGTCTGGTCTCTCGCTTCGGAATTACCGGGACAAAACTCTAACAATGGTAAATTTCCAGGTGGCATAGCCATGATTGTGCGTTATAGCGAGCTGACCCCGCCCCCTGCTCAATAGCAACTTATGAAGACAACTCCCTTCCTTGCGAAAAATCTCGAGCATAAAGCTATCATAAGTTTTGTAAGCGCTCCAAGAGACAATTATTAGGTCCGCAACTATTTAACGCACAGGCAATCAAGCTTCAGATATATTAGATAGATAGGTAGTTACTAAATGGTGTCTAATGCTGTACCACCAACTTAGTCGCATACGTGGACAGCTTGCCCTGAAAGACTTGAGTGTCTCAGATGGGCTTCTTTTAGCTGCCCGTAGCCTCAGGGGCAAACTTGCAGACCATCGACTGACTTGGCTAAACAGAGAACTACTCGGCTATCGACCTGAAGATCTTGAGGCCCTAGGTGAGAAAGAGTCGAAAAGGCCCGGTTTCTCAAAGATTGTTCAACTACTAGCACCAGTGAAGAAACAGCCCGAGCTAGAAGTTCCGGTTTATCGTTTTCTCAGTGGCACTTGGGGTCGGCTTGATGAAGGCGGGAAGCTAACAAAGGTGGCTGAACCGCAGCTTGTTGAGAAAAGCATCTTTTGTAATATCGGTATGCAGCAACTTGAAGCGCAGTTGGCAGAAATGGACGATCCCATGGACGGCCTCTTTTCTATGAGCTTCGATCAACAAACCGGTGCTGAATTCTACTGCTATTCTCGTGAGTTGGTTAGAATACAAGAAGCGGTCAGAACTAAACTCACTCAATTTATAGATGATTCCATCAGTGAACTTCGCCTATCACCAAATAGCGACTGAAAAATGGTCATTCGCCGTAAGGTATTGGTTTAACTCGCTAGTACTACACTCAGTCTCTTGCGTAAACTCTTGGATAATATTTAGCGTCAGCTTTGGCACATTGATTAGCTTTGTCTGCAATTTTAGCTTGGGGGCAATGGCCGCCGAGTCACAGTCGATGCCAGATCAACTTGCCAAAATTGAGCAAAATATAGGCTATAGGTCCAGTCCTAATCAGTCGATAATAGATCGTCTCCAAGTTCTTGAGTTAAAGACTTTCGGAAATATCGGCTCTGGTTCAATCTTTGAACGATTGAACCGGCTGACAGAAAAGCAGAAGCAGAACCAGATGCCTTCCCCTAGCACAGCGCTTGCTCAGCCTGACGCAGCCAAACAAGAACGCCTAAACAAGTTGCTACAGTCAGCCAATCTAACGAAAGAGCTGGCTACAGCCAATACTTTTCCTACTCATTTTTTTCGAATTGAAGAAGCCAACACCCAACCAAGCAGCGAAGACTATCTAGATTGTGTCATGGCGGCATCTAAAAATCGTGTGTTTAAATTTCAAACTATGCCAGTACCAGTCTATATTTCAGCACCGCCAGATCCAGCCTATGCAAACTCAGTGATAGCGGCCTTCGCTGACTGGGACAGACGCACAGAAGGAATGATCAAATTTGCACCAGTCGTGCAACCCAACGCAGCGAGAATTCGGGTGACCTGGGGTCGTCTAGGCACAAAATCTGACAAAAATGACAGCACATTAGGCGCTCATACCGTAACAAAGTGGACAAAAAAACCATCAGGCCGACTGTCACTACTCTCTGTCGGAGCCATTCCAGTGCCTCTCTATATCCCAAGCCCAGGACCGAAATATACGGTGCCTCCTCAAGTAATCGAAGTCAATCTTGACTTAGTTGAACGCAACGAACCAGAAGCCAGATATCTAACTTTGCGCAACATTATCGCTCACGAACTAGGACACGCCATAGGCCTATTAGGTCACAGCCCAGTAAAAGGTGATCTTATGTATCCAATCACCGATGAACACTCACGAATCTCCCAGCGTGATCTCAATACAGTTAAAAGGCTCTACGAAAGAAAGGCCACAGTTCCGCTCTAAGAATTTAAAAAATTAGTTTCGATAAGGAGCAATACCAAACTGCCCGCGCAACTCTGAATCAAGTTGCTTTATTTGCATTTCTAGACTCTCAAGATTAGCCTTACGAGCCATAAGCTGCGGCATAATGCCCTTACCGTTTTCATCTTTAACCATCAAATTATCTTGCACTCTAAGATAATCAGAGAAAAGTGTTTTGGCATCACTAAAATACTGGTAGTACCCGCGGTGCAGTTTCTCGGTTTCAGGATAGAGGGGCATGGCTTTCATTCTGCCAATAGCCACCTGATACTTCTCAACTAGACCAGTCAGGAGTTTCTGAGCCTGTGTTTTATTTGGTCCAGGCACGAAAACCGAAAGGCCTTGAGAAAGCAAGTTATCGGCACGATCCTTTTCTACAGGAGACATTTGCGCTTGCTTTCTCACCAAATCGTAAGAGCTAAACCACTGGCGCAGCTGTTGAGAACTACTCCGACCAAGATTAGAACCAGGGTTATGATTAGCAGCGCTTGGCATTTGGCCAGAAAACTGAGGCCCACCAGCATTGCCGCCCTGATACTGGTTCTGATACTGGCTGCCAAAATTTTGAGCCGAAGCGGCTAAGAGCGGAAGCGAAGAGCTGCAAATCAGAAGAAGGATGGCTCTGACAAGCTTCATGTAGGTTTTCCTCAAAAGTCAAAGGCAAGGTCAACCCATATATTCTAACTGTCATTTTGATAATCAGAAGAAAATTGATTAAATACCGGCTTTACGGCCCCAAAGAACTGTATCGACAAGATAATGATGAGCTGAGACAGAAGAAAGGCACACAAGCGCAAACTTCGGATAAATTGAATTTCCGCAGGGCATTAGTACGTTTTGGGCGAAATCACCTACAAAATAAACCACAAGCCAAAATACTGCAAAAGAGCCTAAGGTAGGAAGAGCCTTGAGAGCTTTCGCCGTAAAAATATTTGTAGTCGATTGCTTTTCCTCAAAATGCCAAGCAACGGCGAGATACTGCACCGCATGAAAAATAGTGACTGTAATAAAACCAATGAAATAGAATTGAATAGAAAGAAATCCAAACCAATGAATTGCAAAGTAGACTAGTAAAATTAACAACCCGCTGCAGTCATAATGAGATGCCCGCTTGTATTTAACTAGCTCTAAATAGAGGCCAAGACACAAGCCAACCCCGGCCACAATCCACAGAGCAATCAGTAGGGGCTGAGGAAAGCCAACAGGAATAATGGCATCTGAAGGCTTGCCGTGCCAGTATACATAAAGCATGTTCCAGCGGCCAATGACAAATAAAGGCATGGCCAAGTGGAAGGCCCAAAACGAGAGCCGTTTCTCTGGCACAGTTTCGGCCGCAGAACGACCAAAGAAGCGGCTAATGCCATAGACTTGCCGCAAATAATGAAATGACTGCCAAACGTTTACAGCTGTCATAGCCTCTAAAAAAAATCCATTTAGAGAAGCCGTGAGTAAGAGAGTGACAACAGCTAGGTAGGCTGGTGCACCAAATAGAAAGTGAACTTTGCCCTCGCTAATTTTCCTCGTTAAGCGAGCATAAGTTGCCCAAACATGAGGCATGCTCACTATTTGATTGCCCCAGAATGCCCAATCAAAAGGAACGTTAGCTCGCAGGCCAGCCTCTCCCAGATAGCAAAGGAAAGGCAGATAGAGGGGCAATCCACCCAAAATGATTAAAACGACGTCGAACACATTATTTTGACCGAAAGTCAAACTTTTCAGCGAAAAATTCATGCCTGGGACAGATGCAGCGTTACTCATCTTCAGAAGGCCGTTCAATCTTTAACTGGCCACGATCTTGAACAACAGCATTCTGATTCGTGGAAATAATAACTTGGTTATCTATTAGAGATTGGTTAGCAGAACAAATCTCGGCCGCATCAGCTAAATATGCAGCGGCCAGTTCGAAATTAGCTTGTCTTTTACTAGTTTCGCTTGAACTGACAGCGTAGCAACGGTAGCAAAGCCCTAGGTTGTTCAAATCTCGAACAATATCGCGATGACCACGCTTCAATCGCAGACGATCAAATTCAAGAATCTTTTTGTAGCTTTCAATGGCGTAGGGAAAGGCCGACATATCTGAATAAAGAGAAGCAAGCTCGAGAGCGTCTTTTACAAAGTTCTCAGGCTCTTGAGGAGTGAGCCAAAGCAATCGATAAATTTTCGCAGCTTCTTCTTGCTTGCCTTGCTGCCTGTAAAGCGAGGCAAGTTCACGCGCCTCGAGCAGTTTCCCCGAGTCTAGATGCTGCTTAGATACGGCGGCCTTGATTTTGTCAAACCTCGATTCGGAGGCAACGGCACTTAAGGACTGCCAGTAATTGGACAATCCAGTCTTTTCGCTGACAGCCAAAAAGCTATAGGTGCAGGTTACAGAAACGGCAATAGCAACCACGAGGTAACCAATACTATGTCTCTTACTCAGTTGGTCAAGACCAGGCATAGCTCACTCCGGAGGCGCCGGCGGTGGAGGCGGCGGTGGCGGCGGTGGCGGTGGTGGCGGCGGTGGC
>LNEX01000220.1 GCA_001464165.1 bacterium Ga0077546
GACGGCGAATGGTTAGACGAAGCAAAGCTTCGACTCGCGTCGCTTTGCGAGAGCTATGTCGCTAGATCTGAAGATTTCGATATACTGCCCACGCAGGCTCAGAAAGACAGCGCAATTGCTTTTCTGGTCGAAATGCAGCATGCCGATGCGCCAAAGATCGGTACCACTGTCAATGCCGAGATTACGCTGGCATGGCTCGGTGTTGGTGCCAAATTTAAGGCATACGTGCAGCGCGATGGTTCAATTATCTGTATGCAGAATAAGACAGAAGTGGCACAGGGTGATTTCGTTAAAGTAGTTACTCGTATACCGGCCTAGCTAAATTTGAGATGCAGAGTCCTTTTACTCCCTCGCCCGATGAACTCGTTAGTCGAATTTTGCTTCGTGATGACGCGGAAGCCTGTTTGGATCGACCGATTAGAGATGAAGATGACTTTGTTAGGCGCACTTCCTATGGACCGAAGCGGCTCCCTGAGAATGGCCTGTCCCTATTCAGAAGAAGGCTAATTACAGACGGAGACATTTACATGCGGCTTTGCAATAGGAGGAAGAGTGGACAAATTGTCTTTGTTCCTTTGTATTTAGGTCTAGCTTCGTGCCAGTTCGGCGTTTTTCAGGGTATTAAATTGCGATACCTTGTTTCTACACGTAATCCTGAGCACGTGTCTCTTCGATGTCCAAATTGTGATTTGGCTGATTCCCTTTCCGAGCGCACCTGCCAACCTGAGAACGGCGGCTTGTGTCCGTTGTTTGAACGATATGATCCATTAGAGCTGGTCAGCGCTTTTGTTGATGATCAAAGACCTAGACTGCGGATGCAATAAAAATAGCGAGGAGTTAGAAGTTTTAGTGTTTTCTCGCATCGCATATTGGCATCGACTACAATAGAACCATGCTTGGTTTTTATATTTTTCAATTTGTGCCGATTGTGATTGTCGAAGGAATTGTCCTTTGGCGCATGAAATGGGCGTCTTTGCCCCGTTCGCTCTTCGTTTCGTTAATGATGAACTTTGCCTCCTTTCTCGGTCTGGTTTTGGGCCTAGGGCCTTATATTACTGGTTCTATGCCCTGGGGTTTGACCCTGTTTGGCACCTATTCGTTCATGGTTGAAGGCACTGTCTTGATGCTGCTGGAGAGCAAAGACCCTAAGCTGGTTTGGGCCTGTGCCCTGACTGCCAATCTTTTAGGGTGCGTCCTTCTGGCAGTAGAAGCTCTTGTCGGTGCTATTCCGGGAATCTTCTCGCCTAAGTAAAACCGATTTTTAGCAGTTTCTTTAGCTTGGATTGGCCTTGTAAAGTGCCTTGCGGCGCTAGAATATTGGCTTCATACCACTGCGAGCGCATACCCAATTATGAGCACCATTGTTTCGCCTGACACCGGTTCAGAAGTTATTTGGCAACCTAGCGGCACCTATCTAGAGAGTAGGGTGGTCGATTTCATGAGAAAGCATGATATCGCCGATTGGCAGACCCTAATTGCCCGCTCTAACGATGACACCGAATGGTTTTGGCAAGCTGCTCTTGAGTACATGGGCTTTCAATGGAACAAGCCTTACAGCAAGCTGATGGACAGCTCAAAGGGCTTCGAGTGGACAAAGTGGTTTGTCGACGGCGAACTCAATATCATCTCTAACACCTTAGATTGGCATCTTGAAGCCGGCAAAGTAGCTGGTTCAAGAGTGAGCGTTGGCAAAGACCACCCGGCCTTAATTTGGGAAGGTGAAGACGGTCGCAGTCGCAAATTAACCTATGGTGAACTTAGTCACCTTACGGGGCAAGTTGCTAGCGCCATGCTCAAGCTCAACGTCAAAGCTGGCGATGCTATTGGTATTTATATGCCGATGGTACCAGAAGTAGTGGCAGTGCTTTTTGCCTGTTTCAAAATCGGTGCAGTAGCCGTTCCAATCTTCAGTGGCTTTGGCCCTGAGTCTTTGGCGACCAGATTGAACGACGCTGAAGCCAAAATATTATTTACTGCCGATAGTGGTAAGCGGCGGGGCAAATTGATACCGATTAAAGCAGAAGCAGATCTTGCTGCTCAGTCGGTACCTGGCCTTGAACACCTGATTGTGCTTAAGCATTGCGATACTGACGCTCACATGAAAGATGGTCGCGACCTCTGGTTCCATGATGTTGTCCTTAATCAAGAGCCTGCGTCTACCCAAGCCGATCTTTCCGCTGAGCATCCATCGATGTATCTTTATACTTCTGGTACCACTGGTAAGCCCAAAGGCACTGTCCATACTCATGCTGGTGCTTTGGCGCAAATTGCCAAAGAGTTAGGCTTTGCCTTTGACTTGCAGCCAGACGACAAGTTTTTCTGGGTCTCTGATATTGGTTGGATGATGGGGCCCTGGGAGATGATTGGCACCACCTTCTGGGGTGCCACCATGGTCATCTATGAAGGCAATCCCAGCTATCCAAACCCTGACACTATCTGGAAAATTTGTGACGAGCACAGGGTCAATACCCTTGGTATCAGCCCTACTCTTATTCGTCACCTAAAAGCTCAAGGAGAGGAATGGGTAGATAAGCACGACTTGTCGAATTTGCGCTTACTTGGATCAACTGGCGAGCCCTGGGATCAAGATAGCTATATGTGGTTCTTCGATAAAGTGGGCAAGAAGCGCTGCCCTATTATCAATATTTCTGGTGGCACTGAAATAGTTGGCTGTCTACTTTCCCCTTTGCCGGTGATGCCGCTCAAGCCTTGCTCTCTTGGTGCCCCTGGTTTGGGTATGGCCATTGATGTCTTTAGCGAAGAGGGCCAAAGTGTCCATAATGAAATTGGTCACTTAGTTTGCCGCAAACCCGCGCCGTCTATGACACGCGGGTTCTTGAAAGACCCGGCTCGTTATGTCGAGACTTATTTCACTAAGTTTCCTGGGGTCTGGTACCACGGCGATTGGGCCAAAGTAGACCAAGATCACTCTTGGTTCTTATTTGGTCGCTCAGACGACACTATTAAAGTTTCCGGCAAGCGCGTTGGTCCTGGTGAAGTTGAGTCAGTCTTGGTTGAACATCCAGAAGTCTCTGAGGCAGCCGTAATTGGCGTGCCCCATGAGCTTAAAGGCGAATGCCTGGTCTGTTTCATCGTCATGATGCCTGGTCAATCGCTGTCGACAGATCTGCTCAAAGAGCTGCGCGATATGGTCGGTAGCCGCCTAGGTGCCACTCTCAAACCTGACACCATTTTATCTGTACAAGCTTTGCCCAAGACTCGATCTGGCAAAATTGTCAGAGCAACAATCAAGCGCAAATACTTAGGTCACGATACCGGTGACTTATCGTCGGTAGAAAATCCTGAAGCTCTTGATTTGATAGTGTCCAAGTAAAACTCCACCGAGAAATTAGACTGAAAGGTTATCCGTGAAGCATTCCGAGAAAGAAAAAGTTAGAGAAAGATTTGTTGTCAAAGGTGGTTCGGCCATTGATCTTAGCCGTGATTTTAAGTCGGGTCTAGACCAAGCAGCTATAACTAAAGAAACGGCAAAAGAGCATCTAGATGCTGACATCAAAAGAATTGCTCATTATCAAGATATTTTGTATGCCCAAGACAACTATGCGCTGCTTATCATTTTTCAAGCAATGGATGCCGCTGGTAAAGACAGCACCATTAAGCACGTCATGTCTGGTATTAATCCACAAGGCTGTCAGGTCTTTGCTTTCAAAGCGCCAAGTGCTGAAGAGTTAGATCATGACTATCTCTGGCGTTGTACTAAAGCTCTGCCTGAGCGCGGTCGCATCGGTATTTTTAACCGTTCTTATTACGAAGAAGTCTTGGTCTCGCGGGTGCACCCTGAGATTTTAGATAAGCAGCAGTTGCCACCAAAATTGCGAGGCAAGGGCATTTGGAAGAGACGCTTTGAACAAATCAATAACTATGAAAAGCACTTAGTTGAGAACGGCACTGTTATTCTCAAGTTCTTTCTCAATGTCTCTAAGAAAGAACAGAAGAAGCGCTTTCTTGCTCGCTTGAATGACCCGGAGAAAAATTGGAAATTTGCCAGTTCTGATGCTGTGGATCGCGAGCTTTGGGATAAGTACATGCATGCCTACCAAGATTGCCTCAGCAATACCAGCACAAGTTGGGCACCGTGGCATGTTATTCCCGCTGACAGTAAGCCATTCTGCCGCTTGGCTGTGGGCTATATTATTGCTGAGACTCTAAAAAGCTTAGACTTGCACTATCCTGTGGTTAGCGAAGAGCAGAAAAAGGCTCTGGACAGGGCTAGAAAGCTGCTCGAAGGCGAAATACTAGTCTCTGACACCATTGCTGAGGTAGAAGCCGAAGAATTGTCGGTGGTTGAAGCTCAGCCTCTGGAAGACCAGCCAATTCAAGACCAGCGAATTGAAGATGTATCTCTGGTTGACACTGATGCAGAGGCAGTACCTGAGATAGTTATCGATGTTGACTCGAAAGTTGAGGCCGAACCTGTTAAGGCAAAAGGCAAGCAGAAGTCTAAACCTAAGCCTAAGTCTAAGAATAAAGGCAAGAAAGAAAAGAAAACCAAGCAATAAGGTCTAGTTGACTAATTAGGTTGTTCTGAAGAGGTACCAGTCGGTCTATTGTCCGGTGCATAGAGAAAGCCGACGGTATTGTCGGTGACACCACCAACAATAATTTCCATTTGCTTGTCGTCAACTTTACTCAAGCTTGATAAATGGAGAGCCCGCAATTTCTCTTTGATAGCAGAATTGTCTGGTGAGGCCGTTTCTAGCTTTCGCCTATCGTTGAGCATAACAGTGCTAGTGGCAGCTAAGCTCTCGCCCGTCTTTACGATTTCTTCTAGGGCAGACTTATTGGCCTTAAACCATTTTTTTAATTCGTTATCTGTTGAAAGGGTCAATTTCAGATTTTTTAGAGTTGAATTTTCTTCGTCACTTAGTTGACTCTTCCTTTCTAGTTGACTGACGATAGCATTGAGTGGTCCTGTGCAAGCCAGGGCTCGAGCGGCCGTAATTTTCCAGTCTTGCTCACGGCGCAGATAAAAATAGACATCTAATGGCAGTGGGCTGCTTAGTCTAGTTCTTGCCACGGCAAAGCTATCACCAACTATATTGATATTCTCGTCGTGGTTTTCAAATGTCAGCTTGTCCATTTGTGGCAGACCCAAGGCAATGGCCTCAGGAGCTAGCATGCTCTTTGCTGCTTTGCTGCTAGTGTTGTGCAGTTCAACGTAGCGGCAGATGGCTGAGATTGCTTCTTCTCTACGCGGATTAGCAAGGTCGCTATTGAGTAACATTGCTCGTTGGTTATGGCTGCCTGGCTGCCACGACTGTTTACGCATTGCCTCATACTGAGCAATCATTGCCTGGTGCAGACTGTCTTGACCAGGTGTCCAGTTGATACTCTTGAGGTGGCTCGCTAGTATCTCAGCGGTTAGAGGGCGGCGCTCGAAGTGACCTAAGGTAGTTAGTATGCCGGCAAAATAATAGAGTGGTGCTGAGCCTTTGATTTGTAAAAGTGCTTTCAGTTTTGCATTTTTTGCTTCGTCAATAGCAATGTGCTTAACACTTAGGCCATGTTTCTCTTCTTCCAGCAAAAGCTTGTTCTGACCTGATTGCTTTGTGTAAAATTCAAGCACGCTGGGGCCAGGTTCACTCATCTGGCAAATTATAAGCGGAGCTGATTTCGTCTCTTCTTTGGTATGACGCTCCCTCGCATGTTCAATCATCTGACGCAGACGCTTGTCTTTGATTGCAGAACTAGACATGCGAGTCAGAACTATAGGTTTGTTTTCTTGGTTGGGACTCCTCAACGTTATAGTCACCGTGCTGCCAGGTTTGCCTAAGAGCAGCTGGCGAGACCCTTGTATGCTAAGCAAGGCTGTATCTTTGCCGTCAATGGCCATGAGCAAATCGCCACTTTTGATATCAAGATTGGCGGCTGGGCCTTCGGGCAAAACATTACCTATGCAGGGATGATCGAGGCCAGTGTACTTAAATGCGAAGCCGACAATCCCCACTGCTTCTTTTTTACTTTCACCTACACTTTCACTATCGTCAAGACTAGCCGTTTTTGCTCCTAATGCAAAAGGCGGATAGCTAAGAAATGAAACCGTAAGAAATAGAGCAATTGAAGCAATGGTTTTCAATTTACTTTTAGAACCTTAGATGAAACAGACCTTCAAAAGCGCTCCCTCTGGCTGGTAATGCTCCAGTTCAACTTGTACTGGTTCTACCTTCCAAATTTCTTTACAGTATTCTCTAATTGATCTGTCAGAAGAGAATTTCCCCATGCGAGCAACATTCAGAATAGACATTCTTACCCAGTCACTTTGATCTAGGTATGCTTTTGCTGCCTTGTCTTGGCATTCAATATATGAGTTGAAATCAGCGAAGAGTAAGTAGTCGTCGTGATAGAGCAGATCATCAACTAGTGAGCGGAAGCGGTTTGGTTGATCTGGTGAGAAGTGACCGTTTTTAATTAGCTCAATCACTTCGCGCAGAGCTGGGTTCTTGTCGTAATATTCTTGTGGCCTGTACCCAGAGGCTTTCAGGTCGTGCACTTCGGAGGCTGTGAGACCGAAGAGGAAGAAGTTTTCTTCGCCAATGTCTTCAAGCATCTCGATGTTGGCACCATCTAGAGTGCCTATGGTGAGTGAGCCGTTTAAGGCAAACTTCATGTTTCCTGTGCCGGAAGCTTCTTTGCCAGCTGTCGAAATCTGCTCAGAGAGGTCAGCAGCTGGGTAGAGAATTTGACCGAGAGTAACGTTGAAATCTGGTATGAAAGCTACTTTTATGCGGCCTGCTACATCTTTATCGTTGTTGACCACATCGGCTACAGCATTGACCAACTTAATCACAAGTTTGGCATTGAAATAGCCAGGAGCCGCTTTGCCAGCAAATAAGAAGGTGCGCGGTGTGATCTTTATAGAAGGGTCTTTTTTGATTTGATTATAGAGATGAATGATGTGCAAAACGTTCAAATGCTGCCGCTTATACTCGTGCATACGCTTGGCTTGAACATCAAAGAGTGAGTCTGGATCTATATCAGCCAGGCGCACTTTTTGATCACGTTTTACTTTTGCCCATTCTTTGCGGAAGGCTGTATCGTCGGCAAATGGTTCCAGTTTTTTTAGTTTGGTTAAATCGAGTAGCCATTCGTCGCCAATTTTGCTTGATATTAGAGCAGTCAGATCTGGATTGGCCAAGGCAATGAAGCGACGGGGTGTGATGCCATTGGTTTTGTTACTGAATTTTTCAGGCCAAAGTTTGTAGAAGTCAGCTAGCACGTCTTGTTTAAGTAATTCTGTGTGCAGCGCTGCTACGCCATTAATGGCGTGACTACCAACACATGCTAAATTAGCCATTCTGACGAAATGAGTGCCTGAATTGTCTATTAGCGATAGTCTTTGCACCATGCCTTCATCGTCAGGATATTGCAGGCGAATCTCATCGAGGAAACGGCGGTTGATTTCATAAATTATACTGAGGTGGCGTGGTAATACTGCCGCAAACAATGGCACTGGCCATTTTTCTAAAGCTTCTGGTAGTAGTGTGTGGTTTGTATAGGCGAAGGTTTTGGTGACGATCGACCAAGCTTGGTCCCATTCCATTTGATGCTCATCCATCAAAATGCGCATCAACTCTGGTACGGCTATAGAAGGGTGTGTGTCGTTCAGTTGAAACGCAAACTTTTCGTGGAATTGTTCAATAGTGCTGCCTGAAACTTTGAGAATGCGCACGCAGTCTTGCAGCGAGCAAGCAACAAAGAAATACTGTTGTTCTAATCTTAGGCGCTTGCCTTGAGCAATGTTGTCGTTGGGGTAAAGAACTTTAGATACATTCTCTGAAAAAACTTTATCGTTGACAGCGCCAAGGTAGTCGCCAGCATTGAAAGCTTGAAAATCGAAAGACTCTTTTGCTTCTGCTTTCCATAGACGCAATGTGTTAGCTGTGTTTGTCTTGTACCCCGGTACTGGTGTGTCGTAGGGCACCCCACTGATGATGTGATCCGCTATCCAGTCAACGACGTTTTTGCCTTGGGCATCAACGTGTATTTCGCAGCGGCCGCCGATTTTTACTTCAACAGCCGATTCAGGTCGGGCGATTTCCCATGGGTTGCCGAGACGTAGCCACTTATCGGTTTTTTCTACTTGCCAGCCGTCCACAATCTCTTGATCAAAGATACCAAATTCGTATCTAATTCCATAACCAATTGCTGGAATGCTCAGAGTGGCCAGTGAGTCAAGGTAACAAGCAGCTAGTCTACCGAGGCCGCCGTTACCGAGTCCGGGTTCTTCTTCTTGGTCAATCATATCTTTTAGTAAGATGCCAGAGCGCTCAGCAGCTTCTTCAAATTGTTTGTCTAGACCCATGCTCAGAAGGTTATTGCCGAGCTGCGGTCCCATCAAGAATTCGGCGGACAGGTAGCAGACGATTCTGACTTTCTCTTTGAAGTAGGTCTCAACAGTGTTAATCCATCGATGCAGTAAACGATCGCGCACGGTATACGAGAGCGCCATATAAAGATCGTGCTTGGTTGCCAGTTCCGGAAAACGCCCTTGGGTATAGAAAAGATGGTCTGACATGGCCCGTCTTAGTGTTTCAATAGAAGTACCGGTGCGATCGTCTTCCACCTGAATGGTGGTGCATCCGGCATCATTTTGGTTAGTCTGAACCATCGATCTTTCCTCAGCTGGTTTAGTATGGCTATTTTTAGTCACTTATTTTGGGCCTTGCCGAATTCGACATAATTTTTGTGGTTGATCAAACGACCTAGCAATTTCGGACTTACCTGCGCGGAGGTTTCTTTCAACCTAAGCGTGGCCAATCGAGGTAGCCATGGTGAAATCTACTACAGCAGCGCTGAGCTAGATAATTTGTCTTAATATGATAGGCCAAATTATATAGGTCCTGACACTCTCTTGATCGCTATTCGCGCAGCGTGTGAATTAATTCGACAGCTAGGGCCAGTGTTGCCAAGGGGGTTTGTTCGCAGCAGCAGGGCTAGAAGACTGTTTAGAAAAGTGCCTGAACAAACATCGCTGCGTCAAAATCTCGCAAATCTTCCATTTTTTCCCCTAGGCCAATGAGCTTTACCGGTATCTTCAACTCTTTAGCAATGGCGAAGACAACGCCACCTTTGGCGGTGCCATCTAGTTTGGTTAAAATAACTCCTGTTAGACCGCAAACTTCGGAGAATACCTTAGCCTGTTGTAACCCGTTTTGTCCGGTTGAAGCATCAAGTACTAAAAGTGACTCGACATTCATTCCTTCGGCATTTTTCTCAACGACTGAACGAATTTTTTTCAACTCCGCCATCAAGTTCGTTTTGTTGTGCAGTCGACCAGCAGTATCAACCAGAACCACATCATAGTGATCGGCCCGGGCTTTCTGAAGTGCTTGATAGACAACAGCACCAGGGTCAGCGCCATCGGCTAGTCTGACAATGTCTACACCTGCTCTCTGCGACCATATTTCTAGCTGTGATTCTGCGGCCGCCCTAAATGTATCGCCAGCTGCTAGTAAAACTTTCTTTCCTTCGCTTTTGAAACGAAACGCAAGCTTGCCTATACTGGTGGTTTTACCCACACCGTTGACGCCGACTATCAAGTATATATTGGGAATGTCCGCCTTAAAGCTTAGACCAGCTTGAGATGTCTGATTAAGCAGGCTGCTGAATTCTTTCTGCAAGAAGATATCAACGTTTTCGCTAGTCCAATTTTTGCCGCGGGATTCTCTGCGCAAGCTTTGTACAAGCGGTTCAACTGTAGCCAAGCCGAGGTCGGCCTTGATTAGTCGTTCTTCTAGGCTTTCGATATAGTCTTCGTCAACTGCACGGTGGCTTTTTGTTGGAATATCTCTTTGAATATCTGCCGGAGTCTCTATCGGATGAGCTTGAGCAGCTGTTTCTGTAGCTTGCGTTTGTGGCTGTAGGCTGGCTTTTCCGAAGTCTGTTTGAGGGATTGCTTCAGTTGTGGTAGCAACAGTCGAAATTTGACTGGGTTCGACAGAATCTTTCCCATCGAGAGCTTCTTCGCTAACTTGCTCTTTGGTTTTTGCCAGTACAGATTTGAGTTTGTTCAGGGTTGTGCCCCAAAAGCCTTTGCGTTGGCTATCTTCACTCATGCTCGTTCTGCCTTTCTCTTGGGGTGACAAAAATACTGAACTATTGCTTTATCTAATCGGCAGGGTCTTCACTGCCGATTGATCTGTCGGCATAGGCACGCCTTCTCGCTGAACGTCTTACTGCTTCGGCTTCTTCTGCTAAGTCTGCAAGTACTCCGTTGATAAACTTTGCTGCTTTTTCATCAGCAAATCGGTGTGATAGTTCAACCGCTTCTGAAATTGCCACGTTGACTGGAATGTCTGCCATATAGAAAGCCTCTGCGCAGGCGAGTCTTAGTATATCTCTGTCAATAGAAACCATGCGTTCCATGCGCCATTGGGTGCGGGCACGCTTGATGTATTCGTCAATGGTTTCTCTGTTTTCGATGTAAGTTTCCACTAGGCGGAAGACAAATTCTCTTACGTCATCTTTATAAGGGCGTTCGACCAAGAGTTCGCCAGCATGACCGCATTTCTTGCAATTGCTTTTGAACAGTGTGCTGCTGGCTGATAGAGCCATCTCCGGAATATCTAGGGCCTCTGAGATCATGTTGATTGAAACCTCAAGGGTACTCAACTGCTCGCGAATCTGTCCGGTAGTCATTGGCACAGAGGTCAGCTCTGTGGTATTTGAGTTATCTATTTCAAGGCTGTCGAGTTGATTAGAGGCCTTGAGCACCATGGCATTAACATCTTGAAGATTCTGTTTGGCGTAGTCCACGAGCATGTGGATTGCTCTGTCTACTAGCTCAGTGATCTCAACTTTAGCCAGCTTCTCCACGTTCTTCGGGAGCTGGGGCATTACTATAATTGCCAGTTCACGAGCTATTCGCCGTGCGCTCATTTGGGCCTCACTTTTAAGGGTTCGATTAGAGAAGGCCAAATACTCTAGATTTTCTAAGTATTCCGGGCCTTGGAGCCCACATGTTATCATGTGGGCTTAGCGAGGCAAACATTTGAGAATTACTGGTGGTCAGTTGCGAGGCAGGTCTGTGGCTTGTCCTGACGGTCTAGACGTGCGTCCCACGTCTTCTAAAGTGCGGCAGGCTTTTTTTAACATTCTAGGCTCACGTGTAGATGGCGCTCTCTTCCTCGACTTGTTCGCTGGCTCCGGCCTGATGGGCTTCGAAGCCTTGAGTCGCGGGGCTCGTGGTGTAACGTTTGTTGAGGAAAATAAAGTACAAGCGACTAGTATCAAAAAATCGAGTGTGATTTTTAAGGTTCCGGCTGAAGCTGACGTGGTTATAAGTGATGTAAGAAGAGTCTGGCCCCATATTGCTGTGACTGGAGCAAAGTACGACATTGTTTTTGCTGATCCACCTTATAAAAAGGGCTATGGCAAGCAAATTTTGTCTGGGTTGGTGGAATATAAGCTACTAGCTCCAGACAGCCTGGTAATAATCGAGCATAACCGAGACGATTCCATAGAAGTAGACAATCCCACTGAAGTACAAGATGCTAGCCTAGTCAAGGTCGATTACCGGGAATACGGCAAATCTGCCCTTAGCTTCTTCAGTTTTACCTAATGGTGCCAATGGACGACGGTTCACAAGAAGAAAAAAACAGTCTGGATGCAAAAGGCCAGGAAAGCAAGCGTTTGCGCCTTGCTAATGCCACAGCGACTCGGCTCGCTGCTGTAGCTTCTGAGCGTGCCGAAGCACGTGATAGTTCGATAATTGAAGCGACAGGCCACGTGCGTATCGGCGACCTCTTGATGTTCTCAGGTCTGGTTTCATCCGAGTTTATTCAAACGGCCTTGCGTAACTTTGAAGAAAAAGGGCTACCGCTTGGCAAGGTGCTCACGCTTTCTGGTTATATAACTGAGGCCCAGTTGCGTTGCGCCCTTGATGTTCAGGCTTTGGTCAATGAGAGGCAGTTGCCCCTTGAATTGGCAGTGAAGGTGCTGACCCTGGCTTACAAAGACTCGCTTCCTCTGAACGAAGCCTTTGAACGCTCTGGTGTGGTGCAACCAGAAGATCACCTCAGCAATAAGCTTGGTCAGCTAGTGCTTGATGCCCAAGTGGTCGACTTACCTATTTTAGAGAATGCTCTAGAGGTAAATCACCGCACCGGTCTGCCACTGGGTCATATTCTTTGTTATCGTTCTATCATTTCACAGCAGATACTTGAGACAGCTTTGCTGGGTCAACAGCTAATTAGACGTGGCTCTATTACTCGAGAACAGTGTGTCAAAGCAATAGCTCAGGCTAACCAACGTGAGAAAAACTTGGCAAAGCTGCCTTGCAATGTTGGCTTTAAAAAGTCGATGTTGCGAAATTCTCCCAGAATTGGGGAACTCTTGTTCGAAGCTGAATTGATTGGCGATTTAGAATTGCTTGAGTCGCTGCAGAAGTCGTTGGCTACTGGTCAGCCGTCCGGTCATTGTATGCATGAAGTCTTCGCCATCGATGCCCTATACATCACTGCCACCGTTGAGCTGCAAGAGATGATTGATAACGGTATGCTAACTACCGCGCTTGCTGTAGATACTTTTGTGCGAATGAAGGAATTTGGGTACAGCTTTCCTCGGGCCTTGGCTGAAGCTTCGGTTAGTCGCATTCTCCTAAATCCAACTAAAAAATTGCTAGAGCTGTTGAATGAGACGGGCTCTTATTCAATTGATATTGCTAGCCTTCCGCCTGAGATTCTTGAACGCATACAAGTTCATTACAATCAATCAATTGAAGTTTGCCGTGCTTTGGTTGAGGCCAATATTGTCGATCAACATGCCATTTATTCAGGTCTAAGGCTAGTATATTTGCTCGAAGAAGAATTGTTGACTGAAGAGCAAGCATTGCTAGCTCTTGATATGGCTTGCACTGGTCCGCTAGCTGTCGATGAGGCTATTTTTCGCCTTGGCTGGAAAAAGAGAACGCGGCTGCGCGAAGGCTAATCGGCAATGACATCAAGCTCTTTAACTGGAGCAGCAATCTATCGGCGGTGTATCTACAGGCTTGTCTTGGGGCTTGTCTTGCGGCTGGTCCGGGCTCACCACAT
>LNEX01000221.1 GCA_001464165.1 bacterium Ga0077546
AAGCCCGCTCGTACTTTCTGCATCTCTTCATAAGTAAGATTTGAGTCGGCTAGTTGCCCATCGTCCCAACGATTCTGAAAAACTTTATCAAGAGCAGTTTCTACCTCTTCGTTTGTTGGATTTTGCATGCTGTGTGTTACGGCCTCTGAGACATCGGCCAACATTACGATTGCTGTTTCTTTGGTATCTGGCTTTGGTCCTGGGTAGCGATAGAATTCGGCGTCAACTTTGTCAGCGCCATCTCGCAAACAAGCCTTATGGTAAAAATAGGCCATTAGTGTTGTGCCTTGGTGCATTGGTATAAAGTCTTGAATGGCTTTGGGTAATGCATATTTTTGCGCCAGAGCAATGCCGTCAGTGACGTGGGCTAAAACTCGTGCACGGCTTTCTTCTGGTGTCATTGAATCATGGGGATTGGCGGCGCCTAACTGATTCTCAATGAAAAACTTGGGGCGTACCATCTTGCCGATATCGTGATACAGAGCCCCTGCTCTTACCATGTTAGGGTCAGCTGAAATTGCTTTGGCACCAGCCTCGGCGAGGTTTGCTACTGCCAGACTGTGTTGATATGTGCCTGGTGCGTTTTCTTCTAAACGGCGCAAGAGAGGCTGATTAGCGTCGGTCAATTCGGCGAGCCTATAGGGTGTAATTAAACCAAAAATATTTTCTAAGTAAGGGAGGCTGCCAATCGCTAATATTGATGACGAGATGCCACCAAGGAAGTCTATTCCGGCTTGGCGGCCCAGCATTGACCATGAGGTGATAGACATATTGAAGGCACTAACAGTTAAGTCTCCGGCTACTTGGCCGGCTGCAACCGCCAGTCCGGTGCTGATTACGGCATTTCGTTGCCTTGAATAAGTCCAGATGGCTGCTGCTGAAGCAAGGCAATGGGCGAAAATATTACGAAGATCAACCAGGCGATCAACAGCGATTAGCATAATCATAGGAACAGTCCATACGATCGCCACACGGGGTCCAAAGAAGATAGTTAGAATCAGTGCTGCTGCCGGAATTGGAACAAATTGTGGATAGGTTTTTCCAATAATTGAAGCCATGGCACACGCTACCACTGCTACGGTAAACATCAAACCAACTGAACTAATCGAGAAAAAGTGTTCTGGCTCATAGGTGTAGAGGAATAGTGCCACTAGTGTTAGAGCGGCAATTAGCGATATGCCAATGCTGAAGATGAAGGGCCAGCGATTCACATGGGTGATACCAAGAGCCTGGAGAATGTCTAATTTGTCGCTCGTGATCATGGCGCCACGGGGCACTAGAAGTTCACCTTCTATAACGTTGCGCATTACTGGTTTTATTGATTTGACAACTTCTTCGGCTCTGCCTTGGGTTGATTTGTGGTCAATCACAAGATTCGGCTCTAAGTTTCTTGAAAGAATCGATGCTGAGACATTCTTTAGCGCCGAGGGCATGGAGTCTGGTAGAAATTCCTCTGCCATGTCAACCCAGGCTCTTTTGTCTGAGACAGGAAAGCGCTTGAATTTGCTGGTCAAGCGCTGGGCGCTGGTCATAATCGCTTTTTCATAAGCGGGAAAGTCACCAGGTTGCACTGATAAGGCCGCCAGTAGTTCGGCTCTGTCTAGGTTCGGAGTGTCTCGACGTAGAGTGGCAATAACAGCTCTGCGCGCCACTAAATCTGAGCGGAGCGGGGCAAGTGCCTCTACTTGACCAGCGAAAGTTTGATCAGTACTTAAGAGCAGGTCCAGGATTATTGCGGCGTTAGGGCCCACGTTTGGGCGTTCCGCTGTTGAGGTGACCTTTTTGTTGTTGCGTTTATTGTTTTTTGACTTTGTTATTAAGGCTGGTCCTATGGGAATTAGTCCTGCCGCTTGGTATTGAGCAATACGAGCGAGGGTTGTTTTGACCGCTTCAATAGATGCTTGATCTTGGTTAAGATCGACTTGAAAGACGGGGTATACAGTTTGCTTGGCAATAGCTATAGCCTTTTCTGTTTCACTACGATCGACCACAGATATGGCTTCTGGGGCATAGAGATCGCGGTCCGCAACATCGGTTACTTGCAAACCAGGGCTAAACATATGTACCGATGTTAGGGCTAAAAAGAGACTAGCAAAGCCCAGAATCCCAACTGTTAGCCAGCCGACGAAGGCCTTGCTGCTGGGGAAAACATCATGTTGACCAACTTCGAGCTTGGCAGTATCTGTCAAGCTATGCGCTTTAGTCTCATTCACAATCTTGTTGATTCTTGCTGTTCAAGGGGTTGTCTAACACATACAATCTTACTCTGTTTTGCCAGAGCTGTTAGAATTTTATCTTCTTTTTGGTTGCGCCAAGAGTCGGGATGGAGTAGCAGATGATTTTGGTAACCGGGGCCGCAGGCTATATTGGCTCCCATTTTGTTCGATACTATCTCAAGCAAAACCCTGATTATGACTTGGTTGCAGTCGATAATCTGAGCTTAGGTAATGCCCTTTCTCTCGACAGCAGTGATAAGAGGATTCATTTTTACAATGCTGCTATAGGCGACCCGATAGCTCTCGACAAAATCTTTGCTAGCCATCAAATTGATGCGGTGGTTCACTTTGCGGCCAATGCATATGTGGGCGAATCGCAGACACAACCTTTCAAGTATTTTGAAAACAATGTTTGTGAAACTCTGCGATTTTTTCAATCGATGCAGCAAGCTCAAGTAAAAAAGGTCGTTTTTTCTTCTACCTGCGCTACCTACGGTAATCCTTGTTACGTGCCAATCGATGAGAAGCACCCACAGAAGCCGATAAACACTTATGGCAGCACTAAGCTTATGATTGAAGAGGCCTTACGTGCTTTGGCTTTGTCAGTGCAGATAAAGTATGTTTGTTTGCGCTATTTCAATGCTGCTGGGGCCGACCCAAATCCAGCTGAGGGGCATGAAATAGGTGAAAGTCACGAACCAGAATCACATTTGATTCCTCTGGCTATCTCTGCTGCTTTGAATCTTAATTCTAAGAATAATCGCCTCAAAGTTTTTGGCAATGATTATGCAACTGCTGATGGTACGTGTGTGCGCGATTATATTCATGTAAACGATCTGGCAGAGGCGCACTGCTTAGCTCTTAAACTTCTCGGGACTGATAGCTTCTGTGGCGATGTAGATGAGTCTAATAAGTTGGGTCTAGCTCTTAATTTGGGTACGGCTCACGGGGCGTCAGTGAAAGAAGTAATTGCCGCAGTCGAGTCTGTCACCGGAAAAACAGTGCCATTTGATCTGGTTGATAGACGCCCGGGTGACCCACCTGCATTAGTTGCTAACTATAGTAAAGCCGCAAAAGTGCTGGGTTGGCAGCCTCAATTTGACCTAAGGCAAACAGTTGAGAGTGCCTATAATTGGGAACTCAAGCGGCGCTATTGAGTTTTATTTTAGTTAGAGTTTTATTCTAGTTCAGCATCGACGTTGAGAGTGCTCTTCACTTTGTAGATGCGTTTACCTTGCGACTCGTGATAAGTACGCATCATAATTTCAGCTTGCAATCCCATTAATAACAGTTGCATGCCCATTAAGAAGAATACCGCCACTAGCACTGGCAGTGGTGTCTCGATAAACGAAGTATGGTAGCCATATTTCAGTACTACCATCCAAGCGAAAATTAGCAGAGATAAAATCCAAGAAGCTAGACCAGCTGTACCAAATACATAGATTGGCTTGGTGAAGTATTTGGCCATAAACTTAACTGTAATCAAGTCTAGGACAACTTTAAAGGTTCGAGAAATACCATATTTTGACTGGCCGAATTGGCGGGCATAGTGATTAACGGGAATTTCAGCGACCCGAGCACCGAGCCATGTGGCATAAATAGGTACGAACCGGTGCATTTCGCCATAAAGCCTGACGTCCTTAATGACCTCTTTGCGGTATGCCTTCAGTGAGCAGCCATAGTCGTGCAGGCGCACGCCAGATATCGATGAAATAATTTTATTGGCTGTCCAAGAAGGAATGAGGCGCAAGAATAATTCGTCTTTGCGCTCTTTGCGCCAGCCGCTAACGACGTCATAGCCTTCATCGAGCTTGTCGAGCAGACGAATGATGTCAGCTGGGTCATTCTGCAAGTCGGCATCCATTGGGATGATTACATCACCTAAGGCATGGTCAATTCCTGCTGCTAGTGCCGCTGTTTGACCGAAGTTGCGTACAAAACGGACAACCTTAATTCGAGTATCCCCAGCCGAAATCGCCTTGAGCTTGTTGTATGACTGGTCTTTTGAGCCATCATCAATTAGGATTGCTTCCCATGTTCGGCCCAGTTGGTCGAGAGCGCTTACTAGTTTTTGGTAGAGCAGCTCGACATTTTCTTCTTCGTTATATACCGGTACAACCACCGAAATTTCAGGAACTGGACCAACGCCCATGTGCAGAGGCATGGATTTTCTATAGATTGACTTCTCGAAGGTCAGAGGATCGGCGACAATCTTGGTGTTAGCGACAACTGATTGATTTTGACTTAGACTGGAGCCTGACTCAGAATTCGCAGGGGGTAATGACCCCGTTGTTGAACCAGTTGCTGAACTAGATGCTGCAGTTTGAATGGTATTCATCGCAAGTATATCCCTGGCATATTTTCGGAAATTTGAAGTGCCAGACAATCATAATCAACTTGGCCAGACAAACACCTTGATTACTTCTCATCATCCTCCTGATTACCTACATTAAAGAGCGCGAGCTATTTGCATTAATGACGATTATTAAGACTAGCGGTCAGGCTCAAGGTGAGCCCCAACCAGAATCACAGCCTGAACCATTGCCAGGTTTGGCGCCCAAGGTGAAGAGCAAAATTTCAGCTTCACCCTCTTCTGGGCAGAAAAAGTCTGAAACTATAGAAGAAGTTAACGTAAACCGAAATCGTCGTTCTTCGTTACTTTCTGGTCAAGAAAACACTGCGGACCAAAAATCGGACCAAGCAGTTCGTCCTGACAGTTTGCAGGAGTATATCGGTCAGACTCGCCTAAAGGGCATGATGAATATGTCAATTTCGGCGGCGAAGTCGAGAGGCGAAGCTCTCGATCATGTTCTCTTCTATGGTCCGCCAGGCTTGGGCAAGACAACACTGGCGCGGGTGATAGCCAATGAAATGCAGGCTCGCATTCATATGACTTCTGGACCATCCTTGGAGAGGCCACGGGACATTATTGGTTTGGTGCATCAACTAGAAGAAGGCGACGTGCTCTTCATTGACGAAATTCACCGCCTCTCTCGCGTAGCCGAAGAGCTTCTCTATCCGGCCATTGAAGACTTTGTTATTGATTTGACTACTGGTAAAGGGCAGGCTACCCGCACCATGCGCTTGCCGCTGCCTCGCTTTACCTTGATTGGGGCCACCACCAAGGCTGGCATGCTCTCTAATGCTTTGCGCGATCGCTTCGGCTTTGTTTGTCGCCTTGAATTTTATGACGAGGCTGAGTTGACCAAAATTGTTGCTCGCACCGCTAAAATTCTTTCTGTAGCAATGGAAATTGAAGCTGTTGTCGCCATTGCCTCAAGGGCTAGGGGGACACCGCGTATCGCTAATCGCTTGGTGCGTTTAGTGCGCGACTTTGGTCAGTATCAGGGTGCCTCAATAATAGATGGTGCCGTTGCAGAAGCTGCTTTAGAGTCATATCAAGTTGATAAGCACGGCCTTGATATGACTGATAGGCGTTTGCTTGAAATACTAATTGATCACTATGACGGTGGTCCAGTCGGTATTGAAACTTTGGCTGCCACCATTGGTGAAGACTCTGAAACTGTTGAAGATGTTTACGAGCCCTTCTTGATTCAGAAAGGATTTATACAGCGTACCTCTCGCGGCCGCATGGCCACTCCCTTTGCTTATCAGCATTTGGGCAAGCCTGTCACTAAGCGAATTCTCACCGAAACATCTATTGCCGAGGCTAAGCAATTAGATATTTTTCAACGTAAAAGTGATCAATAATGCCACCTGCTCAGCCTACTAACATTACTACCGCCAAGTCTAGCGAAGAAGAGTTTGCCGTTGGTCGAGTGCTCTCGGTGGGCAAAGCTACTCTAAACAGAGATTTGCTTAAGAGTGTTGGCATGGTTTCCAATCGCCAGATAGTTTCAGTTGAAGTTTTGGAAGGCAAGTTGAAAGGCGTCACTGTGGCCGTGCCCAACGAAATTACTGATAATCCAGTCTTTAATATCAATGTTAAACCTGGCAGTGAAGTTATACTTTCTGTTGTCACCACTGGCGGTGATGTGACGAAAAGTGAGGTCAATATTGCTGACTATCACAGGGCACCAGCCCTTGGTTGGCTATTGATAGTTTTCCTTTTGGCATTTGTTGTCTTAGGTGGTAAAAAAGGCGTCAAATCACTATTTGCCCTTTTGATAAGCGTTTGCTTGATTGCCTTTGTTCTCTTGCCACTTAGTCTCAATGGCTTCAACCCTCTCATGGTTGCCATTGCTATCTGCTTGCTCTCGGCGGGAGCGACAATGTATTTTGTTGCAGGGCTGTCAAAGAAGGCTCTTGCCGCCATTCTCGGCACTATCGGTGGGGTAATTGTGGCCGGTGTTGCTGCTCAGCTAGTTATTGTCTATGCGCCTTTGACAGGTTTGTCTTCAGAAGAAGCACAAATTTTGCGGGGCTCGTTGCTGGTAGTTAGCCCGAAATTTTATAGCGGCCTGCTAGCTGCTGGTATGCTCATCGGCGCACTTGGGGTGATTATGGACGTGGCAGTCTCTATCGCTTCTGCTGTTTCTGAAGTGGCCAAGATCGGGCACCGTACATTTGCCGAACTATATGAATCTGGTATGAATGTCGGGCGTGACATCATGGGCACCATGACAAATACTCTAATTTTGGCCTACACCGGTTCGGCCTTACCGTTGCTTTTGTTGATTAGTCAAATTCCATCTACTAAACTTGTAAATCTTGATTTGGTTGCAACTGAAGTGGCATCGGCAATTAGTGGTAGTCTAGGATTGGTTCTGACCATTCCACTAACTGCATATTTTGCAGCGCGTTTAATGGCTTCAGAGCCTTAGAGCTAGTAGCAAATGATTGATTCTTAGAACAGCAAAATGAGACTTCTCTTCGGCTGGCTTTTATTTGCCGGTGCAGTATTCAGTATTATGGCAGGCGGCATATTTTTGTCGTTGGCTCTTGGCTATGCCTGTGTCATGGGCGGCCGCGAATTTATTGCCATGGCCAGAAAAAAAGGCATTAACCCCTCTAGTCGCATAGTTTTGGGCATGATCATTGCCTTTTTTGTGGTCGCTGCTCTTCCCGACATTCCTCAATGGATGATTGGCATAAAGGTCCCGGACAGTTTTTCGATCCAACACTTCCCTCTGTTGCTAACTATTGGCATCTATTTGTCCTTCTTTCGTCTGTTGTTTCGTAACGACAATCCCCCAGCTACGATTGCGGATATCGCCTCGACGATATTGGGCTTTATCTATGTTGGCTGGCTGCCCAGCCATTTGGTGTTGTTGCGTAATTTAACCCCTGTTGGCATGCCCATTACTGACAATCCTTTGCAGCAGCCAGGCTTGGCCTATGTTTGGGCAACATTATTTATTATTTGGGGTACAGATGTTTTTGCTTATTATGTTGGCAAGAAGATGGGCAAGCATTTGCTCTACCCGCAGATTAGCCCGAAGAAAACTCTTGAGGGCGCTATTGGTGGATTCTGTGTAGCCATCATATTTTCAGTCAGTATTGCCCTCTTGGCCGATAATGTCCTCTTCGCTTGTCATCCTTTTAAGTTCAATTTATGGCAGGCCCCCCTCATGGGGGCTGTGGTTTCTGTTGCCGCTCAACTTGGTGATCTTTGTGAGTCGCTGCTGAAGCGCGATGCCGGCATAAAAGACTCTGGCGATATGATTCCTGGTCATGGCGGTTTTTTAGATCGGGGCGATAGCATCATTATTAGTAGTGCGGTGGCTTACTATTGGGTCAATCTGGTTGTTCTTGGAAATATCTGACAACATCTGACAACATTTTTTGGTCAACAGGGCGATTGTGAGCTATCATAAGAGATGCCGATTAATCGACCAGAAAATTCGTGCTCTTGGAGAGGTGGCTGAGTGGTCGAAAGCACCTTCCTGCTAAGAAGACGTACGGGGTTAACCTGTACCGAGGGTTCGAATCCCTCCCTCTCCGAATATTAAAGATGACGCTTCAGTAATGAGGCGTCTTTTTTTCTTTTGACCGTACTTCTACTGAATGGAATGTTGCCACCATGGGCAGTGCTAGACTGCCAAGTCTTTTGGCCTGATTGGTCACTAAGAAAACAGCACACAGTGTCAGTATAACTGTCGCCATTGTCTGATTGCCTGCAGTGGTAGAAGTTAGCGTTAGTAGGGCTATCAGCACAAGTAGCACAAGGCCAATGCTATCAATTACTTTGATTTGCTTGTCTTCACTGGTTATCTGTTTCGAAATAAGAAAATATGCCATGGGCATCAGCTGTAGGGTGTGCAGAGCGGCGAAGTGGGCCAGCTTTAACCCGCTCGGGAGGCTAAGAGCAGAGCTAGATTGGTGTTGGCCAATCTCAATAAGCATCAAGCCTCCGGGCAAGCAGCCGAACATTGCAAGGCCAGTTGCCCAGAGCAGAGCGCTGCGCAGAGCCTTTGGAATGCTTTCATTTAGAAGCTGTCTGAAGGAAACTAATATCAAAAAGGATGGCGGGAGAATCGCTAGGCGACCGATGCTTAGTAGTGCTGTGCTTTGCCAGGTTGGTGCAAGGGCTTGAATCATTAGGGTGGATAGCTCCAAAGTTCCACCTAGGCAAGCACCTATTGCTGCCCATTCCAGTATTGGGCGGTCGCTAGTTAGCTGCTTTAACAGCCAGAACATTGTTACTGCATAGAGAGCCAGTGATGCACTAAATTTGGCTAGCTTGATGTAGCCTAGTTGCCTGCTTTCCACGCCTGCAAAGCTGAGGCAGTGGTGGATGGCGATGAGAAAGAATAATAGGCTGATAGCAGCCAGCAATTTGAGCGAGATCTCTTGTTGAGTGTGGTGATTTTTCATGGTCATCGGCTTCTCTATCAGAATGTCGCAATGCCGCAGCTAGCTGCTTTTGCTGCCAGGGATGAAGTTTCTTAGCGTAATAGTCGAATGTTCGAGAAAATTGGGCTTATGTGCTTTAAAACGAACTGAGAGCAATTAAAGTTCAATTCGGTAGATTAAACTTTGGCGGTAGTTATTCTAAATTCTAAAATGGGTCTGGTTTAAGTATCGTATATGGTGTCACTAATTCTGCTCTGGCTCTTGGCCAATTGTCAGCATCTCACCGTGTGATGGAATTTCTGCTTCAATATCAAACCTTGCCTTTAGCTCGCTTTTTAGTTCGTGCAGCTGATGGTTTTCGCCATGGGTCAAGATAATTCTGGCGCCGCTTTTGGCTATGGGCTCTACCCAATGGAGAAGATCGCTTTGACCGGCGTGAGCGCTAAAGCCTTGAATGTTAGCTATTTTGGCCCTAACGTTGATTGTCTCACCGAAAATCTTAATGGGTTTAGCTTCTAAAAGGCGCCTGCCCATTGAGTCTTTAGCCTGAAAACCGACAATTAGAACTAGTGTTTCAGCAATGCCTAAGTTATGGCGAAAATGATGCAAAATCCGGCCAGCGTCGCACATGCCGGACCCAGCAAGAATGAGACAGGGACCACTGATCGCATTCAATGCCTGCGATTCTTCAGCTGTTGCACAATATTTTAGAGTTGGTAGTTGTTGATGCAGCTGTCCTTCTCTAAACAGGTCTTTAGCCTCATCATCCATCATATCTAGATGGTCGCTGTAAATGTCAGTGGCCGCCGCTGCCATGGGGCTATCCAAATAGATAGGAAAGGGCTCTACTGCTCCCGAGTGAAACATTTGGGCAAGATGGTAGAGCAGTTGCTGCGTGCGGCCCACAGCAAAGGTTGGAATTAGTATCTTGCCTCTTTTTGCTACGGTCTCTTTAATTAAGTCGATCATGAGCTGCACTGATTCTTCATAGGGTCGATGCTCGCGGCCACCATAGGTCGACTCAAGAAACACTAAATTGGCTCCAAGTCACCAGAAAAAATTAGCCTGAGTTGTTCGCTCTTGCTTTTTTGGGTCATGATTACGCTTGAAGAGCCGATAATATGACCCGCTTCAACTAGCCTAATGGTGATTTCATCGGCGATTTTTGTTTCGCTGTTGTAAGGCAAAGGGTAAAACAGAGAGAAGACTCGCTCGGCGTCTTTCATGGCAAATAGCGGCTTTATTGTTGGAAGGCCAGCTTTAATTCTTTTGCGATTTTCACGGTTAGTGTCGTCTACTTGAATTTTTGCGGCATCGCTCAAAATTAGACGGGCAATATCTAGTGTGCCAGAGGTACCGTAAATTGGGCCTCTAAAGCCCGCTTTTGTAAGAAGAGGGAGTCGGCCGCAGTGATCTAAATGACCGTGGGTTAAAACCACAGCTTCAACTTTTTCGGCCACGATCGACTTAGGAATGAAGTTGAATTTGTCGAGACGTTTTGAGCCTTGAAACAATCCACAGTCGACTAGAAGTCTGGCTTTTTTTGTTTCAATTAGGTAACAAGAACCAGTGACAGCATTGGCTGCACCGTGCAGGGTAATGAACACTTCGGTTCAGTTCTCCAGTGACTTTTGCCAGTCTTTTGATAATTGCACTATGCCATCTCTCAGTACTTTGAGTGTTTTGGTTTGACGCATAATTGAGCTGACTGCTGCTATATCGTCGGCTTTCATGGCGTCGACGCCAACTGCTGTTAGGGCGGTAATTGACAGATCTACCGAGTCGAACAGATTTTTAATGGCATGCGCTACTCTGCGGTTGTTTTCAGCGATATCTTTATCGGTATTTAAGTCAATCTTTTGTGATTCGTCTTCTTCGGGTCGTGCCACAAAGTGGTAGGTGCTTTTTTCGCTGTTGACTCCAGCATTGCTTAAGGTCTGAGTGGTGGCCTGGCTGGCTATTGCCGCAGCAGTTGCGCTTACTTTTTCGACTGTTTTTGGCTCTGGCTCTGCTTCAGCCTTTACTTTGATCTCTGGCTTCGGTTCTGCCTTAAGTTCTGTCTTAAGTTCTGTTTTAAGCTCCACCTTGCTTGGCAAGGGAATATCTTCTGCTTCTTTTGCCACTGGTTCTATTGGCAGTGGTTCTCTGGCAACTTCAACTTTCGGCTCTACAGTTTCGCGAATTTTTTCGCGCTCTGCTGGTTTGATGGCTTCTTCCTTTTTTGGCTCTTGCACAGCTTTGCTAAAAAAGCTCAATTCTTCGCGTGGTGCCGCTGTGGGTATCGGCTCTTCAGTCAATTCTTGCGGCTGACTACTAGCGCTACGATTTAAGTTAGGGCTGGGTGGAGGCAAAGGCGAAATTGACAATTGTCTTGGAGCTGCCGCCGGGCTGGCAAACTGATTGGCTGAATTGTTTGAGTTACCGACTGTCTGGCTATTTAGATTACTAGCTGCCTGATTGGCTGAATTGCTGCGTTCAGTTTGGGTCTGTCCAAGCAAGTCTGTGTCAGCTGATCTAGAGGCATGAATAGATGCGTTTGGCCCACTCAGTGGCATAATGCCTTGACCTTGGCCGACATTGGCTAACTGGGCCAATGTGTGACCGGGACGATCAGCCACTGCTTTCCTCACTAATTCGCTTGGTCTTGGTTTCTCGCTGAAAAACATGGTTTGGTCATCCGGTTCGTATGAACGTTCGACCACAACTTCTGGCTGCAGTGCGCTTAAATCGTTGGGGTCAAAGACAAAGCGCTCAGTGCTACTGGCTTCGCCGCGAGTGACCTTAACTAGCTGACCAAAGAAGCGGCGCGATAGTGCTGGAATACTTTCTAGGGCGAGTGCTTGGCCATCTATCGTCCATATCATTTGGCGCGAATTGCCGACTCGGTCTCTAACTAAGAGCAGCTCAACATAAGGTTCAAAATCGCTCTGGTCAGGCCTAAAGCCAACTAAGAACTTAATGGGTGTGATAAAAGCCCGTACTCGATTTTCTTCAGCTTGCACAAGCAGTGCCCAGTCTCGTGATGAAATGTGGCCGATGCAGAAGCGAATCGGTTGGCCGCCCATATCGCTATAGTCGGCCTGGCTGCGCATGCTTGAGGGGCGCTCGCAGTTGACAACGTGCTCGCGGTGTTCTAACGAGCGATTGAATTCAAAGGCGTATCGTTTAAAGTTGTCGAAGAGCCGGTCTACTACTGAGGCCATATTCTCATTGAGCTTATTGTCGCTTGAGCCCGTGACTACCGGTTCTTCTGCTTTGCCAGCTGATTCTTCTTGCAGGGCTACCATCCAGCGGTTTGTTTCCTCACCGGTAAATGCCTGGCTGACCGACGATAAAATCTTTTCTTTTAGGTCCTCTTCCGTGCGAAGCTTGCGGAAATCGTCGCTCATTATGTCCTCTCGAATTCAAATTCAAACAATAAGTCTGCCAGATATATGCCCACATAATTCAAGCTTACTTACTTAAAGTGCCTGGGTGTTTTGCACCATTAATCCCCCGGCGACAATAAGCACGACCCCAGCTAGGCGCATCTTGCTCAATTTTTCTTTGAGAAATATGACCGCTCCTAGGTACATCAAGAGTGGGTAGCAGCCTGTAATGACAATGACATATGAAGCTGTTGCCATGGTCATGGCAAACATGTAGCTGAGGGTGCCAAGTGATAGGCAGATCGATGAAAACCACGAATATTTCCAGGCTTTAGCGTTTCTATAGGCGACTTTGTAATTTATAAGCCTGAAAACCAGCAGCATCACGGCCAGAATAGCGGCATCCCAAACACACCTGGCATAGTAAATTTTAAATGGCACGTCGAGCTCTAAGGCTTTTTTGTCAAATAGCCCAGTTACTCCCCAAAGCATAGTAGCCAGTAGGCACATGAGCAAGACAAGACCGTGTTTATTTGCTCTTGCTGCTTTGTGGCCAGCTGACGATCCCACTAGAGCGACACCGATGCCAACAAGTAGCGAGCCGAGCATGCGCTCTGGCACCAAGGCTTCGTGTAAGAATAAGTGGGCTAAGACCTGAACTATAAGAGGATATGCTGCGGTTATACCTAAGACGAAGCTAGCTTCAGCTTTGGCCATGGCTACTAAATAAAAGAGCATTCCTCCTGATGAAGATAGTGAACCCAGGGCCGTCCAGAGCCAGACGGCTGGTGCGACTGTCCAACCACCTTTAAATAGTAGGTTGAGAATTAGCCAGCCAACCGGTACTTCGAGCAGATAGTAGATGTGTTGAAATAGCAAGACATCTAAGTGGCCGGCGCCTTCCAGTGCTTTCTTGTCAAAAAGTCCCCAGGAGCTCCAGCACAAAAGGGAGATGGCTATCAGTACGTTTAATTCCGTACTAAAACTGAAGGGCATCACTCACATCGTTTAAGCTATGATCATCAAGTCTATCAGCTTGCTTCTATCATGATGCTGATTCTAGCGTGCTGCCCAACTAATTCGGAAATACATTTCTGATGCCAGCCAAACCTTTTGAAGAAAAGCCTGAAGAAAAGCCACATAAAAAGACCGGTGGTCAAGCGTTTGGCTTTAGAAAATCACAGCCAAAGCTCAAGGTTTCTGAAACAGTAGAAGAGAAGTTAGCGCGTCTTGAGCATGAAGTTTCTGGAAAAGCCAAAGTTACTGATTCGTCTGGTTCAAGTCTGCCATCGCCAGTAGTGCCGAAAAAAACTAAGCCTGAGAATATTAACTCTTCAACTGCGTTAGTCGCAGCCAGTCAACTGAGCTTCATGCATAATCCCCGTTGGAATATGTCTGTCTTTTGGCTGCTAGTGGTCTTCAGTGTGTTTTTGAGTAATGTTCCGGGCGTTCATTTTTTGCTGACACCAGTTAGTCAATTTGTAACCATGGTGCATGAAATGGGGCACGCCATTGTTACTATTCTCACTGGTGGTCATGTTGATTTCATGACCGTGGTGAGCGATGGGCAGGGGCATGCAGGCCTGACTGGCAGTCGCGGTGGTTTGGCTTTTCTCTCTGCACAGGCTGGTTATATTGGCACCACTTTGTTTGGTTGCCTTTTGATATACCTGGGTCAGTACCCACGATATTCGAAATTGATATTGTCTGGTTTAGGCGTTGCTATGATTGTCGCCTCATTGATATTTATGACCCCAGCTTTATTCGATCCTATGCGGTTTTTACAAGGTCTAGGAAGCTTGATTTGGGGCCTAGGAATGGGTGCATTCTGCGTTTATCTAGGCAAGAAATTGCAAGCTGCTTGGGCTAATTTGGTAGTGCTTTTCTTAGCTGTGCAAACAGCTCTTAGCTCGCTAGCTCTAACGTGGTCATTGTTCCCGCATTCACTGGGATTGGCTGGTGGGGGGTATAGTGACGCCACACTAATGGCTAAAATGATCCCTTTTACACTCCCTGTATTTTGGGTTTTAATCTGGATTGCAATTTCTGTGCTAATGCTATTCTTTACTCTCAAACATACCTACGGTGCTGCTTTTATGAAAAAGGGCAGCGCCATGAAACAGATTCCAAAACAATAGATCTTATTGGAGGATCAATGCAGCTTGTAGAATGTGTGCCCAACTTTTCTGAAGGCCGAAATGAAAAAGTAATAGATGCGATTGCCGATGCTATTCGCGGCGTAAGTGGAGTCAGTCTGCTTGATGTTGACCCAGGTTATAGTACCAATCGCACTGTGGTTACTTTCGTTGGTCAGCCAGAGCAGGTGGTTGAAGCAGCATATCAAGCCATTTCTAAGGCCTCGCAACTAATTGATATGCGCAAGCACCAAGGTGAGCATCCTCGCATGGGTGCTACAGATGTTTGCCCGTTTGTACCAGTCAGCGGTATCACCATGGAGCAATGTGTAGAGTTAGCCAATACTTTAGGCGAGCGGGTCGGTCGTGATCTTGGCATTCCTATTTATTTGTATGGCGAGGCGGCTAAGAAGGCCGAGCGGCGCAGTCTAGCTGACATACGGCAAGGCGAATACGAAGCTCTTAACGAGAAAATGAAAGATAGTGGTTTCAAACCCGATTTTGGCCCGTCAGCTTTCAATGCTGCCAGCGGTGCCACCGTCATTGGTGCTAGGCAATTTCTCATTGCCTACAATGTCAATCTTAATACCCGCTCAAAAAAACTAGCTAACGAAATAGCCTTCAATATAAGAGAAGCTGGTCGGGCTAAGCGCAATGGCAAAGGCGAAATAGAGAAAGATGCGTCGGGCAATACTGTTAAAGTTCCAGGCACCTTGAAAGAAGTACGAGCAGTTGGCTGGTATGTAGACGAGTATCAGCGGGCCCAAGTCTCAATAAATTTGACTAATTTTGAAATTACTTCTTTGCATCAGGCCTTTGATGAAGTAGTTCGCCAGGCTGAACTATTGGGCCTGCGAGTAACCGGTAGCGAGATTGTCGGCCTGGTTCCTCTGGCGCCGATGCTTGAGGCGGGGCGGCACTACCTACGCAAACAAGGTCGATCAACTGGTATTAGTGAAGCCGAAATTGTTGAGTGTGCGGTTCAGTCTTTGGGGCTGGCTGAACTTTCTCCATTTGTGGCTAAAGAGAAAATTATTGAGTATCGCGTTGCCCCAGAAGGCAAATTTTTGCGCAATATGAGCTTGTCTGCCTTTGTAGATGAGCTGGCCAGTGAGTCTCCGGCACCTGGTGGTGGTAGCGTTGCAGCCCTATGTGGTTCACTATCGGCGGCTTTAAGTGCCATGGTGGCCAACCTCACTTTTGAGAAGAAAGGTTTTGAAGAGAAGAAGGCCATGATGGAAGGTGTGGGTCGAGATGCTCAACGCCTCAAGCAATGGCTGCTACAAACTGTTGATGACGACATGCTGGCTTTTAATCGCATTCTTGATGCTCGGCGCATGGCCAAAGGTAGCGAGAGCGAAAAAGCTCTGCGCGATGCTGCCATTTTAGAGGCAAGTAAAGCGGCAACTTTAACCCCGCTGTCAGTATTGCAGGGTGGGCCAGTATTGCTTGAACTGGCCGCTCGTGTAGTTGAGCATGGCAATCCCAGCTCTTTGTCTGATGGTGCAGTGGCTGCTCTTGTTGCTGCCGCAGCTGCGGAGGGTGCCTACTATAACGTTTTGATTAATCTGCGGGATTTTGGTCAATCAACTGCTGAGCAAGAATTTGTCAGCGATACTCGCGGCCAGGCTGACAAATTGATCTCTGTCGTGCGCAGTCGCTCAGAAGAAATCAAGCAATTGGCAATGGCGGCACTAAGTTAATTCAAAATCAGCCTATTCTGTAAAGAGAAGTAAATGGGGCTACAATTACCTTACTACCCGATAGGGAGCTGAGAGGGAGCATCATGGCAATTGCTACAGATAGCAAAGACAATAAAGGATTCGGCAGCGCAGTGACGAATGAATGGGAAACCCCGGACTTCATAAATGCCCAGAAACGCCTTGACAAGGTTGCTCAGCATATGAAACTAGACAACAATGTTGTTGAACCAATGCGTCATCCTAAGCGTTCTTTGTCTGTGGTTGTTCCGGCGCGAATGGATGACGGTTCGGTGCGAACTTTCATGGGCTATCGCGTTCACCATGACCTAGCTCTTGGGCCCGGTAAAGGTGGTTTGCGCTATCACTCTGAGGTAACTCTCGGTGAAGTGGCTTCGATGGCCATGCTCATGACTTGGAAATGCTCACTAATGAATCTGCCATTCGGCGGCGCTCATGGTGGCATAAGGATGGACCCAAACACTCTGTCTAAAGGTGAGCTTGAGCGAATTACCCGACGCTACACTTCTGAAATCTTAGAGATGATTGGGCCGACCCAAGACATTGCTGGGCCTGACCTGAATACTGATGAACAGACCATGGCCTGGATCATGGACACTTATTCAGTCAACAAAGGTTTTACCGTTCCTTCTATTGTTACTGGCAAGCCCCAATATTTGGGTGGCTCACTCGGTGTTTTGCAGTCAACTGGTTATGGCGTGGCTCTGGCGGCTAGGCGGGCGGCCACCTTTGCCAAGCTCAAAGGTGATGCACCAGCTGTAGTTATTCAAGGCTTGGGTCATGTTGGTTCGTCAGTTGCGCGCAATTTGAGCAAGGCCGGGTTCAAAATTGTGGGAGTATCGGACGCCTTTGGTGGTCTATCAAATGCTAAAGGCTTTGATGTCGAAGACCTCATGGCTTTCATCGACAAGAATGGCGCCATGTATGAGTATCCTAATGCTGACAAAGTTAGCAATGAAGAGCTACTTGAGCTAGAGTGCGATATTCTGGCACCGTGCGCAGTGTCAAGTCAGATTCACGCCGGCAATGCTGATCGTCTCAAGTGTAAAGTTGTAGTGGAAGGTGCTAATTCGCCAACCACGCCAAATGCCGATGATGTCCTTGATGGTAAGGGCGTAATTGTCATGCCAGATATCCTCGCAAATGCCGCCGGAGTGACTGTTGGTTACTTTGAATGGGTGCAAGGTTTGATGCGCTTGCTTTGGACAGAAGAAGAAGTCTACCAGCGCCTAGAAGGCCTGGTTAACAACGTTTGTACCAAAGTATTTGATGTTGCCGATGAGAAGAAATTGACTTTGCGCATGGCAGCCATGAGTATTGCCGTTGAGCGAATTGTTGAAGCTCGACGTCTCCGTGGACTTTATCCATAAATTTAGAGTTTTGGTGTCAGCTCAATAAATATAAGTTGAGGTCGACAGAGAAAGCGCATCCTTGGTGCGTAGCATCTTTCCATGCCCACACCTCGCGACAAAATTAGAGTCGTTCCTGGCTTGGTTTCGACTGCTTCTTGCTCTTTCGTGCCCTGGGCCCAATGGCGTGGCACTTGGCATAAAGTTATTGGCGGTCCAAATATGGGCAGTTGAACCTGGCCGCCATGGGTGTGTCCAGCAACCAGTAGATCAGCATCTGGTTTGGCCAGAGCAAAATCAGGGCCATGACCAATAACTATGTGATACTGCTTTGTTGCTGCAATTTTTACCGATTGATTGAAAGAATCGCTGAAGCTCAGGCCTGTAATTGCAAGCTCGCCTGTATTAATGGTCTTGCTGTCAGGCATAGCTGTTATCGGCAGGCCCTTAAATATCGATGGCCAACCGTCTACTTCGACATTGCCTTGAACGGCAAAGACACCAAGCGGGGCTGAAAATCTAGTCTCCTTGAGAAGTTTGCTTAGTTGGCCTTGCCACTTAACTTGTTCGGGCCAAGTCAAACATTGAATATAGTCACCTGGTAAAAGAATCAAATCGGGCTTTTCTTGCATCACTCTCAGTACCGCAGCTCTTTCGTATTCACCTATCTGATCTGTCTGCAAGTCAGAGAGAACGGCTATTTTTATTGCTTTTGTAATTTTGCTGCTCGATAACTTGACCTTGGTTACCTCTAGCCAATGTGGTTCAACAATAAATGCATCAATCGATATTGCCACTACAAGTAGTGCCATGGCGAGTAGTGTGTTAGCCGTTTTGATCAGGTTGTTTTTTCTGGCTGCTGATTGTGCCATCGCTAAAAATATTGGGCCAGCAATGAAAACGCCCATAGCCAGTAGGTTTATAAGCTCAAATGGTTGGGCTGTGAGAAAAAATCCGAACAAAGCTGCGGCTACTATGCCTACGGCAAAATAAAAAATTGAAAATACATAGCGCCCAATATTCTTTCCGTCTTTGACAAAATCGTAGTGTAAAGCCAGCATGCACAGCAGAACGGTGGCCCAGAATACGAGAATGGCCGCCCAATGCTCTGAATGAAATTGCAAAATCTATCTCACTGTCTCTATAGCTAAAAAGATGGCTAGATTGAAGCTAGCGTCAGTGAGCGGTGCACAGAAAAATTAGAGACATAAGGCTCAATATCTGATTCTTTGAGGATGCCTTTTTCTGTTACTAGCCCAGTAAGAAGATTGAAAGGCACTAGGTCAAACTGTTGGTTCAGCACAGCGACACCCTTTGGCGTGTTGTCCCAAACTTCAACACCTGGTCTTTCATGCTTTTCAAATTCAAAGAGACGTTCATCTGTGACAAACTTTTCGGTACCTGAAAGAGCATAAAGAGGCACGTTCAATTCGCGACAGGCTACAGCTAGCATCCAAGAACCGACTTTATTGACTACCCCTGGTCTGGCGATGCAGTCGCAACCCATGAAGGCCGCACTGCAATTGCCTAGCACGAGACCCATAGCGTTGTCGAAAGTATGAATT